>JBEKNT010000132.1:0-15600 GCA_049522565.1 Acetobacteraceae bacterium
GGCCTTCGCCGGCCATGACACGGAGGTTGCGATCCGCCGGCAACTGACTCGGTTGTTCCCGGACGGTCCCTTAAATCAGCGCCCATGGGGCGCAGGCCCGCCAACCACGACTATGTCGCTTGCAACAAGGAAAGTCGTGGATGCCGACCTGAGCCTGCCCCCGGCCGCTTGACCCGGGGATCGGCCTGACGAAGGTGACGCCGTTCATGGGTCAATCTATAGGCGGGGTGGCATCAGACCTTCGGGCGACCGGTACTGAATCGCCCAGTTGCACAATCAACGGCAATAGTTCTCCCAAGCGTACGTCATGCCGGGGACCTCGGTCTCCGACAAGAGCAAATGCGTTCTGATGTTCGAATTCTCATCCGGGGATCGGCGATCCGTCAGGAGCACGTGAACCACAAAGCGCCTGTAGCCGAAAAACTCACCGCCGGTGTTCCTTGCGTTGAACCATCCGCAGACCCAGCGTTCATTATCGAATCCGACCCGGTACGCCATAACGTTGCGAAACTGGGTGCTGTCCGGGTCACTGACGCTGTCCCGGACCACCTGTTCGGCGATCGCCTCCGCATTGCGGCTGCCGTCTGCAACGCTACCGTCCCAACTGAGCCATCGCGACACCATCAGCATCGCGGCGAGCGCGCAGGCCCAACAGACAACTCTCACCCTGGTGCTCGCCAGGGCATGTCTCAGCGGCCGCTTGCGCCGTGTTGCCGGATCTGTTTGAACGCTGGATGCTTCGGCCACGCGTATCGGAAGAGACACCGGTTCGATGTAATTCAGGGCGGTACGCAGTGTCGGGAAACGTTCTACATACTCGCCTTTAGCAGCGGAGAACACGATCCAGCGGGCAGAGTCCGTGGGTGAATGGATCAGGTACAGATGCTGCTTCGTGGCCCGGCGAGAGACGACGATCCGCCGGTAGATCTCTGGGTCGTCGCTCCGCCGTTCGCTGACAAACGCAGAAAAGCCTTTTGCGGCCTTGATCCAGTCAAGCAAGACGTGACGCTCATCCTCCGTCAACGGTCGTGGAGGAAAGGTCCGAAGTGCGGTCTTGCTTTGGTGGTCCATCTTGAGGAACCAGCGGTGACCCGAGCAGTGTTGCACGCCCATCCTTGCGAAAGGGTTAATGGATGATCAGCCGTTGTTAGGACCCGTGGCAACGAAGAACCAAGTCCAGGTCGCGGGCCGATGTCGGAACGGCTTCGACGGTGATGGCTTCGTGCCGTGACATGATGGCATGCCAAAGTTGCGCTGCGACGGCGCGCTCGACGGGATCAACGTTAGAGATCCGGCTGACCGTGATCGCACGATCAATCCCCATGGTACTCCTTCCCGCCGGGTGCAAGCCGGCTTGCGAACTGCGCGCAGGAGCGCATCGGCTCGGGTGGCGTACTATGACCGCATGTCGCAGAAATCGGCCACCGCACGGCCTGCGCAGCCCGGTGGTCAAATGCAACGGGTTCGCGTAGGCTGCCGCGATGTTGGGTCTGTCACGCCGCCACTTCCTGCAAGGCTCCGGTGCGCTCGCTGGACTGCCGGCGAGCGCCCCGTTGGCGAGCGCCGCGCCGTCGGTCGCGGTGTCGGCGAAGCTGTCGGACATCGATCACATCGTCATCCTGATGAAGGAGAACCGCTCCTTCGACCATTATTTCGGCACCCTGCGCGGTGTGCGCGGCTTCGACGATCCGCGGGCAATGCGCCTCGCGTCTGGGCGCAGCGTATTCCATCAGCCCGATCCGCAGCATGCCGACGGCTACGTGCTGCCGTTCCGGCTGGATTGCGCGCGGACCAGCGCGCAGCGCCTGCACGATCTCAGCCATGCCTGGGGGCCGCTGCATGCCTGCCTGAACGACGGCGCGATGGATGCGTGGATCCCGGCACATCGGGCGGTGAACGGCGCGTTCGCGCCGACCACCATGGGCTATCACACCCGCGACGACCTGCCCTTCTACCATGCGCTCGCCGACGCGTTCACCATTTGCGACGGCTACCATTGCTCCATGCTCGGGCCGACGCATCCGAACCGCTACTTCCTGATGACGGCGACCATCGACCCGGACGGCCGCAACGGCGGTCCCGCCCTGGACAACCACGACCGGCGCTACAGGTGGGAAACCTACCCGGAGCGCCTGCAACGCGCCGGGATCACCTGGCGGGTCTATCACGAGGCGGACGATTACGGCTGCAACGTCTGCAAGCATTTTGCCGTTTTCGGTGACGCCCTGCCGACCTCGGACCACTTCGACAACCTGATGCGCAACCGTGGCTTCGACGAACTGCTGGCCGATCTGCGCAGCGGAAATATTCCTCAGGTGACGTGGATTGTTCCGCCCTCCACGGTCACCGAACACCCGTCCTACCTGCCCGCCGCCGGCGAGCACCACACGGCGCAAGTCCTCGCCGCGCTGTGGTCCAACCAGGCGCTTTGGGCCCGCACCGCGGTGATCCTGAACTACGACGAGAATGACGGGTTGTTCGACCACGTCGTCCCGCCGCTGCCCGAGCCCGGCACGCCGGGGGAATTCGTCGATGGCAAGCCGATCGGGCTCGGCTTTCGCGTGCCCTGCCTGGTGATCTCGCCGTTCAGTCGCGGTGGCTACGTCTGCGGCGCGACGTTCGACCATACCTCCACGCTGCGGCTGATCGAGACCCGGTTCGGCGTCGAGATTGCCAATTTGAGCATGTGGCGCCGGCGCACCTGCGGCGACCTGACGCGCGCGTTCGGCTTCGGCGAAAAGCCGCGGCTCGACCTGCCCGACCTGCCGGAAACCGCGGCGGCGCTGCGGCGCGCCGAGGCTGCGGCCGCGACCTTGCCGCAACCAGACGTTCCCGCCGTGCAGGCCATGCCGCATCAGGAACCCGGCACGCGCCCGCGGCGGGCGTGAAATTCAGGCGCGGATGTGGGGCCAGGCTGCGGGCCACGATGCGTCAAGTCGATCGCCGCCGCGGCGCGAAGCAGCGGCCGGATGACGCCGGCGTGGGCATGACCATGCTGCCCCGGGCCGGCGTGTCAGCGCGAGGTGGTGCATCCCCGCCGCGCTTGACGCGCCCGCCGCCCCCGCGCATCTCTCCAATACGCCAGACGGCCGGACGGCCGCTGCTGCCGCAAGGTGGCAGAGGAAAGTCCGGGCTCCACGGGAATACGGTGCCGGCCAACCGCCGGCGGGGGCGACCCCAGGGACAGTGCCACAGAAAACAAACCGCCCGCGCAAGGACCCCATGAAATCCCATGGGGCGCCCCGCGGGCAAGGGCGAAACGGTGCGGCAAGAGCGCACCGCGCCCCTGGCAACAGGGGCGGCAGGGTAAACCCCACCGGGAGCAAGACCGAATAGGGACGGCGGTGCCCGCAAGGGCGCAGAGGCATTCCCGCCTCGCCGTCCGGGTTGGTCGCAACAGGCGCGCCGTGAGGCGCGTCGCAGAGGAATGGTCGTCCCGCGCCAAAACGGCGCGGACAGAACCCGGCTTACAGGCCGTCTGGCGCCGTTTGCCGACGCCGGGTTCGATCCTCACAAATCAGTTAACAGGAACGAAGCGTGAATATTGAGCCTTTTCAGAATAGCCCTTGGCCGGACTCGGAACAGACCGGGTAAACCGTTGACGAGACCACAAAATTTCCGGTGAAGCCGGAATCAAGTCCGAGGCAACTTCCCTTTGACGCCCATGCTCGCCCATGCTATCCCATGTCATCCCAAAACGACGGCACCCGTCGCTCCTGGGCTCTGCGGGACATGGCTGAGACGGCAGGCAGGCTTTCCCGCGGGCGACACGGCACGGATCCCTGCCTCACGCGCGCGAGGGATTGAACGGGAAAGGCGGCCCGCTTCGGATGACCCAATTCCTGGGCACCCATCAGAACAAGCTGGACGCCAAGGGCCGCGTCTCCGTACCCGCGCCGTTTCGTGCCGCCTTGAAAGCGCAGGACGAAACCAACGGCACGCAGTTCGTGCTGCGCCCGTCGCATCAGCATCCTTGCATCGAGGCCTGGCCGAAGCCGGTGTTCGACGCGCTGGCCGATCCGTTGAACCGGCTCGACCTGTTCAGCCAGGCGCACGACGACATGGCCGCCACGCTGTACGCCGACGCATTCCCGGTAGAGGCGGACAGGGAGGGGCGGATCGTGCTGCCGGATGATCTCGTCGAATATGCCGGACTGACCGATGCTGTCGTGTTCATGGGCCTCGGCCGCATCTTCCAGATCTGGGAGCCCGCCGCCGCCGAACGTCGCCGCGCCGAGGCCCGCGTGCGGGCGCGCGAGCGCGGCCTGACCCTCCCTGGCACGGCTGCGTCTGGCACGGCTGCGTCATGAGCACGCTGGTTCCCACCTCCGCACCCGCCGGCCACGTCCCCGTCCTGCTGGCGGAAATGCTGCGTGCTCTCGCACCGCGCGACGGCGGCAGCTATCTCGATGCCACGTTCGGCGGCGGCGGCTATGCTGACGCGATCCTGCGTTCCGCCGTCTGCACGCTCTGGGCGATCGACCGCGATCCCGACGCCATTGCCCGCGGCGCCAGCCTGGCAGCCCGCTTCCCCGGCCGGCTGCACCTTATCGAAGGCCAGTTCGGCGACCTGTTCGCCTTGCTCCAGGCCGCCGGCGTCCACCGGCTCGACGGCGTGGTGCTCGATCTCGGCGTCTCCTCCTTCCAACTCGACGAGCCGGCGCGCGGCTTCTCGTTCAGGACCGAGGGGCCGCTCGACATGCGCATGGGAAAACATGGGACGACGGCGGGGGAACTGGTCAACACGCTGCCGGAACACGCGCTGGCCGACGTGTTGTTCGAGTTCGGCGAGGAGCGCGCCTCCCGCCGCATCGCCCGCGCCATCGTGGCGGCACGTGCCGAGGCGCCCATTACCACGACCGGGCGGCTCGCCTCCATCATTCGCGGCGTGCTGCCGACCGACCGTTCCGGCATCGATCCTGCCACGCGCAGCTTCCAGGCCTTGCGCATCCGGGTGAACGACGAACTCGGCGAGATCGAACGCGGCTTGGCGGCGGCGGTGCGACTGCTGGCGCCCGGCGGCCGGCTCGTTGTTATCGCGTTCCATTCGCTGGAGGACCGCATCGTCAAGCGCTTCATGACCGATGCCGCCGGGCGGGCGCCGTCGCCGTCGCGCCATGACCCGCGCGGCTTGCTCGCGCGCTCCCGCCCGCATTTCCGCCTGCTGACGCCGCGCGCGGTCCGCCCCGGTGCAGCGGAGACCCAGGTCAATCCACGCGCCCGCAGTGCCCGGTTGCGTGCCCTTGAACGCCTGTCCGCCGACGAAAGTCCCGCGTCATGATCCGCCCGTTCACCTGCCTCGTGTTTCTGCTCGCCTGCGGGTCCGGCTTGTACCTGTATCAGTCGAAGCATCGCGTCAAATTGCTGGATGAGCAGATCGCGCAGACCGTGAAGTCGACCGACGCGTTGCGCGAGCAAACCCGGATGCTGAGCGCGGAGTGGACGCTGCTGAACGATCCGGAACGGCTGCGCCAGCTCGCCAGCCAGTTCCTCACGTTGCAGACCGTCTCGCCCAACCAGTTCACCAGCCTGGCCGACCTGGACAGCCGCCTGCCGCCGCCGGCGCCGCCCGGATCAGTGCCCAATGCCGGGGGCGTGGCGCCGTCCGATCAGATGCCGGTGCCGGTGGCCTCCGACGGTGCCAGCCGGACGGGCGAGGACGAAGGCAAGGCGGCGGATGCGAAGATTGTCGAGGCGTCCTCCGGTGCGCCGAAGGATGCCGCGCCGTCGGCACAAGCGGCTGCGTCGCCGGCGGCGCCTGGCGCTGCATCGCCGGCGCCACGTCTGGCCATGGCCACGCTGGCGGATCCGGCGCATTCCGCGGAGCGCAAGCCGTCAGTGCCGCGCATCGCGCCCGCGCAGCCGCACCTCGCTGGCAACCTGCCGCATGCGCCGGATCAGCGCAGCCCCGATCAGCGCAGCCCCGATCAGCGCAGCGTAGAGCAACGTGGGTTCGATCAGCGGACGGTCGAGCAGCGGGTTGCCGAGACGCGGTCGATGCCGCTGGCGCCACGTGTGCCGGCACCGCTGCCGATGTCGCCCGCCGGGCCGCAAACCAGTGGTTCCCTGCTCGGCATGGCGCACGGCATGGGCTCGCCGCCCGTGCCGCTGCCATTGCCCCGGCCCATGCCGGTGAGCGCGCCGAACTGGTCCTACACCAACGGCGGCTGACATGAGCGATCCGCACGACCTCCCGCCCGAGCCCGACTCCCCGCCGCGCAACGCCTATGGCCGGCCGGTGCATCGCCGCGGCGCGGCGCGCAGCGATGCCGTGCCGCGCATCGAGCATGTACGCATCACCGAACCCGACCTGCAACGCCGCGCCGCGCTGGAAAAGACCCGCGGCCGGCTGGTGCTCGCCGCGATCGGCTTCGCCGTGCTGTTCATCGCCGTAATCGGCAAGCTTGCCGACGCCACCATCCTCCAGCCGCTCATGCCGCATCGGCCCGAACGCCAGGTCACCGACCTGCTGACGCCGCCGAAGCAGGCCGAGGGAACCGGGCTGCCGGGCCAGCGGGCCGAGATCACCGACCGTAACGGGCAGATCCTGGCGATCTCGCTGCCGACCGTCTCGGTGTTCGCCGATCCGCGGCAGATCATCGACCCGGTGGACGCGGCGAAGAAGCTGAAGCAGGTGCTGCCGCGTCTCGATCTCGACATGGCGATCCAGCGGCTGTCCGAGAGCACCAAGCAGTTCGTCTACCTGGAACGCCAGATCACCCCGCGGGAGGAGATGGCGATCAACGCGCTCGGCATCCCCGGGATCGACTTCCAGCCAAGCGAGGAACGCCACTACCCGATGGGCAACCTGGCCGCCCAGGTGCTCGGCGGCGTTGACGTGGACGAGCATGGCGTCGCCGGGGTGGAGAAATACTTCGACGAGCATCTGCGCAGCGACGCCTCGCCGCTGCGCCTGTCGATCGACATCCGCGTCGAAGGCGTGGTGCGCGAGGAATTGCTCAAGGCGATGGAGGAGTTCCAGGCGATCGGCGCCTGCGGGATCGTGATGGATGTGAACACCGGCGAAGTGATCGCGATGGTCAGCCTGCCGGACTACGATGCCAACAATTTCCGCACCGCCCCGGCGGATGACCGGTTCAACCGGGCGGTGACCGGCATGTACGAGCCGGGCAGCACGTTCAAGCTGCAAACCGCGTCGATGGCCCTGGATGGCGGCATCGTGCATATCTGGGACGAGTTCGACGCGGCGCATCCGATCCATATCGGACGTTTCACCATCACCGATTTCGAGGGCAAGCACCGCTGGCTGTATCTGCCGGAGGTGCTGGCCTACTCGTCCAACCTGGGTGCCGCGCATATCGCCGTGGATGTCGGCGCCGAGCGCCAGCGCGCCTGGCTGAAATCGATGGGGATGTTCGCCCGCGTGCCGATCGAGCTGCCGGAAGCCGGCCTGCCGATCATCCAGCCCGCCGCCGCCTGGAAGGAGATCGTGACGATGACCGTGGGGTTCGGCCACGGCATCTCGGTCTCGCCGTTGCACGTGGTGCGCGGCACCGCCGCCGTGGCGACCGGCACGCTGGTGCGTCCGACCATCCTCGCTTTGCAGCCGTCGGAGGTGCCGGACGGCGTGCGGCTGGAGCAACCCTCGACGGTGGACATCATGCGCAAGTTGATGCGCCTGGTCGTCACCGACGGCTACGGCAAGAACGCCGAGGTGACGGGCTACTATCCCGGCGGCAAGACCGGCACCGCGGAGAAGGTCGGCAAACACGGCTACGAGCGCGGCTTCAAGGAGAATTTCAACGTCGCGGCCTTCACCAGCGTGTTCCCGATGAACGCCCCGCGCTACGCGGTCTACATGATGCTCGACGAGCCGCACGGCAACAAAAGCACCTACGGCTTCTCGACCGCCGGCTGGGTGGCGGCGCCGGCGGCTGGGCGGGTGATCGCGCGCATGGCGCCGATGATGGGGCTGCTGCCGGACATCCAGGACGCCCCGGCGATCAACCAGGTGTTGGCGATCCCGCTGGAACCCGGCCGTCCGCCGGGAGCGCCGGTGCGGGGCCCGGGGACGGCGGAACCCGAGACGGCCGTTTCGTCCGGGAAGCCCGGGCTGACAGTGCCGGCCACGGCGCTGCCGCCGGCGCGTGTCCGCCCCGCCCCGCGCCACGAGGCATCCGCGACTTCCGCTCCCGCGGCAGCGGGAGAGGGTTGGGGCGAGGGTGCCACGCGCAGCACCCTCACTCTGGCCTCTCCCGCAGGCGGGAGCGGGATTCCGTCGTCTCCCGCCGAAGGCGCGCGAGGTTTGGTGGAACAAACTCTTGCGGTTCGCTGAGCTCATGCGCGCTCTGCCGCAACCTGCTGCGTTCACGGCCGCCTGGCAGGCGGTGGCCGCCTTGGACGTCGTCGGGGTAACCGCGGACAGTCGCCAGGTGGTGCCGGGCGACCTGTTCGCCGCGCTGCCCGGCAGCCGCGCCGATGGCCGCGCCTTCATCGCCGATGCGGTCGAGCGGGGCGCCATCGCCGTGCTGGCCCCGGATGACACCGTCTGGCCACCGGGCGTGCCGCCGCGGCCGCTGATCCGCGATCCCGAGCCGCGCCGCCGCCTGGCGCAGATCGCCGCGGTGCTGGCCGGACCGCAGCCGGACAACGTGGTGGCGGTGACCGGCACCAACGGCAAGACCAGCACCGTGGAGTTCCTGCGGCAGATCTGGACCGCCAGCGGCCTGCCGGCAGCCAGCCTCGGCACACTGGGGGTGATCGCACCCGGTTTTCCTCCCGGTCCCGGGCTGACCACGCCCGATCCGGTCAGCCTCGCCGAGATCCTCGCCGGACTGCGCCGCACCGGTATCCGCCATGCGGCGATGGAAGCGTCTTCGCACGGGCTGGATCAGGCGCGCCTCGATGGCGTGCGGCTCACCGCCGGGGCGTTCACCAACCTGACGCGCGACCACCTGGACTATCACGGCAGCCTGGAGGTCTATCGGACCGCCAAGCTCCGCCTGTTCGCCGACCTGCTGCCGGAGGGCGCGCCCGCGCTGGCCGGCGCCGACATGGATGCGGCGACGTTGGATGCGCTGCGCGACGTGGCGCGCCGCCGGCGACTGGACCTGCGCACGGTCGGCGAAGCGGGCGACATGATCCGCGTGCTGCGGGTCACCCCACGGCCGGATGGCCAGGTGGTGCAGGTGGAATCAGGCGGTGTCCGGCGCGAGATCGCGCTGGGTCTGCCGGGCCGCTTCCAGGCCGACAACGCATTGCTGGCGGCAGCCCTGGCAATGGCGCTGGGGCAGGCCGACGCGCTGGACCGGCTGTGCGGTCTGACCGGCGTGCGCGGCCGCATGGAACTGGCCGCCCGGCTGCCGAACGGCGCCGCGGTCTATGTGGATTACGCCCACACGCCGGACGCGCTGGAGCGGCTGCTCACGGCATTGCGCCCGCACACGACAGGTCGGCTGCTCGTGGTGTTCGGCGCCGGCGGCGATCGCGACCGTGGCAAGCGCCCGCTGATGGGCGCCGCGGCGGCGCGGCTGGCCGACCTGGCGATCGTCACCGACGACAATCCGCGGGGGGAAAATCCGGCGGCGATCCGGGCCGCGATCCTGGCGGCCTGCCCGGGAGCGCGCGAGATCGGCGACCGCGCGCAGGCGATTGCCGCGGGGCTGGAGGCGCTCGGGCCGGGCGACGTGCTGGCGGTGGCCGGCAAGGGGCACGAGCAGGGCCAGACGATTGGCGGGACGGTAGTGCCGTTCGACGATGTGGGGGTGGTGCGCGGTTTGGTGCAGGGCGGGGCAGAGACGGGAAAGCATGGAAACACGGGAGGGAAGGGAAAGCAGGCTCCCTCCCCCCTTGAGGGGGAGGGTCGGGGAGAGGGGACGGACCCCACCGACATGCGGCGTGCCCCCTCTCCCCAACCCTCCCCCTCAAGGGGGGAGGGAGCATGACCAACATGACGACCATGACCCCCCTCTGGACTGCCGCCGACCTGGTGGAAGCCACCGGCGGGACGATGGCGGCGCCATTCGATGCGACGGGCGTGTCGATCGATACGCGCAGCCTGGCGCCCGGCGATCTGTTCGTTGCGTTGCGTGGCGAGAACGGCGACGGGCATCGCTTCGTGGCCGATGCGCTCGCGAAGGGTGCGGCGGGCGCGATGGTGCACCAGGACGTGCCGGGCGCCGCGCGGTTGCTGCGGGTGGACGACACGCTGGCGGCGCTGGCGCGGCTGGGCGGCTACGCGCGCGCGCGGTTTGCCGGCCGCGTGGTCGCGGTGACCGGCAGCGTGGGCAAGACCACGACCAAGGAGATGCTGCGTTGCGCATTGTCGGCGCTGGGGCCGACGCATGCTGCGGTTGCCTCCTACAACAACCACTGGGGCGTGCCGCTGACCCTGGCGCGCTTGCCGCCCGGCGCCGCGTTCTGCGTGGTCGAGATCGGCATGAACCACCCCGGGGAGATCGCCCCGCTGGCCCGGCTGGCGCGGCCGCATGTCACGGTGATCACGGCGATCGAGAAGGCGCATATCGGCTTTCTCGGCAGCATCGAGGCGATCGCCGACGAGAAGGCGTCGATCATGCTGGGGCTGGAGCCGGGCGGCGTCGCCGTGCTGCCCACGGATACGCCGATGTTCGCCCGGCTGCGTGACGCCGCCATTGCACTGGGGGTGCCGGTGATCGGCTTCGGCGGCGACGATGCTGCTGACGTGCGGCTGGTGGATGTCGCGATGGACGCCGACGGCAGCGACGTGCTCGCCGGGATGGAAGGCGTTTCGGTGCGGTTCAGGATCAATGCCCCTGGCCGGCACATGGCGATGAATGCGCTGGCCGCACTGGCCGCGATGCAAAACCTCTCCCGCTTCGCGGGGTTGGGCCGCGAAGCGGACCGACGCGAGGCGCGAAGCGACGAGGGTGAGGGTGATCGGGTCGGCACATTGCCAGAAGGTGCTGCGTGCCGACCCGATCACCCTCACCCGGGGCTCCGCGCCGACCTCTCCCGCTTCGCGGGAGAGGTTTTCGGGACCTTCTCCCCGATCTCCGGCCGCGGCGCGCGCCGTCAAATCCCCGTCCCCAACGGCACCGCCCTGCTGCTCGACGAGAGCTACAACGGCAACGGTGCCTCGATGCGTGCCGCACTGTCCGTGCTGGCCTTGCAGCCGGCGCAACGGCGCGTCGCGGTGCTCGGCGACATGCTGGAACTCGGCGAAGCGGGGCTATCGGAACACGCCGCCCTCGCGCTGGACGCCGCGGCCTCGGCGGACAAAGTGTTCACCTGTGGACCGTTGATGCGCCACCTGTTCGACGCACTGCCGCAGCAAAAACGCGGCGTGCACGCACCCGACTCCGCCGCTCTCGCCCCTCTCGTCGCGCGAGCCGTCGCGCCAGGCGACGCCATCCTGGTGAAGGGCAGCCTGGGCAGCCGCATGCGGCGCGTGGTGGATGCACTCGACGCTGCGGCCGCATCGCACGGTGCGGAGGCCGCAGCCTGATGCTGTACAACCTCGCCCGGCCTCTGGCCGAACAGTTCATCCTGTTCAACCTGTTCCGCTACATCACC
This sequence comes from Acetobacteraceae bacterium, assembly GCA_049522565.1. Taxonomy (GTDB): domain Bacteria; phylum Pseudomonadota; class Alphaproteobacteria; order Acetobacterales; family Acetobacteraceae; genus JASHVB01. The sequence continues at coordinate 11,515 of JBEKNT010000132.1, forward strand.
TTCCGCTCCGGCGCGGCCTGCCTGACCGCGCTGATCGTCAGCTTCTGGCTGGGACCGAAGTTGATTCGCTGGCTGAAATCGGTGCAGCACCAGGGGCAGCCGATCCGCTCCGACGGCCCCGAGCGCCATCTGATCGAAAAGAAGGGCACGCCCACCATGGGTGGCCTTCTCATCCTCTTCGCCATGACGATTTCCACCTTGCTCTGGGTGGACCTGCGCAACGCCTATGTCTGGGCCGTGCTGTGCGTTACCTGGGGCTACGGCTTGCTCGGCTTCGCCGACGACTACCTGAAGGTCACCAGGCGCAACCACAAGGGTGTCTCCGGCCGCGTCAAGCTGCTGGTGCAGGCGGTGATCGGACTTGCCGCCGCGATCTGGATCGCGATGCTGACGCGCGCCCCCCTCGGCACCGAACTGGCCGTGCCGGTGTTCAAGGAAGTGCTGATCCCGCTTGGCTATTTCTTTCCCGTGTTCGCCATGCTGGTGATGATGGGCGCGTCGAACGCGGTGAACCTGACCGACGGGCTCGACGGCCTGGCGATCGTGCCAACCATGATCAGCACCGCGGTGTTTGCGTTGATCGCCTACCTGGTGGGCAACCGCATCTTCGCCGACTACCTCCAGCTCACCTACATCCCCGGTGTCGGCGAGCTGGCGGTGTTCTGCGCCGCGCTGATCGGCGCCGGCATGGGCTTTCTGTGGTTCAACGCCCCGCCGGCGGCGGTGTTCATGGGCGATATCGGCTCGCTGTCGCTGGGCGGCGCGCTGGGCGCGGTGGCGGTGGCGACCAAGCACGAGATCGTGCTGATGATCGTCGGTGGCCTGTTCGTGGTGGAGACGGTGTCCGTCATCGTCCAGGTGTTCTGGTACAAGCGCACCGGCAAGCGGGTGTTCCTGATGGCGCCGCTGCACCATCATTTCGAGAAGAAAGGGTGGTCCGAGCCGACCATCGTCATTCGTTTCTGGATCATCTCGATGATCCTGGCCCTGGTCGGCCTGGCGACGTTGAAGATCCGATGAGCGCATTTCCCGCCGATCTGTTCGCCGGCAAGCGCTTCGCCGTGGTGGGGCTGGGGCGCAACGGTCTTGCCGTCGCGCATGCTCTGCGGGCGATGGGCGCCGACGTTGTGGCGTGGGACGACGCCCCGCCAGCGCGTGCGGCCGCCGGCGATTTGCCGTTGCGCGATCCCTGTGTCGACGACTTCGCGTTCGACGCGCTGGTGTTGTCGCCTGGCATTCCGCATCGGCTGCCGAAGCCGCATCCCGCTGCCGAGCGCGCGCGGGCGTGCGGCGTGGCGATCTTGTCGGACGCGGAACTGTTGTTCCAGGCAGTGCGCCGCGCCGGTTCGCGCGCGCGCTTCGTCGGCATCACCGGCACCAACGGCAAGTCCACCACCACCGCACTGCTGGCGCACATCCTGGCCTGCGCCGGCGTGGCGGTCGCCGCGGGCGGCAATCTCGGCACGGCGGCGCTGGCCTTGCCGCTGCTGCCCGACGACGGAGTCTACGTGCTGGAGATGTCGTCCTACATGTTGGAGCGACTCGTCACCCTCCGCTTCGATGCCGCGGCGATGCTCAACCTCAGCCCGGACCACCTGGATCGCCACGGCGACGTGGCAGGCTACACGGCTGCCAAGCGGGCGATCTTCGACCGGCAGGAGGCCGGCGACCTGGCGGTGGTGGGCGTCGATGACGCCGGATCGCGCGCGATGGCCGCGTGGTTGGGCGGCAGGCCGGCGCAGGTCGTTACGATTTCGGGGGCGGCGCGTGAGAGAGAGACGAACGAGGAGCAAAAGGCTCCCCCTCCCCTTGAGGGAGGGGGCAGGGGGGAGGGGTCCGTTCAGCCTCCATCCCCGCACGTCTCACTATTGCCCTACGCCCGACGCATGCGGCGAGACACGACGCCGGCGGAGCGCAAGCTGTGGCAAGCACTTCGGAAGCACCAGGCCGCAGGGTTGAAGTTCCGCCGCCAGATGCCGTTAGGGCCATTCATCGCCGATTTCTACTGTTCGGCTGCGCGGCTTGTCGTGGAATTGGACGGCATTGCGCACATCGATTCGCAGACTGACGCGGCACGGGATGCGTGGATGCAGGAGCTGGGCATTCGTGTCGTTCGTTTCTCGAATCACGAAGTGCTGAGCAACGTCGAGGGTGTTTGTGTTGCGATCGAGCAGGTTGCGCGCTCGACCCCTCCCCCCGGCCCCCTCCCTCAAGGGGAGGGGGAGACTCCTGCTTCTGCATTTACCTCTCCTTCCGCACCTCCCTCGCTCGCGCTCGCTCTCGCCAACGCCCCCGCCCTCCCCGGCGCGCACAATGCGCAGAACGCCGCGGCAGCGTACGCGATCGCGCGCTTCCTCGGCGTGCCGCGCGACACCATCGCGCATGGCATGACGACCTTCCCCGGACTCCCGCACCGCCAGCAACGCCTGCGCACGATCGACGGCGTCACCTTCGTCAACGACAGCAAGGCAACCAACGCCGATGCCGCCGCGCGTGCCTTGTCCTGCTATGACCGGGTGGTGTGGATCGCCGGCGGCCTCGCCAAGCAAGGCGGGATCGAGCCGCTGGCGCCGTTCTTCTCCCGCATCGAGCGTGCGCTGCTGATCGGCCGCGACGCGCCGGTGCTCTCTGCCACGCTCACAGCCCACAATGTGCCGCACGAGATCGTCGGCACCCTCGATGTCGCAACCTCTCGCGCGTTCATCGCCGCGCGTGCCTCCGCCACGCCCGTGGTGCTGCTGTCGCCCGCCTGCGCCAGCTTCGACCAGTTCAGCGGTTTCGATGCGCGGGGGGATAAATTCGCCGACCTCGTGGCGTCCCTGGCACAGGAAAGGGCCGCCTGATGCCAACTCTGTCGCGCGCCGACAACTCGCTGCTGGGCCGCTGGTGGTGGACCGTCGATCGCTGGACGCTCGGCGCGATCGGCGTGCTGATCGGCTTCGGCTACATCATGATGCTGGCCGCGTCGCCGTCGGTGGCCGAGCGCATCGGCTCCTCGCGCGACATGTTCATCTTCAAGCAGGTGTTCTTCCTCGCGGTTGCCGGCGGCATCGTCGTCGGTGTGTCGCTGCTGTCGCCGCGCAACATCAAGCGGCTGGCCATCGTCGGCTGCATCGTCGCGCTGGTATTGACGGCGGCAACGCTGGTGGCCGGTGTCGAGATCAAGGGCGCGCGGCGCTGGATTGCGCTGCCCGGCATGGCGATCCAGCCGTCGGAATTCCTCAAGCCGTGCTTCGCGGTGGTCGCGGCCTGGCTGATCAGCGAGGGCCGCCGTTCGCCGCGTTTCCCCGGCCTGTGGATCGCCTTCGGGGTCTTCGGGCTGATCATCATGCTGCTGAAGTCGCAGCCCGACATCGGCATGCTGGCGGTGATCATCACCGTCTTCCTGTGCCAGCTCTATGTCGGCGGCATGAACCTGTTCTTCGTCGCCGCGGGCGTCGGCATGATGGGTGGTGCCGGTTTCCTCGCCTATGTGCTGTTTCCGCATGTGCAGAGCCGCGTGGAGCGTTTCCTGCACCCCGGGACTGGCGACACCTACCAGGTGACCACGGCGCTCGAGGCGTTCGGCAACGGCGGTCTGTTCGGCCGCGGGCCGGGCGAGGGGCGGGTGAAGGACGTGCTGCCCGACGCCCATGCCGATTTCGTCTTCGCCGTCGCCGGCGAAGAGTTCGGCATGCTGGTCTGCCTGGTCATCCTGGGCGTGTTCGCATTCATCGTGCTGCGCGGCCTGCTGAAATTGTTGCAGGAGCAGGATATGTTCGTTGTGCTGTCGTGCACCGGACTGGTGTCGGGGTTCGGCTTGCAGGCGTTCGTCAACATGGCATCGACGCTGAAGCTGATTCCCACCAAGGGCATGACTCTGCCGTTCATTTCGTATGGCGGATCGTCGGTCATCGCGGTCGCGCTGGGCATGGGCATGCTGCTCGCATTGACGCGGCGCCGGCACCACGGAGACGTGCAATGAGCGTAATGTTTCTAACTTCTCCCGCGGGAGCGGGAGAGGTCGCGGTGCAAAGCACCGAGGGTGAGGGTGATCGGGTCGCCCCGCTATTTGAAGATGCCGCGTGCCGACCCGATCACCCTCAC
>JBEKNT010000133.1:0-15525 GCA_049522565.1 Acetobacteraceae bacterium
CGGGCGGCGGCAGCATCGCCTGGCTGGACGGCGCCGGTTCGCTGCGGGTCGGCCCGCATTCCGCCGGTTCCGAGCCGGGACCCGCATGCTATGGCCGCGGTGGAACACAGCCGACGGTGACCGATGCATCGGTCGTGCTGCACTACATCGACCCCGCGCGGTTCGCCGGCGGTACGCTGACATTGCAGCCGGCACTCGCCCGTGCCGCGATCGATCAGGTGATCGCAACGCCGCTCGGCATGAGCGTCGAACAGGCGGCATTGGGCATCCATCGCGTGCTGAATGCGCAGATGGCGGAAGCGATCCGGCTGGTTTCCATCGGCCGTGGCATCGATCCGCGCGGTTATGCGCTGTTGCCGCTGGGCGGTGGTGGACCGATGCATGCGTGCGCCTTGGCGGAGGAACTCGGTATCGCGTCGATCCTCATCCCGGCGCACCCGGGCGTGTTGTCGGCCGCCGGGTTGCTCGGCGCGGCGGTGGAACATGAGGTCGCCGCAGCGTTTCCTTGCGCGCTGGCCGAACTGCGTGCGGACAGGTTGCTGGCAGCGCTGCGCGATCTCGATGCGCGCTGCGGCGCGTTGATGCGGGCCGAGCGCGTTGCCGATGCGGACATCCGCCACTTTGCCGATGTGTGCTATATCGGCCAGTCCTATCACCTCGAAGTGCCGTTGCTGTCGCACGACGCCGAGGCGATCTACGACGCTTTCCTTGCGGCGCATGACCGTGTCTACGGCCACAGCACACGGGTTCCGGCGAAGCTGGTCAATGTGCGTTCGGTGCATCGTTCGCGCGCCGGGACGGTGGCGGTCGGTACTGCCGAATCCCCGACGCCGGCCATCCCCGGCACGCGCGACATTCATATCCGCGACCGTGCCGAGCCGGTGCCGGCCGCGATCTGGTCGCGCGCCGCGCTGACGCCGGATGCCCGGGTGGCGGGTCCCGCGATCATCGAACAGAGCGACACCACGATTCTGCTGGAACCCGGCTGGACCGCTCGCCTCGCCGGCGGCGGTGCGCTGTTGCTGGAGCGGTCGGCATGAACGCCGCAGAACATCGGTCTGCCTCGCAGCAGCGCTCTGCTTCCCAGCATCGATCTGCTTCGCAGCTCGATCCGATCACCATCGAAGTGACGCGGCACAAACTCGAAGGCATTGCCAACGAAATGCAATCGACGCTGCTGCGCAGCTCGTTCTCGCCGATCGTCAAGGAGGGGTTGGATGCCTCGGCCGGGCTGTTCACTGTCGACGGACAGACCCTCGCGCAAGCCTGCGCCATCCCGATCCATCTGGCGACGCTGATCCCGGTGCTGCGCAAGATTATCGAGACTTTCCCCCCGGACCGCATGCATCCGGACGACACGTTCCTGCTGAACGATCCCTATACCGGCGGCACGCATCTGCCGGACATCGCTGTTGTACAGCCGATCCTGCACCAAGGCCGGCTGATCGCCTTCAGCGCCGCGATGACGCACCACCAGGACATGGGTGGCATGTCGGCCGGCTCGGTGCCGACCAACGCGACGGAGATCTACCAGGAGGGGCTGCGCCTGCCGCCGCTGAAGCTGCGCGATGCGGGCGTGATGAACGACACGCTGGTGGCGATCATCCGGCAGAACGTGCGCATCCCCGACACGGTGATGGGCGACATCAACGCGCAGCTCGCGGCCTGTCGCATCGGCGCCCGCCGCGTCGCCGAACTGGCGGAACGGCACGGCCACAACGCGTTGAACGCGATCTTCGCCGAGCTGTTGCAGCGGTCGGAGACGATGACGCGCCAGGCGCTGGCGCGCATTCCGCCCGGCACCTATCGCTACGTCGATTGGCTGGACAATGACGGCATCGAACTGGACAAGCCGATTCGGATCGAGGTCGCGGTGACGCTGCGCGATGCGTCCATCCATATCGATTTCACCGGCACCAGTCCGCAAGTGCGCGGGCCGATGAATTGCGTGCCGTCCGGCTCGCTGGCAGCGGCGTGCTTTGCCATTCGCGCGCTGACCGATCCGGCGATCCCCACCAATGCCGGCTGCTTCCGGCCGATCTCGCTGCACCTCCCCGAAGGCAGCCTGGTGAATCCGCGCGAGCCGGCGCCGGTGAACGCGCGCACCTCGACGATCAAGCGCATCGCCGGCGCGATCATTGCCGCGCTGGCGGAGGTGCTGCCGGACAAGGTGCCCGCGCCATCGGCGGGCGAGATGCTGATGGTGGCGTTCGGCGGGCGGCAGCCTGCCGGGGGAAATTTCGTCACCGGCGACCTGATCGCCAGCGGCAGCGGCGCGTCGGCGCATGCGGACGGTGTCGACGTGATCGAAACCGATGCGACCAACTGCATGAACCTGCCGGCCGAGGCGATGGAAATGGAGACACCGCTGCGCCTGCATCGCGTCGCGTTGCGGCCCGGGTCCGGTGGCGGCGGCAAACATCGCGGCGGCCAGGGCACGATCCGCGAATACGAGGCGCTGGTGGACGACGTGACCTTCACCCATCGCGGCGAACGGCATTTCAGCGAGGCGCGCGGTGTGTTCGGCGGCGGCGATGGCGCCCGCGCGCAGTCGGTGATCGTGCGGCGTGACGGGACGATCGAGGAAATCCCGTCGAAGGTGGTGACGCGGCTGATGGCGGGCGATCGGGTGATCGTGCAGACCGCCGGTGGCGCCGGCTATGGGGATCCGCGGGCGCGCGATCCGGACGCGATGGCGGCGGACATTGCGGATGGGAAGACTGCTTAGTACACCTCTCCCGCTCCCGCGGGAGAGGTTAAGTAAAAAAGGAAACGCGCATGAGCGCCACAACCACACCAGCCCAGAGCCCCTATCTGCCGGTCCGCGACGACTGGCTGGCACGGCGCACCGAAACGATCCTGGAGCCGGCGCTGCCGATCGTCGATCCGCACCACCATCTGTGGGAACGGCCTGGCTGGCGCTACATGCTCGACGATCTGCTGGCCGACACCAACAGCGGCCACAACATCGTCGCCACGGTGTTCGTGCAGTGCCGCTCGATGCATCGCGCCGGCGGGCCTGAGGAGATGAAGCCGGTCGGCGAGACCGAGTTCGTCAACGGCGTCGCGGCGATGAGCGCGTCGGGTCAGTATGGCGGGGCAAAAATCTGTGCCGGCATCGTCGGCCATGCCGATCTGCGCCTGGGCGGCGCCGTGCGTCCGGTGCTGGAGGCACATATCCGCGCCGGCGGTGGACGGTTCCGCGGCATTCGCCACATCACCGCCTGGGACGGCGACAAGACGCTGATGAACCCGGCCTACGCGCCGCCTCCGGGACTGCTGGCCGACCGTACGTTCCGCGCAGGTTTTGCCGCCCTCGCGCCGTTGAACCTGAGCTTCGATGCGTGGCTGTATCACCCGCAGATCGACGAACTCACCGCGCTGGCGCGGGCATTTCCGGGCACGCCGATCTGCCTGAACCATGTTGGCGGACCGCTCGGCATCGGCGTCTATGCGGACAAGCGCGACGCGGTGTTCGCGGCCTGGTCGCAGTCGATCCGCGCGCTGGCGCAGTGCCCGAACGTGGTGGTGAAGCTTGGTGGCATGGCGATGCGGATCAACGGCTTCGATTTTCATGAACAGGCCGATCCGCCGGCGTCGGAAGCGCTGGCAGCGGCGTGGAAACCTTACGTCGAGACCTGCATCGACGCGTTCGGCGCGGCGCGCTGCATGTTCGAGAGCAACTTCCCGGTGGACAAAGGCTCGTACGCCTACGCGCCGTTCTGGAACGCCTGCAAGATCCTGGCGCGCGGTGCGAGCGCGGGGGAAAAGACCGGCCTGTTCAGCGGCACCGCCGCGCGGTTCTACCGGCTGGACCTTTGAAGGACACTGCCAATGCAGACCCTGAAAATCGGCGACGTCACCATCACCAGCATCATCGAGCGCGACGGCCCGTGGCGCCGGCCGGAGGACATGTTTCCCGCCTACGATCCGGAACGCGGCAAACGCTATCTGGCGGAACTCGACCCGGTGGTGTTCGACCCGGCATCCGGCCGCATGGTGATCACCTACCAGACCTTCGTCGTGCGCACGCCGAAGCACACCATCCTGGTGGACACCTGCACCGGCGAGGACAAGGGCTATCCCGCGCCGATGGATTTTCCGAAGCAGCCCTGGCTCGATGGATTCCACGCCGCCGGCCTGGCGTTCGACAAGATCGATTACGTGTTCTGCACGCATCTGCACATCGACCATTGCGGCTGGAACACCGTGCTGCGCGACGGGCGCTGGGTGCCGACCTTCCCGCGCGCGAAATACGTGTTCCACAAGCGCGAATACGCGGCGTGGGAGGCGGCGACGGCGCGGGGGGAAAATCCGCCGGGCAATGTCTGGCGCTACAATTGCGAACCGATCGTCGCAGCCGGCCAGGCGCTGCTGGTGGATGACGACTATTCGCTGGACGACACGGTATGGCTGACGCCAACGCCCGGCCACGCGCCGTGCCATTGCTGCGTCAACATCAAGTCGGGCGGCCAGCGCGCGGTGGTGACCGGCGACCTGATGCATCACGCGCTGCAATGTCGCGAGCCGGACTGGTCCACGATCTTCGACTGGGACGCGAAGCAGGCGGCCGTGTCGCGGCGCAAGTTCCTCGGCGAGGTGGCGGGGACGGGGACCTTCGTGCTGCCGATCCATTTCCCGTCGCCCACGACCGGGCGGGTGGAGGTGGACGGCGACCGGTTCCACTACAATTTCGTGCGGTGATCAGAAAATCGCTTGCGCCTGCGGCGGGAGGGGTTTTCGGTTGAACTGACTTTGGGCTGCGGTAACTTGGAAACTCGGTTATCCTGCCGCCACTGGAGGGCCGGATGGGCGTCGTGCAAGTTCAGCTATCGGACGACCTGAAGCGGGTCATCGACCGGCAGATCGCCGAGGGCCATGCCCTGAGCGAGGCTGATTTTCTCGTTCAAGCCGCTCAGCTCTACGCCGACCACCTGGATGCCGCGGACGAGATCGCCGCAATGGTCGAGCGCGCCGACGCTGACATTGCGGCCGGACGCTATGCGATGGTCGCCACGCCGGAGGATAGCCGGGCACTCCACGAAGCCGCCAAGGCCCGCCTTCGCGCGCGGGTGGCGAGCGACGCCGCCGGGCGTTGAGTTACCGGCTCCTCGCCGGTGCCGAAGCCGACATCGACCGCATCCTGCTCCAAAGTGCCCGCGAGTGCGGCGTCGAAGCCGCCGGACGCTATGACCTGTTGATGCGGTCCGTGTTTGCGGTCGTGGGCGAATCCCCCGCTCGGCCCGGCTCCCGGGAAGTGTCGACAGTCACCGGCGTCCGTGTTTACCCGCTCCGTCTGGGGCGGCGTCTGGTTGCGCAGGAGCAGCGGGTGGGACGCCCGCGGCACGTCGTGGTCTACCGCTTGGGGCGAGATGGCGTGGTCGAAATCATCGGCCTCGCGCATGACCGGATGCTGCTCGCTCGTGCGGTGCGCCGGATGCAACGTGAGGCTGGTGCCTGATTGTTGTCGCGGCAGGAGACCTATTGCCACCCCGTGCGGCACGCCCAGGTTCAACGGACCGAGCGTGAAGTCGCCGAGCTTGCGTGGCCGGCCGGTAGGTTCGATTGCAACGGCACGCATTGAGTCAACGCCAGCCCGGCCGCCGCCTGGCACGGTTCGATGACCGGCACGCCGGCGGCGTCCTCGACCGCTGCCCGATGGTGCGCCATGCCGGTGCAGCCGAGGATGATCGTCTCCGCGCCGGTCGTAACCAGCTCGCGCGCCGCCGCTGCCAGTCGGGCACGCGCGGTATCGGGCTCCAGCAGCGCTTCCATTGTGACGTTCAGCGCCACCTCGGCGGCCAGCCGCGCCTCCAGCCCCATCGCCCGCAACGCCGCCCGATGCCGAGCCTTCGACGCCTCGACGATGGCGATCACCCCGAAGTGCTCTGCCCGCGCCACCGCCGCCGCCACCGCCGACCGGAACACCCCCAGGACCGGCCGCCGTGTCGTGGCGCGCGCCGCTTCGATGCCGGGGTCCGACGCGCAGGCGATCACGTAGCAATCGGCCGCCTCGCGCTCGATCAGCCGGCACAGCGGCCCCACCACCGCATGCCAGTCGCGCCAGTCGTAGATGGCGGGCGGACCCTCGGCCAGCGTCGCCACCTCGAAGGCCGGGCCGCCGGGAAAACGGAACGGCGCCAACGCGGCGTCGATCCCCGCCGAGCAATCGCGGGAGCAGTTGGGGTTGATGACGAGGATACGAGGCATGCGCGGAGTGTCGGCCCCCCGGCACGCGGGATCAAGCGACCCGATTTGGTGTTGCGGTGCAGCATGGCCTATCGTGCCGCACCGCGCCTGTTCGTCGCGCAAGGACCCACGCATGCCCCCGATCCGCTGGCAGCCCGACCGTACGCCGAAGCTGCCGCCCTGGCCGCTGCCGCCGCTCGGCATCGCGATCGGCCGAGGCTTGCTCGGCCGCTGCCCCGCCTGCGGCAAGAGCCACCTGTTCAACGGCTTCCTGCGCGTGGTGCCGGAGTGCAAGAACTGCGGTGCGCCACTGGGCTTGGCGCGCGCCGACGACGCGCCGCCCTACTTCACCATCCTGATCGTCGGCCACATCGTCGTCCCGGCCATGCTGATCCTGCAACGTGAACAGGCCCCGCCGACCTGGGTGATGTCGGCCATCTTCCTGCCCCTCACGCTGTTCCTGGCGCTGGGTTTGCTCAGGCCGATCAAGGGCGGCACCGTCGGCCTGATGCTGCGGCTGAATATGCTGAAATCAGACGCCGACGAGACATGAGCGGCGCGGCGCGGCTGTCTCGGGTCGTCCTGGAGGAGGACGCGGGGGCAAACCTGCCGCCGCTGATCGAGGCGGATCGCGCCCAGGCGGTGGCCGATCTGGCGACGGCCAACCGGTTCGCGCCACTGGCGGTAAAGCGCGCCGACAACGCCGAGGGGCCCTACGCCCTGCACCTGGCGATCCGCGACGGGCGGCTGCTGTTCGACATCCGCCACGACGACGACGTGCCGCTGGCGGCGATCGGCCTGGCGCTGGGACCGTTCCGCTCCTTGATCAAGGACTACCAGATGCTGGTGGACAGCCATATCACGGCGGTGCAGGAGGGCCGCATGGAACGCGTGCAGGCGATCGACATGGGACGGCGCGGATTGCACAACGAAGGTGCCGAGCTGATGCGGCAGCGGCTGGACGGCAAGATCGACATCGACTTCGAAACCGCCCGCCGCCTGTTCACCTTGCTCTGCGTGCTGCATCAAAGGGTGTCGGCGCGATGAAAATCGACGGTGTGGCGTATCGCAGCGTGTGGGTGGACCGTGCCGACGGCTGGTCGGTGCACATCATCGACCAGACGAAGCTGCCCTGGGCGCTGGAGATCCTCCGCCTGACCGACCTGGACCAGGCGGCGCACGCCATTCGCGCCATGCAGGCGCGCGGGGCGCCGTTGATCGGTGCGCTGGCGGCGTACGGCCTGTGCCTGGCGCTGCGGGCGGACGCCTCCACCGAGGCGATGGAACGCGACGCCACCCTGCTGGCCGGCACGCGTCCGACCGCGGTGAACCTGCGTTGGGCGCTGGAGCGCATGCTGACACGGCTGCGCAACACGCGGCCGAACGAACGCGTGGCGGCCGCCTATGCCGAGGCCGCCGCCATCGCCGATGAAGACGTGGCGCAGAACGAGGCGATCGGCCGGCATGGCCTGCCGCTGATCGAAGCCGCGGCGGCGCGCAAGCGAGGCGGCCGGGTGAACGTGCTGACGCATTGCAACGCCGGCTGGCTGGCGACGGTGGATTGGGGCACCGCGCTGGCGCCGATCTACATCGCGCATAATGCGGGCCTCGATCTGCATGTCTGGGTGGACGAGACGCGGCCGCGCAACCAGGGCGCGGCGCTGACCGCCTGGGAACTGGGCAAGCACGGCGTGCCGCACACCGTGGTGGCGGACAATGCCGGCGGTCACCTGATGCAGCATGGCGAGGTCGATCTGGCCATCGTCGGCGCGGACCGGGTGACCCGAGCGGGCGACGTGGCCAACAAGATCGGCACCTATCTCAAGGCCCTGGCGGCGCGCGACAACGATGTGCCGTTCTGGGCGGCGGTGCCCTCGTCCACCATCGATTGGACGCTGTCCGACGGTCTGGCGGAGATCCCGATCGAGGAGCGCAGCGGCGCGGAGGTCACCGACGTGACCGGGCGCATGGCGGACGGGCGCATCGCCACGGTGCGGGTAACGCCGCTGGACAGCCCCGCCGCGAACCCTGCGTTCGACGTTACGCCGGCGCGGCTGGTGACCGGGCTGATCACCGAGCGTGGGCGCTGCGACGCGAGTGTCGAGGGGTTGCGCGGGCTGTTCCCTAAGTTTGGGGCGTAGGCCGGTCGCATTTGGCCGCCCTGTTGCGAGCCGGTAGCTTCCTCCCCAGGCATCAGGTCGAAGACCCGGGGCGATAGACCGGCCTATTCGTCCAAGTCAGCCAACCTCCGGCGCTGTACCGATGACGATAGGGCCGGCCGCCCCTGAACCGTCTGGCAAGGTAGCCGCCAAGCTCGTTAGTGATGGTGCTATTGGGCAGGAGCCGCAGCATATGGTCCAGACGATGCACAAGACGTAAGCGCTGCACCCGAGGCGAGATGAGCGACGAGGTGCGACGCAATTAAACTGTGCGCCAGATCGTGTCCTCGAAGGTATCGGGAACGCAGGTCTCCGCGAATTTCCCGATCAATTCGCGGTAGGTCGAATCCTGGCGAAGCTCCAGCAACCTGGCGAGGTATGATTCCAGGTCCGCGAGGGAGTCGTATCGCGCTGTCCAGGCGATCCGCGCGGGATTTCCGGCGACCGGAACAGTGGTTTCCAGTTCGACACCCAGCTTCTCCTTGATCGCGACGGCAATCTTTTTTGCGAGATCGATCGCCTGCGTGGCGGCCAGCATGCGAACGTGCATCGTTCTGGTGAATACGATCATGACTGTTTCCTCCGGAAGGTTTCTTTACATAGGAAAGAGATGCCTGGAATGCGCCTCGCGCCTGAATGGCACTCTCTTGCCAACCCATGCTTTGATTCAAATCAAGGACGGTGCGCAGTCTGCCTGATCCACTGCCTTGGCGTCCCGATATGAGCGTTGCGGGACAAAGGCATGTGCCATGAAAATCGCTGGTTCCTGCGCTGCAATCCTGTTGGCTACGGCTCTCTCACTTCACGGCCCCATCGCGCACGCCGACGAAATCGTTGTCGTGGCGCCGGAACGCGCCGTGATGCCTGCCGCTGCCGGCGAGGAGGTGACGAAGCAACCGCTGTTCGGCTACCTTTCCCGCCCGGACGCGTCCGGCAAGCTGCCTGCTGTCGTGCTGCTGCACGGCTGTCCAGGGCTTGGTCCGCACGAGATCGAGGCAGCGGCAGCACTGAAATCGTGGGGGTATGTTGCACTTGCGCTCGACAGCCTCGGTGGCTCCGGTGCCTGTACTGCCATCGCGCCGGGCGTGGCGGCCGAAGTGGCCGATTCGTACGCCGCGTTGCGCTATCTCGCGGGCCAAGATTTCGTCGATTCGGGCAGGATCGCCGTGTTGGGCTTCTCAATGGGCGGCATCGCGGTGTTGGCTGATGTTGAGCGCGGCAAGGTCGAGAGGACGCAAGCCATGCACTTCGCCGCCGCCGCCGCGTACTATCCGTGGTGCGGCGCCAACCTCGGTGACATGACGGTTCGGACGCTGATCCTGATTGGCGAGCGTGACGATTGGACACCAGCTGAATCCTGTCGGAAAATGGTCGCGCACGAGAGCGACGGCGCGCTGGTCCGCGGGCCCGTTGCCGGCAAGCCTGTGTCGCTGACGGTCTATCCCGGCGCGACACACGCTTTCGACAGTCGCTACATGCCGCCGACCTTCATGGGGCACACACTTGAATACAACCCGTCCGTTGCCCACGATGCAGAGACTCGGTTGCGCGCTTTCCTGGCCGAGGCACTCGGCGAGCCAAGTACGACAAATTGAGCCATAACGCTCGCCGTTGGCGCACTTCGCATCACCGGTCGATCGCCACCCCAGCATCCCGGTCGAGGATGGGGGGGTCTATTGCAAGCCACCACATCCAATGAGTGTGACAGGCCACAATGATCTAACCGATGGCAGCCCGAATCTCACCTTGATAGCGTCTTGTTTCGTTCGTGAAGTGGCGGGCTATACGCCGCGCTTGGACGCGTCCACGGCGCATTGCGATCGCCCCCAATCCGTCACACCCCGTTTACCTCGCGTCCCGCTCCAGGCATCTTGTGCGCCGCAACACTCCGCCAGGACCCCGCCCATGCCACACCGTAGCCTCTTGCTCGCCGCCACCTTCCTCCTGCTGGCCGGCACCGCGTTCGCACAACCGGCCCAGCCGCCGCTGCGCACCGCCGTGGACGGCACCTTCGCCCCGCACGCCATGCCGAAGCTCGGCGGCGGGCTGGAGGGCTTCCAGATCGACCTGTTCAACGAAGTCGCGCGGCGCATGCACCGTGGCATCACTATCGACTCGGCCAGCTTCTCCGGCCTGATCCCGGCGTTGGAATCCGGCCGCTACGACTTCCTCGCGGCACCCACCACGGTGACGCCGGAGCGCGCGCAGAACCTGCTGTTCACCCAGGGCTATATCTGGACCGACTTCCAGTTCGGCATCCGCAAGGGCAGCGCGCCGATCAAGGATTGGAGCGACCTGAAGGGCAAGACGGTCGCGGTGAACAAGGGCACGCCGTACGAAACCCTGTCGAAGAAGATGGGCGAGCAATACGGCTTCACCGTGCAGGTGTACGACACCCAGCCCGACGCGGTGCAGGCGGTGGTGTCCGGCCACGCCTACGCCTCGCTCGCCGGCAACACCGTCATCAAATATGCCGCCAGCAAGAACCCGCAATTCGTCGCCGACCTGGTGCTGAACGACACCAAGGCGCATTGGGCCGCGCCGTTCCGCAAGGACGAGGCCGCCCTGCGCGGCCAGATCGACGACGTGCTGAAATGCATGAAGCGGGACGGCACGGTGGCGAAACTGTCGCAGAAATGGTTCGGCGCGAAGCCGGCCCCCGACGACCTGGAAAACGTCAGCTTTCCGGGCCACGGCGTGCCCGGCCTGCCGGGGTACGAGCCCAACGCGCCCGATCCGGATTGCAGCCAGTACCGTTGAGCAATCCCATCCTGGAAGCACCCATTCTTGCAGCGCCCATTCTTGAAGCGCGGGGACTGCACAAGCATTTCGGTCCGCTGCATGTCCTGAGGGGCGTCGATCTTGCCGTCGCCGAGCGCGAGCTGGTGTTCATCATCGGCCCGTCAGGTTCCGGAAAGTCCACGTTCCTGCGCTGCCTGAACCGGTTGGAGGAACCCACCGCCGGCTCGGTCGTCATCGACGGCATCGACCTGCTGGACCGGCGCACCGACATCAACCACGCGCGCCAGCGCATCGGCATGGTGTTCCAGTCGTTCAACCTGTACCCGCACATGACGGCGCTCGGCAACGTGACGCTGGCGCTGCGCAAGGTGGCGCGGCGGCGGCGCTCCGAGGCGGATGAAATCGGCCGCGCCGCCCTGGCGCGCGTCGGGCTGGCGGATCGCGCGGGCCATTATCCGGGCCAACTCTCCGGCGGCCAGCAGCAGCGGGTGGCGATCGCCCGCGCCATCGCGCTGGAACCGCGGGTGATGCTGTTCGACGAGCCGACCAGTGCGCTGGATCCCGAACTGGTCGGCAGCGTGCTCGCGGTGATGCGCGCATTGCGCGAGAGCGGCATGACCATGGTGGTGGTGTCGCACGAAATGGGTTTTGCCCGGGCTGCCGCGGATCGCGTGCTGTTCATGGACGAGGGGCTGGTCGTCGAGGCCGGGCCGCCGGCGCAGATCTTCGGCGCGCCGCAGGAAGCCCGGACGCGTGCCTTCATCGGCCAGATCCAGCGGCACTCATCTTGACCAATTGGCAGCATTTCGTCGCCACCTTCTTCAACGCCGCGGTGATGGCGAAATACCTGCCCGACATCATCGACGGCTTCTGCCTGACCGTCGGCCTTGCCATCCTGGTGGTGATCTCCGGCATCGCCGCCGGCCTGTTGCTCGCGGTGCTGCGCGCATTCGGCGTCCGGCCGTTGAACTGGCTGCTGATCTTCGTGGTGGACCTGTTCCGCGCGCTGCCGCCGCTGGTGGTGATCGTGCTGTTGTATTTCGGCCTGCCCTCGCTGGGCTTCGAGCCGAGCGCGTTCGGCACCACCTGGGCCAGCCTCAGCCTGGTGCTGATGGCCTTCGCCGAGGAGATCTTCTGGGCCGGCATCACCGCGGTGCCGAAAGGCCAGTGGGAAGCGGCGCGCTCCACCGGCCTGTCCTTCCTGCAAACGCTCGGCGCGGTGGTGCTGCCGCAGGCGATCCGCCTGACCGTTCCGCCGCTGACCAACCGCACCATCGCGATCACCAAGGGCACCGCGCTGGGCTCGGTGATCGGACTGTCGGAAATCCTGTCGCAGGCGTCGTCCGGCGTGTCGTTCAGCTTCAACCCGTCGCCGCTGACCCTGGGCGCGGCGGCCTACCTGATCCTGTTTCTGCCGGTGGTGATCGCCGGGCGCTGGATCGAGACGCGTTTCGCCTGGAAGCGGTGAACGCGGGATGCTCGACACATTCTTCAATTTCGGCATCATCGCCGCCGCCTGGCCGATCCTGCTGGACGGCTTGCTGACCACGCTCTGGCTGTCGGCCGTGGTGGTGCCGCTCGGTGCCGTCTGCGGCGTGGTGCTGGCGGTGCTGTCCACGGCGCGGCATCGCTGGGTGCGTTGGCCGCTGATCGCCTGGGTGGATTTCTTCCGCGCCTTCCCGCCGCTGGTGCTGCTGATCTTCCTGTATGCCGCGCTGCCCTTCGCCGGCATCCAACTCGGCGGCTTCGGCTGCGTGGCGATCGGCTTCTGCCTCAACACCGGCGCCTATTACGGCGAAATCCTGCGCGCCGGCATCGAGAGCGTGCCGGCCGGCCAGATGGAGGCCGCGCGCGGCACCGGGCTGACCCGACTCCAGGCGATGGCGTATGTCGTGCTGCCGCAGGCGGTGCGCAACGTGCTGCCCGACCTGGTGTCCAATACGCTGGAGGTGGTGAAGCTGACCTCGATCGCGAGTGTTGTTGCGTTACCGGAACTGCTGTTCCAGGCGCGCCAGGCGCAGAGCGTCACCTACAACCCGACGCCGATCGTTGCGGCGGCGGTGGCATATTTCCTGTTGCTCTGGCCGCTGGTGCGGCTGGTCAGCCGGCTGGAAAACCGCGCCATCGCGGGGCGGCGGTGATGCGTGCGTTGCGGTGCCGTGCAATGCCGGCGGCTGTCCGGTCGTCCGCAAGAAAGCAGATTCACCACACAGGCACGAAGGCACGAAGATTATCGGGAAACTTCGTGCCTTCGTGCCTGTGTGGTGAATCTGCTTTCTTGCGGTCTCGCGGCTTTCCGCTTGCCGTCCTGATCCTCGCTCTTTCCGGGTGTGCCGTGCCGAAACCCTCGCCTGACGCTCACGTGCCGCCCTTCGCGCGCGTGCCGTACGAACCGATCTCGCGCGAAGCGGTGGTGGCGATCGCCTTGCGCGAGTGGCGGCTGTTCGGCCAGCCGATCGACGACGACCCGCCCGGATCGCGGCGCCCGCCGGCGCCGGACGACAAGGCGGAGCGCCAGCCCGGCCTGTGGCAGCGCGTCGGCGAATACTGGTGGCTGGGGCTGAACGCGGGCGCGCCGGAAGCCGGCTGGACCGGCAAGCACGACGCGACCGGCGCGGTCTTCGCGGCGAGCGACGACGGCGATTACGCCTGGTCGGCCGCCTTCATCTCCTACGTGATGCGCATCGCCGGCGCCGGGGCGCGCTTTCCGTATTCCGCCGACCACGCCGACTACATCAACATCGCCAAGCAGATGGCGACCGGTGCCACGTCCGGCTGGCTGGTCGCCGCGGAACGGCCAAACGCGTATGCGCCGGTGCCGGGCGACCTGATCTGCACCGGGCGCGGCAGCGCGGACACGCTGCGCTATGACGACCTCCCGGCCGGGAAGTTCCCCGCGCATTGCGACATCGTCGTGGACACCGCCGTGCCCGGACAGATCGCGGTGATCGGCGGCAACGTGGACGACGCGGTGACCATGAAGCACGTGCCGGTGACGGCGGACGGGAAGTTGGCGGGATCGGACGGCGTGGTGCTCGACACGCGCTACCCTTGGATGGCCGTGTTGCGGCTGCTGATCGGCGGAACGCCGGTGGCGTGAGGAGCCAGCATGGCTTGGGGGCTCGGCAAATCGTTGCCATCAACCAGACGCCTGGGAGACTGCTGCCGTGATCGCCTGCATCATCGAGTTTGCCGTGAAGCCAGGTCGCGACGACGACCGCAAGCGCCTGCTGACAGAATTGTTCGTTGAACTCGAAGGGGTATCAGGCTTCCTGTCCAAGGAGACATTCGAGGACGTGGAACGTCCCGGACGGCGCATCACAATCTCCTACTGGACCGACGCGGATGCATTGCGTGGTTGGATGCGCAACGCGGCGCACGTCCGCGCGATCGGTCTCGGCAAACGCGAGATCTTCAGTCACTACAACATCAAGATTGCGACGATCGAACGGGAGACGGACTGGATCGCATCGGCATAGCGGTCGTTGATACCGGTTGTGACGATTTATTCCAAGCCACATGAAGGATGACGTACCGTACCGACGTCCTCACGTCATGGCCGGGCTTGACCCGGTCATCCGCGTACGAACGATCGGGGATAGATAGCCGGGTCAAGCCCAGCCATGACGAGGGGCACCGTGCTGCCTGCATCACATGACGAGTGTCTGGCTATTCCCGGCTTGGTATTGTGCTTCAAGGATCAGCGGCGGCTTCCAACATCAGAGACTCGGTGTGAAATTCTTGCCGTATCGGTGATGGCAGACACCTGGCGGACCACCAGGCCGCCGCTACGCGGTCATGTGACCTGGCTCTTCGTAGCATCCGGTCCGACCAGCGGTGGGCCAGCCGCCTCGACCTCATCGAGTTCGGCATCGCTGAACAGCCGCGAGCGGACCAGGAAGCGCACGCCGTCCGCCGCCTCGAGCGAGAAGCTGTCGCCGCCGTCCGGCGTCACGTCCAACGTAAGCTGGCAGTTGGCCCAATACGGGAATTGCGCCGCGCCGACATAGAACGGGCAACCCTCGACCACGCCGAGCAAGACATCGCGCGCGCCGACGCGGAAGCCGCTGCGCCGCAGGCACATCGGCGCGCTGCCCTCGCAGCAGCCACCCGACAGATGCAAGAGCAGTTCGCCGTGTTCCCGCCGCATCCGGCGGAGCAACGCTGCCGCCGGCTCGGTGACACAGACGCGTGCCGGCATCGTTGCCTCCCAGTGCGTGCGGCCGGGGGACGTAGCCATCCCCCGGCCCACGACATCGGATCAGAAGAAGCCCATGGCGTTCGGGCTGTAGCTAACCAGCAAGTTCTTGGTCTGCTGGTAGTGGTCCATGATCATCTTGTGCGTTTCTCGGCCGTAGCCCGAGTGCTTGTAGCCGCCGAACGCCGCGTGGGCCGGATACATGTGGTAGCAATTGGTCCACACCCGCCCGGCCTT
>JBEKNT010000134.1:0-15511 GCA_049522565.1 Acetobacteraceae bacterium
TGCCCGAGGCCACTCAGCGAATAGGGCAACGAGAACTGCGCCAGCACGATGGTGCGTTTGGCCACGTTGGCCGCGTAGTCGCCGATGCGCTCCAACTCGCCGGTGATCTTCAATGCGGCGACGATCTGCCGCAAATCGCCTGCCATCGGTTGCCGCAGCGCCAGCAGCCGGATGACGAATTGCTCGGCCTCGCGTTCCAGCGCATCGACCTTGGGATCTTCCTCCACCACGCGCATCGCCGCGGCAGGGTCCAGGGTCATGATCGCCTCGGCAGCAGCCGCCACCTGGCTTTCCACGATGCCGCCCATCTCGGTCAGCAGGTTGCGCAGGCGCTTGAGTTCCTGGTCGTAGCTCTTC
Organism: Acetobacteraceae bacterium; assembly: GCA_049522565.1. Taxonomy (GTDB): domain Bacteria; phylum Pseudomonadota; class Alphaproteobacteria; order Acetobacterales; family Acetobacteraceae; genus JASHVB01. Next base: position 358 of record JBEKNT010000134.1, read on the forward strand.
ACCAGATGTTCCGGCGCGTCGGTCATGTGTGCCTGCCTCTCCCGGATCAGCCGAACCGGCCGGTGATGTATTCCTGCGTGCGACGTTCCCGCGGCGCGGTGAACATCTGCACCGCGGGCGACACCTCCACCATTTCGCCGAGATAGAAGAACGCCACCTGGTCGGCGCAGCGTGCCGCCTGCTGCATGTTGTGGGTGACGATGGCGATGGTGAAGTCGTGCTTCAGTTCGTCGATCAGCTCCTCGATCTTCAACGTGCTGATCGGATCCAGCGCGCTGGTCGGCTCGTCCAGCAGGATCACCTCCGGCCGCACGGCGATGGTGCGGGCGATGCACAGACGCTGCTGCTGGCCGCCGGACAATCCCATGGCGGAGGTGTTCAGTCGGTCCTTCACCTCTTCCCACAATGCGCCGCGGGTCAGCGACCATTCCACGCGTTCGTCCATGGCGGATTTCGACAACCTCTCGTGCAGCTTCACGCCGAACGCGATGTTGTCGTAGATCGTCATCGGAAACGGCGTCGGCTTCTGGAACACCATCCCCACGCGGGCGCGCAACGCATTCAAATCGGCGTCGGGGGCGATGATGTTCTCGCCGTCCATCATCACCTCGCCGGTGGCGCGCTGTCCGGGATACAGGTCGTACATGCGGTTCAGCACGCGCAGCAAAGTCGATTTGCCGCAGCCCGAGGGACCGATCATGCCGGTCACCTGTTTGTCCGGAAGATCGAGGTTGACGCCCTTCAGCGCCCGGTTGCTGCCATAATAGAAATCCAGGTTGCGGATGGCGATGCGCGGCTCGTTGATCGCTTCCTCCGACCGCGCCTGCACGCCCCCGAAACTCGCCGATCCCTGCTGCGCGCTCATCGTCGTGCTCATCCCATTCAGCTCCTGGCGCGCAGTGCGAACCGCGCGACGATATTGAGGGCCAGCACGCCCACGGTAATCAGCAGCGCGCCGACCCAGGCGAGCTGCACCCAGTCATCGAACGCGGAGCCGGCGTATTGATAGATGGTCACCGGCAGGCTGGCCATCGGCTGGGTGAGGCTGATCGACCAGTTGAGGTTGCCCAGACTGGTGAACAGCAGCGGCGCGGTCTCGCCGGCGATGCGGGCGATTGCGAGCAGAATGCCGGTGACGATACCGTCCTTCGCGGCGCGGTAGCAGATGAGGACGATGACGGTCCATTTGGGGGCGCCAAGCGCCACGGCCGCCTCGCGCAGCGACGGCGAGATCAGTTGCAGCATGTCCTCGGTGGTGCGCACGACGATGGGGATGACCAGCACCGCCAGGGCCAGGCAGCCGGCGATACCGGAGAAGCCGCCGAACGGCTCCACCACCAGTTCGTAAACGAACAGGCCGATCAGGATGGACGGCGCCGACAGCAGCACGTCGGAGACGAAGCGCACCGCGTTGGCCAGCGGCGAACCGCGGCCATACTCGGCGAGGTAGGTGCCGACCATGAGGCCGATCGGGGCGCCGATCAGCGTGCCGAGGCCGGTCTGGATCAAGGTGCCAACGATGGCGTTGAGCAAGCCGCCGTTCGATCCGGGCGGCTTGGTGGTCTGGGTGAAAACCACGAGCGACAGGCCGGTGGCGCCGCGCCAGACCAGGGTGAACAGGATCGAGGCCAGCAGCAGCAGGCCGATAATGGTGGCGAGGACGCACAGGACCTTGATCACCACATTGACGCGATGGCGCCGGCGGCCGAGGGCACGCGCGGCCTGGAGGTCCTTGGCCGGGCCGGGAACCGTGCCGGCGGTGATGGTCGCGCTCATCTCACACCTTCAGCCTTGGCCGCAGCAGGGTGCGCGAGATCGCCAGCACGATGAACGAGATGACGAACAGGATGAACCCCAGCGCCAGCAGGGAGGCGAGCTTGAGGCTGCCGGCGGGGCTTTCCGGGAACTCCAGGGCGACGATCGAGGCGATGGTGTTGCCCGACGAGAACAGGCTGGGGGAGATGCGGTCGGCGTTGCCGATCACGAAGGTCACCGCCATGGTTTCGCCGAGCGCCCGCCCGAGACCCAGCATGATGCCGCCCACCACCGAGACCCGCGTGTAGGGGATGACGATGGATCGCATCACCTCCCACGTGGTGCAGCCGACGCCGTAGGCGGATTCCTTGAACACCGGCGGCACCGTTTCGAACACGTCGCGCATGGTGGCGGCGATGAAGGGGACGACCATCACCGCCAGGATCATTGCGGCGGTGAACAGGCCGGTCCCGAAGGGCGGGCCGGCGAACAGGTCCTGCAGCACAGGGATACCGTCGAACGTGTCGATCAGGGTCGGCTCGACGTATTGCGACATGATCGGCACGATCACGAAGAAGCCCCACATGCCGTAGATGATCGATGGCACGGCGGCGAGCAATTCGATTGCGGTACCGACCGGGCGGCGCAGCCATGAGGGTGCCAGCTCGGTGAGGTAGAAGGCGATGCCGAACGCCAGCGGCACGGCGAAGATCAACGCCAGCACCGAGGTCAGCAGGGTGCCGTAGACCGAAACGCCGGCGCCGAAGACCTGGCGCACCGGGTCCCAGGTGACGGAGAACAGGAAGCCGGCGCCGAACTGGCGGAACGCGGGCAGGCCGCCGACGAACAGCGACAGGATCAGGCTGCCCAGCAGCAGCAATACCAGGACGCCCGACGCACGCGCCAGACCGGCAAAGATCGGGTCGCCGATGCTGGCGCCGCGTCTGCTGGCGCGGGAGGCGGAAAGCGCGACCGCTTGCTGCACGGCGTTGAAATCCCTCAGTTGATCAAACCGGGCGCGCCGGACGGACCCGGCGCGCCCTGCCGTACTATCGCGGGGCCGTCACATGGTTCCCGGCACTTCCTTTTGCCACGCCGCGCGGATGGCGTCGTGCACGCTGGTCGGCAGCGGGATGTAGAGCAACTGCGTGGCGATGTCGCTGCCATGCGCGAAGCCCCAGTCGAAGAACTTCTTCACCGCGGCGCTCTGGTTGGGGTCCTTCGGATCGGTCGGCAGCAGCACGAAGGTGGCCGATTCGATCGGCCAGCTTGCGGCGCCCGGCTGGTCGTTCAGGTCGACCGCGAAGTTCTGCACTTTCGACCAGTCGGCGCTTGCGGCCGAGGCCTGGAAGGCGGCCATGGTCGGGGCGACGAACATGCCGGCCTTGTTCTTGAGCTGGGCCGTGGTGAGGTGGTTGTTGGTGGCATACGCGCTCTCGTCGTAGCCGATGCCGCCGGGAATCTGCTTCACCGTGGCGGCGACGCCGTCGCTGCCCTTGGCGCCGGCGCCGACCGGCCAGCTCACGCTGGTGGAGGAGCCGACCTTGCTCTTCCAATCGGTGCTTTGCATGCCGAGGTAGTCGGTGAACACGAAGGTGGTGCCTGACCCGTCAGCCCGGTGCACCGGCGCGATGGCGGTGCCGGGCAGCTTCAGGTCCGGGTTGAGCGCGACGATCGCCTTGTCGTTCCACTTGGTGATGTTGCCGAGATAGATGTCGGCCAGGATCGGCCCGGTCAGCTTCAGCTCGTCCGGCTTGATGCCTGGAATGTTAACGATAATGTCGACGCCGCCGATCACCGTGGGGAACTGCATCAGCTTGTGTGCGGCGAGCTGGTCGGCGGCAACCGGCATGTCGGAGGCGCCGAAATCGACCGTCCGGTTGTTGATCTGGTTGATGCCCGCGCCGGAGCCCACGGCCTGGTAGTTGAGCTTGATGCCGGTCGCACTGCTGGAGGCGTCGCCCCACTTGCCGTAGATTGGCGCGGCGAAGCTGGAGCCGGCGCCGGTGATCTGGGTTTCGGCCTGGGCCTGTTGCACGGCAACAAGGCCGACGGCCAGACTGATGGCCGCGGCCGTGATGGCGGGTCGCATAATGGGTATCCTCCTCCGAGTCCGATGGGACGGTAACGCGGCGGACCCTAGGCGGGGTGTGCGACCGGCCTATTGCAGTTCGATGAAGGTTCGATGACAGAAACCGGAGGCGGCGGGCCCGAGCGTCATTGCGAGCGAAGCGAAGCAATCTCCGGCCTGACAAGCCGCAGCTTCCCGGACAGAAGATTGTTTCGCCCTTGCTGGTCAGAAAAAAGGGAAAGATCTGCTACGATAGTCGGGCCTCGCGATATTTTTTCATTCCGATTTGGTCGGCCGCGGCCGGCCGGTCGTCAGCGCGCAATGCGGAGGGCGTGCGCTCCCGGAACAAGCCGCGGGCTCCCTGACAGGCGGCAGCCTGCCCGGTGACAGGCATCGCGCGACCGGGGGGTGCGTTACCGCGGTAGCGGCGGTTGCTCGACCACGCGCAGGTAGGGCTTCAGTTCCTTCCAGCCGCCAGGGAAGCGCTGCTTGGCGTCCTCATTGGACAGGGCGGGAACGATGATCACCGGCTTGCCGTCGGTCCAATTCACCGGTGTGGCCACCTTGTGCGCGTCGGTGAGTTGCAGGCTGTCGATCACCCGCAACACCTCGTCGAAGTTCCGCCCCGTGCTCGGCGGGTAGGTCAGCATCAGGCGGACTTTCTTGTTTGGATCGACGATGAAGACGGTGCGGACGGTGATCGATGGGTCCGCATCGGGGTGCACCATGCCGTACAGGTCCGATACCTTGCGGTCGGTGTCGGCGATCACCGGGAAGTTCAGCGCCTGGCCCTGGGTTTCCTCGATGTCCTTGGCCCAGCCGGCATGATTGGCGCCGGAATCGACCGACAGACCAATTGGCTTGACGTGACGCTTCTCCCATTCCGGCTTCAACCGGGCCACTTCCGCCAGTTCCGTGGTGCAGACCGGGGTGTAGTCCTTCGGGTGGCTGAACAGCACGCCCCACGAATTGCCCAGCCATTCATGGAAGCTGATCTTGCCCTCGGTGCTGTCCTGGGTGAAATCGGGTGCTATCTGGCCGAGCTGGATTGCCATTCTATTCTCCCTCTTGCTGGTTATGGCCAGCGGACCGGGTCCGCTGGGGACGATCATAGATGGAATTTCTACAAAAGCCAGAGTCACGGCGCGGCACGCAGGTCTTGCCGCCAGTGGTCCGAGCAGCGTCGGCGGGGCGGGGAACCCGCGGCGGCGTCCGTGCCGCCGCTAAAGTTCGGTCGCCTCGATCGCCGCGACGTCGAGCAAGCGCTCGATCACCTCCGGCTCCTGCGCGCCCGCGATGGCGTGGCGGCCGGCGATGACGAAGCAGGGCACGCCGTTGATGCCAAGCCGATGCGCCCGCAGGTTGTCGGCGTGTACCGCATCCGCCTCGGCGTCGGCCGACAGGAAGCGGCGCACGGCGACCGGGTCCAGCCCGCAGGCCTGGGCGATGCTGAGCAGGACCGCGTGGTCGCCGATGTCCCGGCCGTCGGTGAAATGGGCGGAGAACAGCGCCTCCACCATCTCATCCGCGCGACCGAAGCGGCTGGCGTAGCGCACCAGGCGGTGGGCATCGATCGAGGACGGGGTGCGGCGGATCCGTTCGAAGCGGAATTGCACGCCCTCTGCCCGGCCGATCTCGGCGATCGAGGCGTAGAGCCGGCGCGCCCGGTCCTCGCCGCCGAACTTGCGCACCACGTAATCCGGTCGTGCCATGCCGAGGCGAGGCATGTCGGGATTGAGCAGAAATGGGCGCCAGGTGAGTTCGAACAGCAGGTCGGGGCGGCGGCGCAGGGTGCGCATCAGGCGGCGGGCGCCCAGGAAGCACCAGGGGCAGACGAGATCGTAGACGATCTCGATGCCGAGCCTGGCCTTCGGGGGCGCAAGGATATTCACCCGCCGATCCTGCCTCGCAACGGCGCGTCTGTCACGAGTTTATCATCGCTTTTGTGGCGCGGCGGCGGGCGGCAGAGTGGGCTGGCTGGCTTCCAGCGCATCGATGTGATGGCTGAGGCGCGGTTCCAGGAAGGCAACGGCCGTGCCGATCGCGTCCAGCTTCGGGCGCAGGCTCGCGTCCCATTGGCGCGGTGGGACACCCCACTCGCGGCAGGCGCGGACGTAGCGATTGTAGTCCTCCACCCGGTGGATCAGCGTGTAGAGCTGTGCGGCGACCGGGGCGCCGAACACGTCGGCCCGCTCGATCGTGTTCATGAATATATCGGGCAGCATGACCGCCAGTTCGTCGGTGTTCGGCGGGTGTTCGTCGGCCGCCAGGCGTCGGGTGGATTGCAGCAGGCCGCTGCGCACGCGCAGCGAGCTTTGCATGTCGCGCAGGATCGGGACGATGGCGGCGGCCAGCACCTGCGCGCGCAAGTCGGCGGCGGCGGCGGCGCGGTGGCGCTCGAGGCGTTCCTGGCGGAGCGCGATGCCAACCGCGGCGCCGGCGGCAGCCAGCGAGCCGAGGCCCTGCACCCAGTCGGACAGCTTCTGGTCTGCGAGCCAGGCGAGGAGGGACATGCGGGCGCCGGTGCGGGTGGGGGCGGGGGGCAATTATGACGAAGCCGGGACGAGGCGCCAATTCCCGGCCGACAAGGAACGCGATGGATCCGGTATGGATGGTGGGCGGCGGAAGAAAATACTTCTCCCCCGCCCCTTGTCGGCTTGGGCCGCGCAGGGGTTCAAGCCAACAAAGGGCGAGGGAGAACCGCCCTCCCCTCCGCGCAACGCGGCCGCGGCGGTTACGCCCCGGCTTGGGCCGCCGCGATCGCCGCGTTCAACGCCCGCACGCCCGCGGCGGGACCGTCCGGGTGCTGCCACACGCAGCCCACCACGGCGAGGAAATCAGCGCCGGCCCGCACCAGCGGCGCGCAATTCTCCGCGGTGATGCCGCCGATCGCGCAGCACGGCAGCTCCATCAGCTCCGACCACCACTGCAAAATCTCCGGATCGACGAAGCGCGTCACATCCTTGGTGCCGGAGGGAAAGAACGCGCCGAACGCCACGTAGTCGGCGCCGTCCTCGCCCGCCTGCATCGCCAGGTCGCGGCTGCCCTTGCAGGTCACGCCGAGCGTCGCCTCCGGCCCCATCAGCGCGCGGGCCTGGCGTGCGGGCATATCCTCCTGCCCGACATGCGCGCCATCGCAGCCGGTCGCGCGCACCAGGTCGGCCCGGTCGTTCAGCAGGAAGGCCACGCCGCGCGACTGCGTGACCGGTCGCAGCGCGTCGATCGCGCGCCGCCAGTCGTCGTCACCCACATCCTTCAGCCGCAACTGCACCGCCGCGACATCGCCGGCGTCGAGCGCCGCCGCGAGGCGATCGGCGAACGCCACGGGCTCCAGCTTCGGCGGGGTGATCAGATAGACGCGGCAGCCGTCCTGGCCGCCGCCGTTCTCTGCCATCCCGTTCAGGCTTTCCCGAGATAGATATCCACCACCTTGTTCAGCATCTCCAACGCCTGCTCCTTCGGCCGTTGGAAGGTGTTGCGGCCGATGATGCTGCCGCTGCCGCCGCCGTCGCGAATGCCGCGGATTTCGTCATACACGCCGTCGAGGTCCTTCGCCTCGCCGCCGGAGAACACCACGACGCGCTTGCCGGCAAACGCGCACTGCATGATGTGTTCGACACGCTTGGCCATGGTCGAGCCGTCGATCTTCGCGTAGCTCTTTTTCGCCGCTTCCAGGCTGACCACCGCGGTCGGCGGCTTCACCTTGATGATGTTGGCGCCCATCAGCGCGGCGATCTGCGCGGCATAGCCGCAGATGTCGAGCGCCGTCTCGCCCGCCTTGTCGAGGTTCGGGCCGCGTGGGTAGCTCCACACCACCACGGCCAGGCCGCTGGCCTTCGCCTCGGCGGTGAGTTCGCGCAGTTCCTCCATCTGGGGGTACGCATATTCGCTGCCGGGATAGATGGTGAAGCCGATCGCGGCGCAACCCAGGCGCAGCGCGTCCTTCACGCCGGCGGTCACCGCCTGGTCCTTGTTCGGCGCCAGCGAGTTGGCGCTGTTGCACTTCAGGATCGTCGGGATCTGCCCGGCGAAGGTCTCGGCGCCGGCGGCGATCATGCCCAGCGGCGCCGCATAGGCGTTGAGGCCCGCCTCGATCGCGAGCTGGTAATGGTAGTGCGGATCGTAGGCCGGCGGGTTGGGCGCGAAGCTGCGCGCGGGGCCATGCTCGAAGCCCTGGTCAACCGGGAGGATGAGCACCTTGCCGGTGCCGCCGAGTTTGCCGGTGGACAGGATGCGCGCGAGGTTGGCTTTCACGCCGGGCGGATCGCCCTCGTACCAATCGAGGATCTTCTTGACCTTCTGGCTAACGCGCATCTCACCTCCAGCGGGCATCCGGAACGGCAGCCCTGAGCACCATGTTGCGCACTCCCTCCCTCGTCACGGATCTGACAGGGAAGCGGCGTCGGGCGGCAACATATTGAAAAAACTGCTTTCGTTAGAAGCCGCGCCGATATCCCGAGAAACCTTATCAGTGCCTTCCGGGCGATGGAAGACAGGACTTCGTGCGGTTGGCCGCGCGATCTGCGTGCACCGAGGAAGGCCCGGGCAAAGCCCCTGGCATTGCGGCGCTCGCTTGCTGACCGGCGGCGCGCCGGCGCAACGTGCGCGCCATCGTCGCGCGGGAGGAAAATCGTGGCAACCACCATCGGACCCAATATCGCCAAGCAGAAACTCGCCGCCAACGAGCTTGTGCTGTGCCTCGGCGTGAACCAGCTTCGCACGCCGAACATCGCGATGATCGCCGCCGCCTGCGGCTTCGATGCGATCTATATCGACCTGGAGCACAACCCGACTTCGCTGGAAACCGCTGCCAGCGTCTGCGCCGCCGCGCTGACGCTTCCTGGCCCGAGGATCCCCGTCTGCCCGATCCCGCGGATCAATTGATGCTGGAGTCTATCGGTTTCACCGTTCCGCTTGCTGACTTGTACGCGCGGACCCACCTCGCAGGGACGTAACCGCGTCCACACCGGCTGGCACCCGAGACCGCCGCGACCGCAGCGCCAACCCGGCGGCCGCCAGCATCAGCACCATGCCGACCAGGTCGGACCAGTCCGCGTGTTCGCCGAACAATGTCATGCCGAGCACCACCGCTATCACCGGCGAAACGAACGCGTAGGTGCCGGTGCGGCTGGCGCCCCAGTCGCGTACCAGCTGGAAATAGATCGTCGTGGCCATCACCGAGCCGGGCAGCAACAAATAGAGCCAGGCGACGAACGCCGGCCATCCCCAATGAAAGTGCAGCGCGGCCATCGCGCCCGGCTCCAGCGGGATCGACCCGCTGAGCAGGATGACGCCGCCGATCAGGTTGGTGAGTGCGGCCATCTGCCCTGGCTCCAGCCTTCGCATCAGCCTGCGCGCCATCACCGATCCGGCCGAGTAGCTGAGACAGGCAACGATCACGCAAGCGGCGCCCAGAACGGTCCAGACATCCAGCGTGCCGGCCACGGCGGCCGGACCGAACAGCACGAGGATACCGATGACTCCCACGGCCATCGCAACGAGTTGCTGGCGGCTGAAACGCTCCTGGCGCATGACGACGGCAAATCCGAGCAAGGACATCGGCGTCAGTGCGGAATTGATGACGGCGGCGAGGCCGGCGGTGATGTATTTCAACCCATAGAGCTGGATCACCTGGTTCAGCGTCACCATCAGCACGGCGACGGTCAGCAGCCGCCCGGTGATGCGCGGCGTGGCGCGGATCGGTTCGCCGCGCAGCTTGCGGATGAACAGCAGGATCAAACCCGCAACGGTCCAGCGCGAGCCGGCGAACACCCCGGGCGGCACCGTGGCGATGCCCACCTTCATGGCGAGCCACGTGGTGCCCCAGACGAAGCAGAGAATGGCGAACATCGCGCGTTGCCGCGCGGCAGGCGAGAGAGTCATTGCGTGGTGTCAGCGTGCCCGGGCGAACCGGTCCAGCCGGAACGGCGACGGATCGACCACCGGCGAATCGCCGGCCACCAGGTCGGCCATCAGGCGCCCGGCGCCCGGGCCGATGCCGAAGCCGTGCCCGGAAAAGCCGGTGGCGATGAAGCAGCCGGGGATGCGGGCCACCTGGTCGATGACCGGCACCGCATCGGGCGTCACGTCGATCAAGCCGGCCCAGCTTCCCGCCACCTGCATGCCGGCGAACGCCGGGAACAGCCGCGCCAGGGCGGTGCGCGCCTCGGCCAGGACGGATTGCTTCGGTGCCGGATCGAGTACCCGCACCGCCTCGAACGGCGTCGCCTCATCGAGCGACCAGCGATGCCGGATGCCCCACTCCTCCAGGAAGCGGCGGCCGAGGCGCAACCGCACCTCGCCGTAGTTCTTGCGCAGCGTCGGCAGGTAATCCAGCAACAACCGGAATGAATCCGGCGTGATGTCGGCGATGTTGGCATTGCGCCGGGCGATCGAGTAGCCGCCGTCGAGCCGCTTGCGCCAGGCGAACACGTTGGCGGCGCCGGTGATCTCCGGCCCGCCGGCCAGCGGCGCGGTGCGAAACACCGAGCCGAGCACTTTCAGTTGCGGCAGGTCGATGCCGGCATTGCCGCAGAACAGCCGCGACCACGCGCCACCGGCCAGCACCACGGCCTCGCAGCCGATGCGCCCTCGCTCCGTCACCGCGCCGGCGACACGGCCGGCCTGGAGGTCGATGCCGCGCACCGCGCAATTGGTCAGGATGGTGGCGCCATGCGCGCGCGCCGCCTCGGCGATCGCCGGCGCCGCGTGCGACGGCTCCGCGCGGCCGTCGGTGGGGGTGTGCACCGCGGCGAGGAACGGTGTGGCGGCACCCGGAGCCAGTTCCGCGGCCGCGGCGCCGCGCAGCAACCGCGCGTCCACCTGGTATTGCCGCGCCTGCGCGAGCCAAGCCTCCTGCGCAATGACTTCCTGTTCGGTCTCGCACAGATAGACGATGCCGGGCTGCCGGTATCCCGTTTCGCGGCCGGTGCGTTCGTTCATGCCCCGCCACAGCCGCAGGCTTTCCAGCGCCAGCGGAATTTCGCGCTCGTCGCGCCCCATGGTGCGGCACCAGCCCCAGTTGCGGCTGGATTGCTCACCGCCGATCGCGCCCTTTTCGCACAGCACGACGCTGTGGCCGCGCTCGGCGAGGAACAGCGCGGTGGACACGCCGATGATGCCGCCGCCGACGATCACCACGCCGGCGTGGGGGGGAAATGCCGTGTCGGAGGCTACGGAATCGACGGGCGGCGACATGCGACATTCCTGCTGAATAAGGGCCGTGCTACTTGGTCATAAGTGCCGTGGTATCTGGGCGCGCGAATTAGGGCTACGGTGTGTTCGTGTTGCGCCCGCATCACGCCGGTCGGCGCTACGGTGGCGCAACCCCTTCGGCGTCGCCATCACCATCGTCCTCGCTCGGCTGCGCCGGTGCGCGATCCTGCGGCCATGCCGTCGGCATCGGTTGCCAATACGCCACCTGGCCATTGAACTCGCGCCAAAAGCGTCGGCGGGCAGCGGATTCTGGTGGAACGGCGTAGCCGAGTTGCCGCGCCAGCGCCGGCAGATAGCAATCGAACGCGCTTTTCACCAAATCGCCCCAGGCGACAAGCAGTGAGGTCGCCCAGCGATAGGATACCCACGACACTGCGAGTGCAGCGAGCGCGACCGTCGAGTCGTACCTCCAAGCGGCGGCCAGACTGGCCTGGATCGTGGCGGCCGTTGGCATGCCGGTAGCTTCGGCCACAATGCCCGACCACAGGGTGCCGGCGGCAATGCGGGCTATGGAAAAGCCGCAGAACACCAGTGCGAGGTAGCAAATGTTCATGAAGCAATTCACCTGTGCGCGGGCATCCTCGATCTCGGTGGCGAAATCCTTGGAGACGACGGACGCGAGGCGCAGCCAGACCGGGATGCTGTCGGCGCCGTAGATTTCCCTCGGATAGACCTCGAAAGCGCGGATCACATTGCCGAATCGCGTCGGCATGATGCCGTCGGCAAGGATCTCCTCGGGCTGTGTCGCGACGCGGGTTGTGGGAAATTCGGTCAGCAACCGCACCGCCAGGCGCGATGCCTCGTGTCGTTGCCCGGCAGGAATTTCCTGGGCTCGCATGCCGGCTGCCTTCCATTGCTGCTGGATGCTCCTGCGCCGGTTGGCGATACGGTCGAAGCGCCAATGATGCCAGGCACGCATGCAGCCGAACCAGGAGATCGGCGGAAGGTATCCCTCGAGGAAGCGATATTGCAGGTGGTTGGTGGTGAGCAAAACGACACTGAGGGTCCAGACCGCCAGCACGAGCCATGCCACGTCGCCAAGCGTCTTGTCTTCCGCGGTGCGCAGCGGCGCGAGAATGGCAAGGTCGGGGAATGTCCAGGCGGCGATGAACAACGCCACCACCACCGGCAGGAAGAAGCCAATGATGAAGTTCTTGTCTGCAATGTTCGGCAGCCCGGAGAGCATCGCCCGAATGCTCCGTCACGTCTTGCGTTTCGTGAAAATCGGGCGCGGGTCATCGGTGGTATTGTCACCGGAGAGTGCCCTCGGTAGCGGTTCGTCGGTGGTATTGTCACCGGGAAGTGCGCCGAGGATCGATTCGGCCTTGCTGACGTCGAAGTTGCCCGGCTGCTCGACTGCCAGATGTGTCACCTTGCCGTTCTCGGCCACCAGAGCGTAGCGCTGGCTACGCCAGCCCATGCCCCGGGCGTTCAGGTCCAGTTCCAGTCCCACCGCCTTGGCGAACGCCGCGGCGCCGTCGGCCAGCATGGTGACCTTGCCCTCGGTGCCCTGGTCCTTGCCCCAGGCGCCCATCACGAACGCGTCGTTCACCGAGATGCAGGCGACGGTATCGACGCCCTTCGCCTTGATGGCATCCGCGTGCTGCACGAAGCCCGGCAGGTGCCTGGCGCTGCAGGTCGGGGTGAACGCCCCCGGCACCGCGAACAGCACGACCTTCTTGCCTTTGAAAATGTCGTCGGTGGAGACCTCCTTCGGTCCCTCCGCCGTGGCCATCGTCAGCTTCATGGACGGAAGGGTGTCGCCGACCTTGATTTTCATGGTCTTCCTCGCTTCCCGCTGCTGGGCTTCCGGCAAGCGATTCGTAGCCGCACTGGCGGCCATAGTCACGTCGCCACAGCAGCCCCGCTTGCAGCGGGCCGCATCTGGCAGGTAGACGCGTCGCGCGCTATCCTTACTGCTTTGGCGTGGGGCATGGTTTCGTGGCGTGGCGTATCGGTGTGGATTCCGGCGGTACCTTTACCGATGTCTGCCTGTTTGACGACACCACCGGCCGGGTTGCGGTCTGGAAGGTGGCCTCGACGCCGGACGATCCGTCGCGCGGCATTGCCGGTGGCGTGGACGAAGGCCTGGCATTGGTCGGTGCCGGCCCCGATTCGGTCGGCTATTTCGGTCACGGCACGACCGTGGCGACCAACGCGCTGATCCAGCACCGCGGCGTGCGCACCGGGCTGATCACCACCGACGGGTTCCGCGACCTGCTCGAGATCGGCCGGCAGAAGCGGCCCGACCTCTACGATCTCCAGGCCGACAAGCCGCCGGTGCTGGTGCCGCGCGACCTCCGCATCGAGGTGCCGGAGCGGGTACGGCACGACGGCACGGTGGAAGTGATGCTCGACGAAGCGGCGTTCCGCGCCGCGGTGCGCCGGCTGCGCGCGGCCGGTGCGCAGGCGGTGGCGGTGTGCTTCCTCTATAGTTTCGTGCGCCCGGCGCACGAAGCGATCGCGCAACGTATCCTCGCCGAGGAGTTTCCCGAAGCGTTTGCCTGCGTCTCGCATCAGGTCGCGCCGGAATTCCGTGAGTATGAGCGGATGTCCACCGCCGTGGTGAACGCCTATCTGGGTCCGGTGATGCAGAGCTATATCGAACGGCTGGGCGATCGGCTTGTTGGCCTGGGCGTGCGCGCCGTGCCGCATCTGACGCAGTCGAACGGCGGGGTGATCGGCTTCGCCCAGGCGGCCCGCCTGCCGGTGCGCACGGTGCTGTCCGGACCGTCCACCGGGGTGATCGGTGCGGCGGAGGTCGGGCGGCTGGCAGGATTTTCCGAACTGATCACGTTCGACATGGGCGGCACCTCGACCGACGTCGCATTGCTCTCTGGCGGCGCGTGCAAGCTGGCGAGCGAGGCCGTCGTGCACGGCTATCCGATCAAGGCGCCGATGCTGGACATTCACACGGTCGGCGCCGGCGGCGGCTCGATCGCGTTCATCGACAGCGGCGGCCTGTTGAAGGTCGGGCCACGCAGCGCCGGCGCCGATCCGGGTCCGGTGTGCTACGCGCGCGGCAATACGGAGCCGACGGTGACCGACGCCAATGTCGTGTTGCAGACATTGAACCCCGCGTTTCTGCTGGGCGGGCGGATGGCGGTGCGGCAGGACCTGGCGCGGGACGCGGTCGGCCGGCTGGCGGCAACTCTGGGTATGGGCGTGATGGAGACGGCGCAGGGCATCGTCGCGGTGGTGACCGCCAACATGGCGCGGGCGATCCGGGTGATCTCGGTGCAACGCGGCCATGATCCGAGGGATTATACGCTCGTGGCGTTTGGCGGTGCGGGGCCGTTGCATGCGGCGCGGTTGGCGAGGGAACTGGACATCCGCCGTATCCTCGTGCCGCGCAATCCGGGCATCCTGTGTGCGATGGGATTGCTGCTGACCGACCTGCGCGCGGATTTCGCGGCGACGTCGCTGCGGACGCTGGGTGTTGCCGCGTTGCCGGATGTTGCAGCGGCGTTCCGAGGGTTGGCGGCGCAGGCGGCGGCGTGGTTCGACGCGGAAGGCATCGCGGCCGATGCAAGACGCGTCAGCCGCACGGTCGACATGCGCTACGTTGGGCAGAATTACGAACTTTCGGTCGCGCTGCCCGATGGCGAGATTGGACCGGCGACGTTGGATGTGCTGGCCGAACGCTTCGCCGCGGCGCATTTGCGGATGTACGGCTTCGTCGCCGAGGGCGACCCTGTGCAGTTGGTTACGTTCCGCGTCGAGGCGTTGGGTGTGGTGCGCAAGGCGACATTCGTGCCGGAACACGATGGCGGGCCGGATGCATCGGCCGCGGTGATCGCCCGGCGTGACGTGTGGTTGCAGGAAGCCGGCGCGTTCGTGGCTTGCGCCGTGTACGATCGCGACAGGCTGCACGCCGGCAATCGCATCGCGGGTCCAGCGATCATCGAGCAAATGGACGCGACGACGCTGGTGCCTCCTGGGATGGTGGCGCGGGTGGAACCGTATTTGAGTTTGCTACTGGAGGCAGGATGACATCCGCTGTCATGGCGACGAAACTAGCTGTCATTGCGAGGAGCGCAGCGCTCCTGGCAAGAAACACCTCCCGCTCCCCTTGTGGGAGGGGGGTGGGGGGAGGGGTTGGTCGGGAGCTTG
>JBEKNT010000135.1:0-15409 GCA_049522565.1 Acetobacteraceae bacterium
GCGAGAAGCGCAGCGCGAAGATGACCAGGGCGAGGACGCCGACCACGGTCCAGATGCCGCGCCAATGGAGGATGTCGCGGAATTCGAGCACGAACAGCGCGCCGACCGGCCACGGCCAGGCGCCACCGATGAACTGCATCAACGCAATGATGCGTCCGCGAATTCGCTTGGGCGCGTATTCCGCGGTGTAGGAGAAGCACAGCGGTTGCTCGGCGCCGAGTCCGATCCCGGCAATAAACCGGAAGACCAGCAGCCAGGTCAGGTTGGGCGCCCAGGCTCCGGCGATCGTCGCGATCCCGAACAGCAGGAGGTTGAACTGGTACACCGCCTTGCGGCCGAACCGGTCGGTGAATTCGCCCTGGCCGAGGGTGCCGATGAACAGGCCGATCAGGGTGACGCTGCCGATCGACGCCGCGCCGGCCGCGGTCATGAAGCCACTGTTGATCATGTCGGGCGTCATCGCGCCAAACATCGTGTAATCGATCACGTCGATGAAATAGCCGGAGGCGACGAGTGCCAGCACCCGCCAATGGATCGGCCCCATCGACGCGTTATCCATAGCATCGCCGACATAGGCCTCGATCGTCTGAGCCATGAGCGTCCGTCCCCTCTACGGTATGTCGCACCCGTTCTGTGCGGGTGCTGCATTGCCGTCGTGATGCAGCGCATGATTCGCCCACGCGGCAATACAACCGCTTAGCAGAGCCGGAAGTGCGGGAAAAGAGTACTTCGCCGTTTGTCGATAGAAATGACCGCGCCAACCACGCGAGGAGATTCCACGGCCGCGCCTTGTCCCTAGCCGTATGGAGCTTGACCGGGCCAGCCATGCGCGCACGATTGGCTGCCGAGGTCCCGGGCATGCCCGGGTCACGACCGGCGGGAGAGCAACGAACATGCGCTTGCAGAACAAGATCGGTATCGTCACGGCGGCCGGTTCCGGCATGGGCCGCGCCGGTGCGCTGCGCTTCGCCCGGGAAGGCGCCTCGGTCGGCGTGGTGGACCTGAACGGCGACGCCGCCAATGCGGTGGTGCGACAGATCACCGATAGCGGCGGCAAGGCGATCGCGCTCGTCGGCGATCTCACAAGCGACGACTTCGCCCGCGACATCGTGCGGCAGACCGCGCGGCAATTCGGCGGGCTGGATTTCGTCTGGAACCACGTCGGCACACCGGGCCCCGCGTCGATCGAGGGCATCGACTGGAAAGACTTCGACTTCGCGATGAACCTCAACGTGCGCAGCGTGCTGGTCACCACCGAGGCGGCCCTGCCGGAGCTGCGCGCCCGCGGCGGCGGAGCGTTGTTGTTCACGGCGTCCACCTCGGGGCTGGTCGGCTCGCCGTACAGCCCGGTTTACAACATCGCCAAGTTCGGCGTGGTCGGCCTGGTGAAGGGGTTGGCGAAACGCTACGGCCACGAAAAGATCCGGGTCAACGCGGTCTGTCCCGGCACCACCGACACGCCGATGCTGCGGGTGTTCGTTGCTCGCCCGGACAGCCAGTTGCCGCCCGGCGAGACGCCGGAGACGCTGGTGGCGAAACGTGGGGGGTTGAATCCGATGCGGCGCGTCGCGCAGCCGGAGGAGATCGCCAATGCGGCGCTGTTCCTGATCTCGGACGAAGCGTCCTTCGTCAACGGCGTCGCGCTGGCGGTGGATGGCGGCGCGACGGCGTGAGGTGGAGGCGGGTGCGGGCCTGCCGACCCGATCGTCCTCACCCTCGAGGCTCGCACGTCTCGACCTCTCCCGCACCTGGCGCGGAGAGGCTTATTCGCCCGCTGCGGTGATCTCGACCTGGACGTCCATCCCCAGGAAATCGTCGGGCTTTCCGGTGAATGATCCGGCCAGCGGGATCGCCTGCTTCGGATCCCGGGTCACCGCCACGCGGATCAGGTTGCGGCCGCCAACCAGCGCATTGGTCGGATCGAACTCCACCCATCCGGCGCCCGGCAGATAGATCTGCACCCAGGCATGGGTGGCCCCGCCGCCCACCACCTCGCTCGTCGAGCCGCCGCCGATCAGGTTCTCGTCATACAGGTAGCCGGAGACGAACCGCGCGGCGAAGCCCAGGCTGCGCGCCGCCTCCATCAGGAACAACGTATAGTCGCGGCAGGTGCCGGTGCCGCTGTCCAGCGTCACCAGCGGGTCCTGGGTGCCCATCT
Organism: Acetobacteraceae bacterium; assembly: GCA_049522565.1. Taxonomy (GTDB): domain Bacteria; phylum Pseudomonadota; class Alphaproteobacteria; order Acetobacterales; family Acetobacteraceae; genus JASHVB01. Next base: position 2,159 of record JBEKNT010000135.1, read on the forward strand.
CGTCGCGCGGGTTGTAGGTGAACGCCGCCTTGATGGCCTCGGTCATCGCCACCAGGATCGCCATCGTGTCGTGGCCGGCCTCGGCCTCCACGAAGCGGCGGGCCCAGGCGTCGATCCGGTGTTCGGGATCGGGATAGTGGCGCTCCGACGTGCGGCCGAGATCGGCAATTTCATCGGCGTCGTAGCTGAACGGATAGGCGCGCGCGAATTCCTCCAGCGTCACCTCGGCGGCAGGCAGCGGATAGTGCTCGAACGTGAAGCACGACTCGACCAGCAGCTCCTTGGCCGGCTCGCAAAAATGCGCCACCGCGACGGAGTTGCCGAACACGTCGTGCATCCAGCGCACCTTGGCGGCCGGGGAAATGGTCAGGCCGGTGTCGATCAGCCGCAAGTCGTGGCTGTCGCGCGGCCGCATCATCATGCGGTGGTCGCCGAACCGGACCGGGTTGGCGTAGCGATAGCGCGTGCGATGCAGGACAGCGAGAATGGTCATCGGGGGTTCCAATCAGGGCGGGCTAACAACCGTCCGGCGGCCTTCAGGTTCCCGTCGCCGCCGGTTCCAGCTCCACGCGCACCGATAGTTCATGCTCCGAGCCACCGAGGATGACACCGCGAAGCGGCGTCACGTCGCGGAAGTCGCGGCCCCAGCCGAGCACCACATGCTCCTCCTTCACCACGAGATCGTTGGTCGGGTCGAGATCGACCCAGCCATGCTCCGGTCCCAGCCAGCAGCCGACCCAGGCGTGCGACTGGTCGGCGCCCAGCCGGCGCTTGCCGCCCGGCGGTGGCCGGGTGCGGATGTAGCCGGAGACGTAGCGTGCCGGCAGGCCCAGTCCGCGCAGGGCGCTGATCATCAGGTGGGCAAAGTCCTGACAGACGCCCTGCCGGCGGGTCAGCACCTCGTGGATCGTCGTCGCCGTCGTGGTGACGCCGGCCCGGAATGTGAATTCCCGATAGATGCGCGTGTTCAGCTCCAGCAGACCGGTCAGTGCGGGGCGGCCAGGAGGAAAACTGGGGGCGGCGTAGGCGGCGGCCTCGGCACTGGCCGGGACCAATGGGCTGTCGAACAGGAACTCCGCCGCCTGCCAAGCGTCCGGACCGCCGCGGCGCGCGGCGGCGCCCACCGCCTCCCAGGACGGGGTTGCATCCGGTGGCGGCGGATCGGGAAAGCAGACATCCACCGTCGCCTCGGCGGTCACCGCGAAGGCCGGATGCGCTACGTCGAGGAACAGCCAGGTGACCGGATTGCCAAAATGGTCGGTGCCGTCACGCCGCCAGGACGCCGCCGGGTCGGTGAGCAATCGGGCGGACAGCACGCGCTGGACCGGCAGGGCCCGCGGCAGCAGATGCGCCAGGTGCGCGCTGAGGGCGACCGGCGTCTGGTAATCGTAGCTGGTGACGTGATGCACCCGATAGATCACGCCGCACCTAGCAGCGCCGGCGCCTCGCCTTCGATCCCGACGACGCTGCGCGCGGTCGGCAGCAGCGCGAAGTAGCGCCGCGACACCCGGTCCGACAGGTCCGCCACCGAGTCGCGCAGCGCCCGCAGCCGGGGCGGCAGCAGGGTCGCGGCGCGCGCCTGGTCGGGCGCTGCCGCCACGCTGCGCACCATGGCATCGGCCTGCCCCAGCAGCGTCGTGGCGATGCCGGCCAGCGTGGCATCCTGCGTACCGGCGATCTCGTTCAGCAGGGTCGCGGCGGCGGTAAGCTGGAATGCCAGGCCGCGCGGGTTGCCCGGATCCGCCAGCATCAGGTCGAGCGCCGGCGCCGGCTGCAGCACGCCCGAGTAGCGGCTGCGATAGGTGATGACGGAATCCCGCAATTCCAGGGCAAGCCGCAGCCCATGCTCGACCAGCGCCGGCTGCACGTCGGCGCCGGGCAGCTCCAGCGCGCAGGCCAGTTCGTCGGCCACCGCCTGGGCGCGTTCCACCCGCCGGCCCAGGTCGAGGAACAGCCGGCCGCCGCCGCGCACCATGTTTTCCGCCGCCAGCCCGGCGACGGTCGCCGCGAAGACCAGCACCTGCGACATCGCCGACGCAGCGGCATCCACCGCCTTGCCGTCCTCGCGCGGGTCGATTTGCTCCAGCGCATCCTCCAGCTCGCGCAGGCCGCGCACCATCACGGCGTGCATCTCCCCGGTGACCCGGTCGCGCAACAACCCGGTCATGCGCGACACCCGGCCGATCATGGCGTGGATCGCCCCCCACGCCGCGGCGGCGCGCAGCAGTGCCTCGCAGAGGCGTGGCAGGCTCAGGCCGGCGATGGTCTCGGCGTTCAGCACGCCGGCCTGGGTCAGGCAGGCGGTCAGCACCTGGAGTTCGGCCAGCTCGTGCGGTGCCGCGGACGGGCGGGCCACCCGGGTGAGAGCCGCGCGCAGCAGCCGCGCGGCTGCCTCCAGGCGCTCCAGGTAGCGTCCGAGCCAAAAGAAGTTGTCCGCCGCCCGGCTGGGCAGGTCGCCGGCGGCTCGCCGGATCGCCAGCGCCGCCACCCGCTGCGCCGGCGGTCCGGTGATGTCGAGCGGATCCTGTGCCAGCACCCAGACATCCTTGGCCAATCCCGGCGCGGCGACCGGCCAGGCGGTGGCGCCGTCCGGCAGGGCGCAGCCCAGGCCGCCTTGCATCGCGTGCCACGCCCCATCGGCCCAGGCCAGGAACAGCCGGATGAGCAACGGACGCGGCATCAGCCGGCCGTCGTCGAGGCACGGCGCGGCGGAGGCGGTGACCGGTGATCGCGCCACGTATTTTTCCCCCGCGGCGGCGATACGCGCCAGCAGGCCCTCGCGCGCCTGTGGTGACAGCGTGGCGAGGCTGAGCGGGGATGCCGTGCCGTCGAGTGCCGGGCGCACCAGCCAGGCGTTCGGATCCCGCAACACGGCGTCGCGCGCCGCCGGCCCGTCCGGCCCCGCAGCATCCAGCCAATGGGTTTCCACCCCGGGCAGTGCCAGTTCCTCCCCCAGCAGGTGGCGGGCAAGCGCGGGCAGGAAGGCGGCGAGGGCAGGGGCCTCCACCAGCCCCGAGCCGGGGTAGTTGACGATGCGCACGCCGCCGTCGCGGGCGGCTTCCAGCAGTCCCGGCACGCCGACGGCATCCGGCGCCAGCTCCAGCGGGTCGAGCCGGTTGCCATGCTCGCCACGCAGCAGCACGCCGATCGGCTGCAAGCCGCGCAGTGTCTTCAGGAACAGCCGCCCCCCGCGCACCGTGAGGTCGCCGCATTCCACCAGCGAACAGGACAGCTCGCGCGCCAGCAGGACGTGGCCGAACCAGTCCGAATCGCCATGGCCGGGGGTCAGCAGCGCGACGCCGCCCGGGTCGCCGTCGGCCGGCGGCACCAGCCGTTGCAGCGCGTCCTGCCAGAGCTCGGCGAAATGCTCCAGCGGGCAAAGCAGGTGGGAGGCAAAGATTTCGGGGAGGATGCGGCCGAGCCGGCGACGATTTTCCAGCGCGTGGGCCAGGCCGTTGGGCCAGCCGGTGCGGTCTGCCAGGACGCGCCATGCGCCGTCGGGGCCGCGCACCAGGTCGGCGGCGTAGAACTGCAACAGCCCGGAGCGCGGCTGGTCCGCCGCCGCGCAGCAGGGGCGGAGGAAACCGGGGTTGCCGTAGACCAGCGCGGGGGGCAGCACGCCATCGGCGAGCAAACGCTGCGGGCCGTAGAGGTCGCCCAGCACGGCGTCCAGCAGGCGGGCGCGCTGGATCAGGCCGGCTGCCAGCCGCGCGAAGTCGTCCTGCGGCAGCAGCACCGGGATCGGGTCGAAGCGCCAGGGGTCCGGCGGCGCGCCGGGCAACAGGTTGGAGACGCCTTCCTCGGTGGCGATGCGCTCCAGGCGTTGCGCCCGCTCGACCAGGGTCGCCCGGCCGAGCCCCGTCAGGACCCCAAGCAGGCTCCGCCAGTGCGGGCGGAGCCCTCCCTTGCCATCGACCATTTCGTCCAGCGCCATTGGGGGAGGCTGTCCCGTTGCGCCCGCCATCGCAAGTGCGCTGTTGCGGCCGGCGCATGGAAATCGGCCGGCGATCGGTTTTCCCCACCGGCTACACCATTGCGCGACGCCGCGGCAGCGCGCGCCATCGTGAGCCTGCGCAACCCGGCCGCATGACAAAATCACCAGTCGAGATCGCACGACTCTGGGAGGAGTTCGTCACATGGCGGGGCTGTACGGAGCCACGCGGGAGTGGGACCTGGTGGCCGCCGCTGTGGTGCCCCAACGCATGCCCACCGGGCTCGCCACAGGGCTGACGCCGGTTGCGGCCGCCGCCGTCGCGGCGACGGTTCTGCTGCTGCTGACCACCGGCTTCCGATTCGGTTTTGGCAACCAGGTCCAGGCGATACTCGATACCGCCAGCCGGCCCCAATTCGCCCGCCTGCCCGATCAGGACTTGCAGCGGATTGTCGCTTTCGTGTGGCCGCTGGAGCGACCGTTCGCCATCGCGGCGAACTCGCATACGATGGTCCTCGCATGCGGCGTGCTGACGGTGTTCGGCTGCTGCTTCGCCCTGTTGCGTATCATCGCGCGGCTTGCCGCGGCGGATGCGATAGGGCTGGCGGCGGGCGGGTTGCTGATCGGTATGACCTATCTGGACAGCGGCAGCGCCTGCCTGTCCGGCGATGCCCTCGTCGGCGGCTATCTCGGCGCGACGCAGGTCGCCACCGCGCTGGTGGCGTTGTCGCTGGCATGCGCGGTGGACGGGTCGCCGCGCGTGGCGGTGGCTCTGCTCGGCGTGGCGTTCGACATGGAGACGGCGGTGGCGCTGTGGGGCGTCGTTGGCCTCGCCGGAGCGTCCGTGGCGCTGGCGCGCGACGGTGCGCCGGTTGGGCGGGCCTGGCTAACCGGCGGCGTCTGTGCGCTGGTCCTGGGTGCGCCGGCGGTGATGTGGTGGGCCAGGGAGATCGCCGGCGGTGGCTTTGCCGGCGACTACGTCGCGTGGCTTGGCGTGGCGCGCCCGGATCAAATTCTGGCGTGGACCGTGCCACTCGAACGCTGGGTGCTGATGGGGAGCGCCCTGGTGCTGGGTCTGGCGGCCTTCAGCGTGCTCGGATCGGACGCGCGCGCGACGTGCGGTGCGTTTCTTGGGTTCCTTGCGGTATTCGCCGTCGGCTGCGTGCTGCCGTTGCTGATCGACAACCCGTGGCTGCTGATCCTGCGGCCGATGGCGGCCGACACGTTCCTCCAGCTTCTTGCCGCGGTCGCCGCGATTGCCGTCGTGCTGCGCGATCTGCGGGGTGGGGGTGGCGTGTTGCGCGTGGCGTTGTCGGTGGCGATCGCCGCGTGCCTGCTGCTGCACCGGTATTTGCTGCCGCTGGCGGCTTTGCTGATGCTGACCCGCGCCGCGGCGGCGCATGGCGAACTGCTGGGTCTCGAACGCCGCATCCGCGACTGCAACCAGGTGACGCTGTGCCGGGTGGCGCTGGCCGTGGTGCTGCTGGCCGGGGTGGCCGGTGGGGTGGTGCGGGGCGGCTTGCCGCTGCACTGACCGGGCACCATGCGATGCGCGCCGATGCGCAAGGTAAGGTTATCGGTGCTTGTCGCGCTGACGTCGTGGGGCGGGCAATGATGCAAGGTCTGAACACGGAGGACGCGGGGAGAGCCATGCAGGGCCGCGGAGACAAATCATGCGCTATGCGCGACGAAGCGATCGCCCCGGCGCGGGATTACTGCCAACTGCCCGAACGGCTGGCCTGTCAGTAAACTGTCTCGCGTCGTGGCGGGCGAAGGCCCCATGAGCGTTAAATTCGAAGGTTGGAAGGTAAGCCGTTGACACTCCACGTCGATCGCATTCGGGCCGCCGCGTGGCCTGACGGGCTCAAAGTGTCCAACGCTGGTGGGGGCAGGTCAGCGAAGCAAGGAAGCAAGTTTTTTAACACAGATTTTCACAGATTAAGTCACAGATTAGAAATAGCGCCCAAACGAGTGCGACGAAATGGTCGAAGGAAATCTCTAATCTGTGAAAATCTGTGTCAAAAGACTTGCTTTCTTGCTGCCTCGCCTTCCTTTTTGCTCCCTGCCCCCAAACACGGTCCAGGCGGCAGCAGCCAAGACCGCGCCCCCTCAACCCCATCTGGGCGACGGCCCGCCATACACGGCAGTCTTGATTTCACGACGGAACGTCGTGGATTGCCGACCTCCGTCGGAATGACGACGCGGTCCAGCCGATGGGTGAAACTCAACGGCGGCCGATATAATAGAATGCGCCGTGGCCCTTCGTGGTTCGCCACGCTTTCGCCGTGTTAGGTCTTGCCGCGCTCTGCGCCAGACCCGGTTGCTCGGATCGGATCTCGCTTCCCCCAGGGCGGTCGATTGGCTCGATCGGCCGGCAACGACAACGCGGCGCAGAACATGTTCGGCGTTGGGCTATCGCCGACAGTCTGGGTGACTTTGCGGTGAATCTAACTTGCTTCGCTCGCCCCCGTACCGCGTACGAGTGGCGCATTTCCGCCGATGCGCTACACTGCCCTCTACCCATCGACGGGGAGGAACCACCAGATGCCAAGCGCACTCGAAGAGAAGGACGCGATCCGCGAGGTCCTGGCGACCTACTGCTTCCATCTCGACGCGGGAAAATTCGACGACATGGCCGCGCTGTTCACCGAGGACGGCATCTGGCACACCGATTTCGGCCAAGGCACCGGCCGAGCCGGGATCGCGGACCATGCGCGCAGCCTGCGGGCGGGTGGCGGACCGCGGCCGCGCGGCGTGCATCTGGTGACCAACATCGTCATCGCGCTCGACGGCGACCGCGCGCGCGTGCAATCCAACTGGGTCGTCGCGCAGAACAGCGACGCGGGTCCGAAAGTCAGCTCGGCCGGAGGCTATGCCGACGACATGGTGAAGCAGGACGGGCGGTGGCTGTTCCGCTACCGCAAGATCGACCGCTTCATCGGCGAGGGAAAGTTCTGAGGGGGAGACACGCGAACATGTCAACGACGTTGGATGCCGACATCCGGGTGGAGGACATCGAGTACCGGCCGGGGCTGCTGGCGCGGCTGTATCGTCCCCCGGGCGACGGGCCGTTTCCCGCCATCGTGGAGGTGCATGGCGGCGCCTGGGTCAACAGCGATCGGCTCAATAATGCGCCGCTGGCCGAGACCCTCGCGGCCGAGGGCATCGTGACGTTGTCGCTGGATTTCCGCATGCCGCCCGACGCCGCCTATCCGGGGTCGTTGCAGGATATCAACTATGGCGTGCGCTGGTTCAAGTCGCGCGCGCAGCAATTCGGCGCGCGGGCGGAACGCGTGGGGCTGTTCGGTACATCGAGCGGTGGGCACCAGGTATTGCTCGCGGCGATGCGGCCGTTCGATCCGCGCTATGCGGCGCACCCGCTGCCTGGCGCGCCGGACGTCGATGCGCGCGTGGCATTCGTCATTTCCGCCTGGGGCGTGTTGTGCCCGCTGGTGCGCTACCGGATCGCCAAGGATGCGGGCAACGCGGCGATGCTCGACTCGCATCATCGCTTCTGGGGCGACGAGGCGGCGATGGCGGAAGGCAGCCCGCCGTTGATCCTGGAGCGCGGCGAAGCCGTCGAGACGCCCCCAGCCTGGGTGTTCCAGGGCGATGCCGACGAGTGGGTGCCCAACGCGGTGGCGGAACGGCTGGCGGCCGGCTGGCGCAAGGCCGGCGGCGACATGGAGCTGACGCTGTTCCCCGGCGAGAAGCACACCTTCATGCGCAACCACCCGAACACGCCGAATTCGCAACGGGCGCTGGCGATGCTGCAGGCGTTCATCAAGCGGCACGGGTGACAGAAAACCTCTCCCACGCTGTGCGCGGGAGAGGTTTTCTGTACGTCAGATCACCAGCTCGATCAGGAACGGCCCCGAGCGGCCGAGCGAATGGCGCAGCAGATCGGTGAACGCCTCGGCGGTCTCGGCCCGCGCGCCCTCCACGCCCATCGATCCGGCAAGCTGCGGCCAGTTGATGTCGGGATTGCCCAGGTCGAGCATGTCCATCGCCGTGCGCCCCGGATTGGCACCGACATTGGCCAGCTCGCCGATCAGGATCTGATATTTCCGGTTCGACAGCAGCACGGTCGTGACGTCCAGCTTTTCCCGCGCCTGGGTCCACAGCGCCTGCACCGTGTACATCGCCGAGCCGTCGGCCTGCAGGTTGATCACCCGCCGCCCCGGCGCGCCGATCGCCGCGCCGGTGGCCAGCGGCGGGCCGCCACCGATCGCCCCGCCGGTCACGTTCAGCCAGTCATGCGGCGGCGCCGCCTTGGTCAGCGGGAAGAAGCCGCGCCCGAAGGTCACCGACTCATCGGCGATCACCGCGCCCTCCGGCATCAGCGCGCCCACCGTCGAAGCCACGCTCTCCGGTGTCAGCGCCCCACGCCCCACGTCCGGCCGGGGCCCGTTATCCGGCTTCGCCACCTTCGGCGCGCCTACCGCCTCCGCCAGCCGTCCCAGCGCATCCACGATGTCCTGTTCCGGCCGTGCCAGCACGTGCAGGTCGGCGTCCGGCGGCACCGAGGTCTGCACCTTGCCGGGATAGGCAAAGAACGTCACCGGCTTGCGCGCGCCGGCCAGGATCAGGTGCTTGGTGCCCGCCAGCGCTTTGACCGCGACGTCCACCACATACGGCACGCGATCCACCGGGATGCGCCCCTGACCGCGCGCCGTCCGAGCGTTCGACCCCCCGGCCATCAGCCGGCAGCCGGTATGCGCGGCGATCCGATGCGCGTAGCCCAGGCCTTCCTCCGACAGTCCGGGGCCGCTCAACAACAGCAGCACGCCCGCGCCACCGCGGCGCAGGATGCCGGCGGCTTCGTCGATCTGGCTCGGCGCGCTGGTGGGCGCCGCGGGCACCGGCAACGGCTCGCCGACAATGCCGCCCTCGTCCCAGGAGGTGTCGGACGGCAGGATCAGCGTGGCGATCTGCCCCGGCGAGGTGCGCGCCGCCTGCACCGCCACCGCGGCGTCCGACCCCACGGTGCGCGACGAGGTCGCGGTGCGTACCCAGCCGGAAACGCCGCGCGCCCAGCCCTCGGTGTCCGCGGTCAGAGGGGCGTCGAGCGGCCGATGGTAGGTGGCCTGGTCGCCGGGAATGTTGACGATCGGCGTCGCGGCGCGCCGCGCGTTGTGCAGGTTGGCCAAACCGTTCGCCAGGCCCGGCCCGCAATGCAGCAGCGTCGCTGCCGGCTTGCCCGCCATGCGCGCATAGCCGTCGGCCGCGCCGGTCACCACGCCCTCGAACAGCCCGAGCACGCAGCGCATCCCGGGAACGCGGTCCAACGCCGCGACGAAATGCATCTCCGATGTGCCGGGATTGGAAAAGCAGGTATCGACCCCGCTGCGCAGCAGCGTATGGACCAGGCTTTCGGCGCCATTCATGGCGGGTGACTCCTCGTTGTTGCGCAACGGCTAACCCGTCCGGCGAGCGAAGGCCAGTCTCGTCCCCGCCTTTTCCGGCCGAGGCGTCTGGTCGCTTGCTACTGGCGACGAAGCAGAAAGCGCTGCACCTTGCCGCTGGGCGTCTTCGGCAACTCGGCGACGAACGCGATCTCGCGCGGATAGGCGTGCAGCGAGAGGCGGGTGCGGACGTGCTGCTGCAATTCCGTTTTCAGCGCATCCGAAGGCTCGATGCCGGCTCGGAGCACGATGAAGGCTTTGACGATCTCGGTGCGCTCCGGGTCGGGCTTGCCGACGACGGCGACCTCGGCAACCGCCGGGTGTTCCATGATGACGCTCTCGACATCGAACGGGCCGATGCGATAGCCGGAGGACGTGATGATATCGTCGTTGCGGCCGACGAAGTAGAAATGCCCCTCGCTGTCCTGCTGCATCGTGTCGCCGGTGAGGTACCAATCGCCCTGGAAGGCGGGCGTGTCGGCATGCCAGTAGCCATCGAAGAAGCAGAGCGGCGAATTCTTGCGGTGGACGGCGAGGACACCCGGCGTATCCGGCGGGACCGGCCGCAGGTCGTCGTCGAGCACCGCCAGCGAAAACCCCGGCATGGGGAGACCGGCCGCACCCAGTTTCACCTTGTGGCGCAGGGCGTGGTGGTTGTTTGCCAGCATCCCGGTTTCGGTCTGGCCATAATGATCGTACAGCGGCACACGCAGCACCCGCTCGGCCCAGCGCGCCACCTCGGGATTGAGTGGCTCGCCGGCGCTGCTGGCGACCCGGAGCTGGCCGGCGATGGGCGCCATTGCCGCGTCACCCGCCGCCATCATCAACCGGTACACAGTGGGCGCTGCGGCGAGGTTGGTGATGCGTTGCTCCGCGAGCACGCGCACCGCTCCGTCAACCGTGAAGCCGCCTTCATAAAACGTGGTCGCATGGCCGAGCAGTAGTGGTCCGAGGATGGCGTAGTACATGCCGTAGGCCCAGCCGGGATCGGCGACGTTCCAGAAACGGTCCGCGGGCTGGAGGTCGATCGCGTCGCGCATGTAGGCGGCGATCGGCAGCACCATGCGCAGCGACAGGCGCACGCCCTTGGGACTGCCGGTGGTGCCGGAGGTGAACAGGATGACGAAGGGGTCCTCGCCGCGCAGCATCACCGGCGCGAAGTCAGGCGATTGCGCGGCCAGCGCGGCGGCGAACGCTCCAGGGTCGCTCCGTCCGCGATCCACCACCAGCGCCGGCGGGCAGTTCGCGACGTCATCGAGCTTCGGACGATTGGCCGCATCGGTCACGATGAGCTTCGCCTGGCTGCCGCCCGCCGCCGTAACGCGGCTGGCGATTGCCGCCGGGCCGAACGCGGTGAACAGAGGTTGATAGATCGCGCCCGCCCGCCAGACGCCGAGCACCACCATCAGCAGTTCGGGGATGCGCGGGAGGAGGCCGCCAACCACGTCGCCCGGCCCGATCCCGCGGGAATGAAGCAGATTGGCGAAGCGGGCCGACTGGTCGCGCAGCGCCGCGAAGGTGACCGATTCCTGCGCGAAGTCCTTGCCGATCCAATGCAGTGCGACGCGCCAGTCCTCGGCCCAACGGTCGCAGCATTCAATGGCCGCGTTGATCCCGTCCGCCAAACTGCCCTGAAGAACCTGGCGCGCCAACGCCGGTACCGACAGCGCGCGATAAGCGTCCTGGTAGTCGCGCATGGGTTTGCCTCCAAACGGCATCTTGATGGCGATACGTAACGGATATTGGACCGGTGTCCGATGGCGCACAAGAGACACCACCGGGCAGCGGAAAGTTTCAGTCTCGATTGGGGATGATCGGCTGGCGCACGCTAGAAGAAGTTTGCCGTCGCACGGGGTCAAGCCCGGCCACGGCGATGGGTGCCGGATGGATCACACCGGCAGCGGCGCCGCCTTCAGCCGCTCCATGCTGAATCGACTGCTCACGTTGCGCAGCTTCACCTGGCTGATCAGCCGGCGATAGAAATCGTCATAGGCGGCGATGTCCGGCACCACGACGTGCAGCAGGTAGTCCACGTCGCCGCTCATCCGCCAGGCGTCGATGATCTCCGGCATGCTGCCGACCACGTTGGCGAACTGCTGCAACCATTCGCCGGAATGGTCGGCGGTTTCCACCTCGACGAAGACCGACACCGGCAGGCCGATCTTCGCGGGATCGATTACCGCCACGCGGCGCAGGATGATGCCGGTTTCCTCCATGCGGCGGATGCGCTTCCAGCACGGGGTGGGGGTGAGGCCGACCTCGGCGGCGATTTCGGCGAGCGACAGCGAGGCGTCGGCCGAAATCAGGCGCAGGATCTCGCGATCCAGGCGGTCGATCTCTTTGTCGGCGGCCATGCGGGGTGGTCCTTCTGCTACTGGGCCTGTTGTAGCAGGAAATTTCTTTGGCGGCCAGTTGGGCGGTCATGAGTGGAAGGAATTTCCACCAGGCTTTCCTCTTCCGCCTGCGGCGGGAGACGGTGGAGTGCCCGTCACGTGGGCCGCACCCAATGCCCTCACCCGACCCTCTCCCACGTCGTGGGAGAGGAAAGCACCAGCTTACGCCACGCTCCCGATTCCAGCAGCGACTTCAGCCGGCCCAGGTCACGGACGACGGCCCGCCGCAGCAGCGGGTTGATCGCGTGCACGACGAAACGCAAGCGGCCGGTCGGACGGCCTTGGGCGCGGATGCGCGCGATGGTGCCTTCCGGAATGCCCTCCAGCTCGTAACGAACCCGCAAACCCAGGGGGAATCGCGCGATCATCTCGACGTGGCGGTCAGGCACATGCTCCACCACCTCGCGAATGTCGGCGACGCGGCGGCCGAGGAAGCGCGACACGAGGGCGATCTTCGTGCCGCGGCGAAGCGGACCAGGAGTCGCCGGGCGGACTTGCAACACGCTGCCGATCCACGCGGTGTCGTAACGCGGGTTGAACATGACCGCGGCCACGTCAGGGCGCGGCCGGCGGATCGTGACGGCGACCTCGACGTCGATCATTGCGCTATTCGAACACCGCGACGGCGCGGATCGGGCTGGCCGTGCCGCCGCGGATCTTCAGGGGAAAGCCGATGAAGCGGAACCGCCCGCGGCCGACCAGCCGGTCCAGGTTGGCGAGGCATTCCATGTGGGTGATGCCGCGCTCGGCGCAGGCCATGTGGGCGAGGTAGTTCAGTTCGCCTTCGGGCGCCGGGCTGATCGCCTCGACGCCGAACATCAGGATGCCGTGGTCGGCGAGCCAGTGCACGGAGTCCAACGCCAGGCCGGGGAAGTCGTGCAGATAGCCCGGCTTGCCGAGCAGCCGGTCGTTGGTCGCCATGTAGAGCAGGACGGTGTCGCGCGGACGGATTTCCTGGCCGGATTTTTCCAGTGCTGCCTCCATCTCGGGCACCGTGATCGCGTGTTTCAGTGGCACGTGCGACAGGTCGAGGCAGATGGCCTCGGTGTAGAAGTTCTCCAGCGGCACTTGGTCGATCGACGCGGCGTCGGGGCGGGGATCGAAATGCACCGGCGCATCGACATGGGTGCCGGCATGGTCGGAGAACGCGATCGACAGCGCCTTCGAGGTGAACACGGTGTTGCCGGCGACCTTCTTTTCGCTGTGGTCGCCCCAGACGGAGACGATCACCGGCGGGTGCGACGGATGCACCTGGGTGCGATGGAACAGCTCGCGGCTGAGGTCGATGAGTTCCATAGAACGTCCTGGCCCGGGAGGTTTATTTTGCGTCCCGGAATATTACACGCGGGTGACAGACGGGTTCAAGGCGCGGGCTGGCCGCGGTGCTTCGTGCGCCCTCGTCATGCAGCAACCCCGTCGTGCAGCAACCCGGTCATTGCGCCAACCCGGTCATTGCGAGGAGCGGAGCGACGCGGCAATCTCCCGCGTGAGGAGCCGCCGCTCATCAGGCGGGAGGTTGCCG
>JBEKNT010000136.1:0-15360 GCA_049522565.1 Acetobacteraceae bacterium
CGACGGCGGAATGCACTGCGCTGTTCCGTCCTGCGCACCTCCCAGCCTTCGGCGTATCAGTCCGGTCGCACCAGGACGCTGCTAAGCCACGTGGAGACCATATCGGCATACTCCACAAATGTTAGCTCGTCGGGCCGCAGGTCAGCGGCGGTGCAAATCGCCGGCAACTCACCGCAGAAGCGGACATACCTTCGGCCGATTGCGGCAGGACCAGCCGGCCTGGGAAGGCCCGGCCTCGCGACAGCCAGCCAATCACGTACCGCTCGGACGGCACGCAGTGGCTCATTGCCATGTTCCGCGATGTCCTGTCCGGCAATGTCACTGATGAACTCCTGGAACCGGTGTTTGTCGCGATCGAGCACCAGACATGACTTGCTGGTGTGTGGCCTGGCTCCAAATCGCTTGGCACCCAGAAAAAGCCCGAGTTCGAACGGCATATTGAAACGGGGCAATCCACGCGAATTCAGCTCGGTTCGCGAAATGTCATGGATGCCCCAGCGGCAATCCCGGACGAGGCCGGCGATCTTCTCTATTCGTACTTCCCCGGCGTCATAGACCTCCTGGGCGCACCGAGGGATCAGCCCACACTCGAACACGCCGAACACGAGCGCCCGGAACAGCGGCAAGTAGGTATCATCGAATGGGCAGTTGATAAAAACGTTTCGATCGTAGTCGATTGCCACCTTACCAGCAGGACGCCTAGGCATCCGTGCGGCTGCGGTCCAGAAGGACCTTCTCCACGGCGGCCTGGATTTTTCGATGGGAAACGGTTCTCGGTCCCTTCGGCGCGGGCATGATATGGGCAGCGGCGCTGTTGCGGCTGCCGGCCTTCTCACGCAACACGAACCCTGCAAGCTTGTTGCGGTCCTTGCCCGCTTTGCGCGGTGCCGCGGCGAAGGTGCCGAAACCGACCAGCCGCACCTCGTCCTGCTTCTTCAGCGCGCCTTCAATCGCGGAAAGCACCGCGTCAACCACCTCGGAAGCCTTGGCGCGAGACAGCTCGGTCTGCTCCGCAACAGCGGCGATCAGATCCGCCTTTTTCACTGCGTAACCCCTCTCTTCCACGGACAGGCCGCGGCACGCTCCCGGCGCGGTATCGTCCGGTCAGCGTCGTTGCCGGACACGAGGGGGCCTGCTTCATTCGCGGCAAAAAATTCGGTGTGGCTGTCCACCACGGTGCCTTGATTGTCATGACCGATCAATCGCTCACAAGCCAATATGGCGCGTCGCTGATCGGTTCGCAACGCGGCCTGGCGTCGCATGCGGCGCCGTCGGCGTCATCCGGCATCAGGAACATCGCAGCGATCAGATCACACCGTACGCCGCGCCGGATGTATGACCTCACGCCGCCACGCGGTACCTCGCCCGCAGCGGCTTCAGTGCGGCGATCGCCAGTACTGCCGTCAACGCATCCGCGGCGATCGCGACGTAGAACACACTCGCCCAGGTCCCTGCCGCGTCGTGCAGCAGCGACGCCAGGGGGCCGCCGAAGATCGAGCCGATGCCCTGCGCGATGTACAGGCAGCCGTAGTTGCGCGTCGCATTGTGCGGCCCGAACGTATCGGTCAGCGTCGAGGGGAACAGCGAGAAGATCTCGCCCCAGCCGAAGAACACCACGCCGGACAGCAGCACGAACAGCACCGGGTCGCCGCGCGTCGCCAGCCAGGCCGCCATCGCCACGGCCTCCAGCGCGAAGGCCAGGAACATGGTGTTCTCGCGGCCGATCCGGTCGGACACGTAGCCGAAGAACGGCCGGGTCAGCCCGTTGGTGAAGCGGTCGATGGTCAAGGCCAGCGGCAACGCGGCCGCGCCCCAGACCAGCAGTTTTGCCACGCCGAACTCGGTGGCGAAGTTGGCCATCTGCGAGATGACCATCAGGCCCGAGGTGGACATCAGCGTCATCATCACGAACATCAGCCAGAAGACCGGCGTCTTCAGCATCGCCATGGTGCCGGTGCCCGGGCCGGCCTCATCGCGCTCCGTGGCGGGCGGGGCCTTCAGTCCCAGCGCGGCGAGGAACCCCACGGCGCCGAGCAGTGCGCCGTATTGCAGCAGGGTCGCCTGGTAGCCGGCGGTGGCGATGGAGGAGGCGATCGGGAAGGTGGTGACGATGGCACCAACGCCGTAGCCGGCGGCGACCATGCCGGCGGCGAACCCACGCCGGTCGGGGAACCAGCCGACCATCTGACCGACCACGCCGACATAGACGATGCCGGTGCCGAGCCCGCCCAGCACGCCGTAGCTCAGGTAGAGCGTGGTCAGCGATCCGGCCTGCGCCGCGAGCATCCAGGAGAAGCCGGTCAGCAGCCCGCCGACGGCGATCAGCCGGCGCGGGCCGAAGCGATCCACCAGCCAGCCCTGGAACGGCGAGAAGAACGTCTGCAACACGATCAGCAGCGAGAACGTCACCTGCAATGCCGCCGGAGTGACCCCCAGCGCGGTGCCGAGCGGACGGGTGAACAGTGTCCAGACATATTGCGGGCTGGAGATCGCCATCATGCAGACCAGCCCGAGCAGGAGCTGGATCCAGCGGGTGGCGGGGCGGGACAGGTCGATTGGATTGGCCAGCGTTTGGCTCATGGGCACTCCCTTCAACGCGATGGACGCGTTGCTGGAAGCAAGCGGCGGGCCAATGGGGCGAAAGCGGTAAAGCCGGCCCGTAAACCTCTCCCGCATCGCGGGAGAGGTCGAGGCGCGAAGCGACGAGGGTGAGGGCGTGGCGAACCGCACCGTGCCCTCGCCGGCACCGTGCGTTATGCGGCACCCTCACCCGGCGCTGCGCGCCGACCTCTTCCGCATCGCGGGAGAGGTTCACTGCGGGTTTTCCGCCCTTCTTCGCGTCATCGATTGCCGCGACAAACGGCAGAGTCCGGTGGAGGAATTCAGGCCTGGTCGGCGCCGGGCCCGATGAGCTGGCTCTCCCGCACGACCCGCTCGTGGCCGTCCTGCACGTGCTTCACCCGGTACTGGCAGACATTCGCCTCGACCGGAAGCTGGCGGGAAATCGTGTAAACCCCGGCGGGAATGTCGCCGGCGTATTTGCTGACAATCAGGCGCACCCGGTCTCCGACGGCAAATTTGTGCGTGGTCATGGACTCTCCTGCCGCGACGTGGACCGCCCGCCCCAAAGGGACCGGTGCCGCTTCGAGGCGGCACCGGGTCCTGCTCTGGTCAGGAAACCTGCAGGTTGACCGCGGCGGTCTTCCCCTGCTGGCCACGCTCGATGTCGTAGCTGACCTTCTGGCCTTCATTCAGACCGCGAAGACCGGCCCGCTCCACCGCCGAGATGTGCACGAACACATCCTTGGAGCCGTCATCCGGCTGGATGAAGCCATAGCCCTTCTGGGCGTTGAACCATTTGACCGTACCTGAAGACATCACGTCACTCCGGGTATTTCGGCGATCCGCACGGTGCGGACCGTAGTACTTTTCCATTGGTAAGTGCCGGATGCGACGGTGTCGCGGACTTGGGCAACCATGACCCTGGGCGAAAAGTGCCGAGAGCCCAATATGGACCCGCCCGGCAAAATTACCAGAGATTTATCTGCGGCGCGCCGGATGCCTCAGTCCACGGAAAAGCTTGTACCGCAGCCACAGGCCGACTTGGCGTTCGGGTTGCGCACGGCAAAGTGGCTGCCCATCAGCTCGTCGGTGAAGTCCAGCTCGCCCCCGGCCAGCAGATCCAGGCTGACCGGATCGACCAGCACCCTCGCGCCCGCATGCTCTATGACCAGGTCGTCAGCCTGCTGCGCCGCGTCGAGTTCGAAGCGGTACTGGAACCCGGAGCACCCGCCGGCAAGCACCGCAACCCGCAGCGCGAGCGCCGTGTCCGCGGCTGCGTCGCCTGCTGTGGCGTCGCGTGGCGCGCCTGGTAACGGGCCACCCGGATTGCTCTGGGCGGCGATGATCTCGGCAATGCGGGCGGCGGCCCGATCGGACACGGCAAACTGTTCCATGCCGCTAAGCTAGGCATTTTCCCCGTGGAATTGAAGCCTCCTTCGGCGGGGTGTAAGCCCGTCCTGCATGATCCTTGCTCCGTACGCCGTGCAGCCGGCGACCAGCCGCGGCCGGCTCCATCCGGAGCCGGAGGCGCCGACGCGCTCGCCCTGGCAGCGCGACCGCGACCGCATCATCCACAGCTCGGCGTTCCGTAAGCTGCAATACAAGACCCAGGTGTTCGTCAATCACGAGGGCGACTTCTACCGTACCCGCCTGACCCATTCGATCGAGGTGGCGCAGATCGCCCGCTCGGTCGCGCGCGAGCTGGGGCTGGACGAGGATCTGACGGAGGCGCTGGCGCTGGCCCATGACCTGGGGCACCCGCCGTTCGGCCATGCGGGGGAAGAGGCGCTGAACCTGGCGATGAAGCCGTTCGGCGGCTTCGACCACAACGCCCAGTCGCTGCGGGTGGTGACGCTGCTGGAGAGCCGCTACGCCGGCTGGGACGGGTTGAACCTGACCTGGGAGACGCTGGAGGGGCTGGCCAAGCACAACGGCCCGCTGCGTAATCCGCCCGCCTACATCGCCGAGTACAACGAGCGCCACAAGCTGGACCTCAACACGCACGCCTCGGCCGAGGCGCAGGTGGCGGCGATCGCCGACGACGTCGCCTACCATAGCCACGACCTCGACGACGGCATGCGGGCGCGGCTGTTCGGTCCCGAGGATATCGGCCACCTGCCGGTGGTGCGCGAGGCGCTGGCCGAGGCGCGCATCTCCAGCCTGGACGTGCCGCCGCCGCGGCTGCGCCACGAGACGATCCGCCGGGTGATCAACGCCATGATCACCGACCTGATCGAGGAAACCCGTCGCCGCCTGGCGAAGCTGGATCCGAAAGACGCCGACGCCGTGCGCCGCGCAAAGCAGCGGGTGGTCTCGTTTGGTCCGGCGATGGCCGAAGCGCACATGGTGATCAAGGACTTCCTGTTCGCCCGCATGTACCGCCACTGGCGGGTGAACCGCATGACCACCAAGGCGCGCCGACTGACCGAGGAGCTGTTCCGGCTGCTGCACGCCGATCCGTCGCTGCTGCCGGACGACTGGCGGGCGCGGGCCGGCGAGGGCGGCACACATCGTGCCGCCACCATCGTCGGCGACTACGTGGCGGGGATGACGGATCGCTATGCGATGGACGAGCACCGCCGGCTCACCGACATCACGGTGAGCGGATGACCTGCGCAAGTACTGCCCGTCCTACGGCGGCCGAGCGCGCGGCGAACGTCGTTTGCCGCGCCGGCAGCAAAGTCCCCTTGAAAGGTAACACTCAGTGCTATATATCTTCGGTACCGTTCGGCTGCCTGGGGCAGTAGGTGCGCGTATTCAAGACCAGGGTGTTCGCGCGCTTTGCACGCAAGGTGAAGCTCGGTGACAAGGCGCTGCGGGAGGCCGTTGCGGAAATCGAGCGAGGCCTGATTCACGCCGATCTGGGTGGTGGGGTCATCAAGCAGCGGATTGCGCGGAGCGGGGTAGGAAAGTCGGGTGGCTTTCGGACGATCATCCTGTTCAGGGTCGAAAGCCGAGCCGTGTTTGTCTAAGGTTTTGAGAAGAGTGCACAGGATAACATCGAAGATGATGAGTTGCAGGAATTCCGGCGGCTGGCTGGCAAGCTGCTGTCCTACAGCGACGTGGAACTCATGGCAGCGATTGAAGCCGGCGCGTTGATCGAGGTGACTCATGAGCAAGCCTAAGCAGTATCGCAGTCCTATCATGGCCGCGATCCATGAGACGGCCGAAGACCTGCAAACCGCCGGTCTGCTGGACCGGCGCACCATGCGCAAGTTCGACGAAGCCTGTCTGACCCCCGTGCATCCCTTGTCGGCCGAGGAAATCCGTGCACTGCGCCAAAGAGAAGGCGCGAGCCAAGCGGTGTTCGCGCGCTATCTGAATGTGACGCCCGGCCTGATCAGCCAATGGGAACGGGGCGAGAAACATCCGCAAGGTGCCTCGCTCAAGCTGCTGGCTCTGGTCGCCCGGAACGGGCTTGCCACGGTCGCTTAAGCAAGGCACCGGGCCATCTGCATGTGACAAGGACCTGGCCATCTGCGCGCGAATGACCGGGGGAAGATGGCCGGTCAAGCCCGCCCATGAAGCCGCCTGCAAGCTGCCACGACGAAAGCAAACCGACATGACCGACGACATATTCTCAACTGTTCGAAACTACGTATTACACGCCTTGCGTGAAAGATGTTCCGATTTGCCTGATGATGTCGCACGAAAGATTGAGGTTGGTCCTGCGCGCGATCCAAAGCACGGTGACGCATCGACAAATGCGGCTTTTGTCGTAGCGTCACTATTCGGTGAGAAACCACAGTCGATCTCTGCTTTTCTGTCGGTCAACTTGAGCAAAATTCCAGGCTATTCTGCGGAGGCGGCAGGTGGCTTCACAAATATCCGGCTGCCCTCAGACCTTCTACGCAAGGAGCTGCGGTCTATCCTGCGCACCGGCGAAGCCTATGGCGACAGCCGCACCGGCGCCGGCACGCGCATCAACGTCGAGTATGTCTCGGCCAATCCCACCGGCCCGCTGCATATCGGTCACTGCCGCGGCGCCGTGGTCGGCGATGCGCTCGCCAACCTGCTGGCGAAGACCGGCCACGCCGTCACCAAGGAGTATTACATCAACGACGCCGGCACGCAGGTCACCGCGCTCGCCTGGGCGGCCTATTGGCGGTACCTGCAAGCGATCGGCACGCCGCTGTCGGAAGAGGACTTCTCCAACGAAGTCCCCGGCGGCCTGCAATACCGCGGCGAATACCTGATCCCCATCGGAGCGCAGCTCGCGGCAATTCACGCCGCGGCGCTCGCGCTCCCCGACCTCGGCATCGCCGCACCGGAAGTCTGGTTCGACATCGTGCGCGACTTCACGGTTGACGCGATGTTGCAAGCGATCCGCACGGACCTGACCGCCCTCGGCGTCGCGCAGGACGTGTTCAGTTCCGAACGCGCGCTGGTGGCCAGCGGTGCCGCCGATGCGGTGATCGACCGGCTGGCGCTGCAAGGCCTGATCTACGAGGGCGTGCTGGAGCCGCCCAAGGGCAAGACACCGGAAGATTGGGAACCCCGCCCGCAAACCCTGTTCCGGGCCACGCGGTTCGGCGACGACGTCGATCGCCCGCTGCGCAAATCCGACGGCAGCAACACGTATTTCGCCAACGACATCGCCTACCACGCCGACAAGGTGGATCGTGGCTTCGACGTGCTGATCGACGTGCTCGGCGCCGACCATGGCGGCTATACCAAGCGCATGAATGCCGCGGTGCAGGCGCTGTCGCCGAACGGCGCCGCCCGCTTCGAGGCCGTGCTGTGCCAGATCGTGCACGTGATGCGTGGCGGCCAGCCGGTGCGCATGTCCAAGCGCGCCGGCAGCTACGTCACCCTGCGCGATTTGCTCGACGAGGTCGGCAAGGACGCTGTGCGCTTCACCATGCTGACCCGCAAGGCGGACGCGCAGATGGAGTTCGACCTCGACCAGGCGCTGGCGCAAACCCGCGACAACCCGGTGTTCTACGTGCAGTACGCGCATGCCCGCTGCCGCTCGGTGCTGCGCGCCGCGGCAGAACTGTTCCCGCCGGCCGAGGTGACCGACGCCGCGCTCGCCGACGTGACGCTGGACAGCCTGGCGGCACCCGAGGAGTTGGCGCTGATCCGCCGCCTGGCAACCTGGCCGCGCACGGTGGAGGCCGCCGCACTGGCCCGCGAACCGCACCGGATTGCGTTTTTTCTCTATGACTTGGCGGCCGACTTTCATATGCTATGGAACCGAGGCAAGGACGCGGCCACGCTGCGCTTCCTGCAACCGGACCGGCCGGCGGAGACGCTGGCCCGGCTGGCGCTGGTTGCGGCGACGGCGGTGGTGATCCGGTCCGGCCTCGCCGTGATGGGCGTCCAGCCCGTCGAGGAAATGCGTTAGGCGCCGCGGCGTGGCGCCAACCGGAAAGGTGCGCCGTGTCAGACGACATCAGTATCCCCAGCCCCACCTATCGCGTGCCGCGCCACTCCAGCGGCATGGATCCGGCAACGCGCAAGCTGGCGCTGATCGCCGCCGGCATCGGCGGCATCCTGCTGGTGGTGGCTGGCGGCTGGACCATGCTCGGCCATCGCAGCCACGGTGTGCCGGTGGTGCAGGCGGACAGCGGTCCGCTGCGGGTGAAGCCGACGAACCCGGGCGGGTTGCAGATCGCCGGTGCCGGCAACGAGATCTTTTCAGGCGGCAGCGACACCGACGTGGAGAAGCTCGCGCCGCCGCCGGAGACGCCGGACCCGCAGGGGCTGCGCGCCGCGCCGCCGCCCCAACCGGCCGCTGTGGCCGCGGCCCCGGCGACGGCCCCGATCGCCGCGTCCCAGGCAATGGCCCCGCTCGCTGCGACCAAGCCGCCGGCCGCCATCGGCGCCACACGGATGCCGGTGCCCGCCGCCGCACCGATTGCCGCCGCCGCGCGGCCGATGGTTGCGGCGGTTGCGCCGCCAGCAATTGCCACTGCCGCGCCGCCATCGGCTTCTACCGCCGCGCCACCGGCCAAGCCGGCCGAAAAGCCGGCGGCGGCCGGTGCGGCCGAGCATGGCGCGGGCGGCAAGGGCGCGCTGGTGCAACTCGCGGCGCTGTCGTCCGAGCCAGCGGCGAGGGCTGAATGGGAGCGGATGGTCAAGCGCTGGCCGGAGCTGTTCGGCGGCCATCAACCGGCATTCAGCAAGATCGAGCATGGCGGCCAGGTGTTCTGGCGCGTGCGCACTGGCGGCTTCGATGGTGCCGCCCAGGCGACCATGTTCTGCGAACGCCTGCGTGCCAAGGGCGGCGGGTGCTCGGTGGCGGATTTCTAGGGCTCGAACGCCGGAGAAGTTCCACCCTGACGCGGCCCGCGAACGCGCACACGCGTCGGCCCGGCCCTTTCGGTGTCATTGCGAGCGAAGCGAAGCAATCTCCCGCGCGCGGCGGTCTCGGGTGAGAGCGTGTCGCTTCGCTGGCAATGACGACGTTGGCCGAGGGACGAACCGTCAGGATCATCACACTGGACAGGGGCGCGTGCGCTGAGCCGACGGTTCGGCAGGGCGACGCCGTAGCGATTTCTTAACCCAGCGGTTCGATGCTGGCTGGCCGTGGGCGCCTCGCCCGGCCTGAGCCGCCAGGAGGTCCGATGTCGTCCCTGTTCGGCCGTATGACCATCCGCAACAAGGTGATCCTCGCGTTCGCCGCGGTGCTTTGCTGCGCCGCTGGCCTCGGGCTGTTCGCGGCGCAACGGCTGGATGCCGTCAACCGGGCCGCGGCGGTCGTGGGCAATACGCATCTCGCGCGTACCCGCCTGCTGGGTCAGCTCGCCTACCACACGATGCGTTTCCGCCAATTGGAGGCGACCGCGGCGCTTGCGCCGGATGCGGCGGCGAGGGCGCAGGAAACCGCCACCATGGCCAAGGTCCGCACCCAGGCAGAGCAGGTTCGCCGCGACTACGAAGCGCTCACCGGCGACGGTGAGGAAAAACGCCAAGCCGACGAGGCCGCACTGCTCTGGCAGGCCTATCTCCTGATGCACGAAAAGTTCGCTGCTCTCGCGCAAGGCGGCGACGTTGCAGCGCTGGCGGCGCTGTATCGCGGCGAGATGCGGACAAACTTCAACAAGTTCCAGGACGGGTTGCTTGCCCTGATCGACCTGAACGACGCCCAGGCGAAGCAGGCCGTCGAGGGCGCCGCCGCATTGGGCTGGTCCGCGCATATCTGGATCCTCGGCATCCTGGCGATCGCTGCCTTGCTTTGCCTCGGCATCGGCGCGTCGATGATACGCGGCATCTGCCGGCCGATCCGTGCCATGACCGACGCCATGCGGAAGCTGGCGGACAAGGATATGGGCGTGGCGATCCCCGGGATTGGCCGCCGCGACGAAATCGGCGCGATGGCCGGTGCGGTGCAGGTTTTCAAGGAGAGCATGATCAAGGCGGACGCCCTCGAGGCCGCACAGACCGCGGCGCGCGCCGCACGGGAACGCCGTCAGGCGGCACTGGAACAGTACACCCAGGATTTCGGTACATCGGTCGCCGGGGTCATGACATCCCTGGCCGAAGCATCGGCGAAAATGCGCGGCGCCGCGGAAGCGATGGCGGCCGCGGTGGCCGCGGTGCGTACCGAGGCGCACGCGACCTCGGAAGGCGCCGCCAAGTCGTCACGGGATCTGACGGCAGTGGCCGCCGCGGTCGAGGAACTCACCTCCAGCGTCAACGAGATCACCCGCCAGGTCGCTGCCTCGGCCGACGTGGCACGGCAGGCGGTGCAGCGCGCCGAGGCCAGCCAGGGCACCATGCGGAGCCTGTCCGAGGCCACCGCGCGGATCGGCGACGTGGTGCACCTGATCAGCAACATCGCCGGACAGACCAACCTGCTGGCGCTGAATGCGACGATCGAGGCGGCGCGGGCCGGCGAGGCGGGCAAGGGATTCGCCGTGGTCGCCGGCGAGGTGAAGACGCTCGCCGCGCAGACCGGCAAGGCGACGGCGGAAATCGGCAGCCAGATCGAAACGGTGCGCACCGCCACGGCCGAGGCCGTTGCGGCCATGACCGAGATCGGCTCCATCATCGGCAAGATGGACGAGGTGTCCGCCGCGATCGCCGCTGCGGTGGAGCAGCAGAGCGTGACGACGCGGGAAATTGCCGGCAGCGTGCAGGCGGTTTCCGGCGCCACGGCTGCCAGTGCCGGCGCCATGGAGCACGTCGTCGGGGTTGCCGACAGCGCCGGCGATGCCAGCCGCGACGTGCTGGCGGCGTCCGGCGAAATCGGCCGCGAGGCGGAGACGCTGCGGGTCGAGGTCGATCAGTTCCTGACCGCTGTGCGCGACGACAGCGACAGTGCCGAACGGCGCCGCTACGAACGGATCGACGGCAAAGGCGCCGTGGCGAGGCTGCAGGCAGCCGGGCGAACGACGGAGGTGGGCGTGCGCAACATATCGCGCGGGGGCGCGTTGCTGGACTGCGACTGGTCGCTGGCAGCGGGGACGCCGTTCGAGATCGAGTTGCGGGGTGCCGGGGGCAGCGTGACCGGACGGGTGGTGCGTTGCGACAAGGGTGGCCTCGCCGTGGTGTTCAATTCGGATCCCGCTACGGTGGCGCGGATCGACCGCGTGCTCGACTCGCTGGCGCCGCGGCGCGCCGCGGCCTGACGCCAGAGCATTTCCACCGCGACTGGAAACGTCGAGGCCCCCCCGTCATTGCGAGGCGCGAAGCGACGAAGCAATCCCCCGCCTGGGGAGCCGCCGTTGGTCAGGCGGGTGATTGCTTCGTCGCTAGGTTGCTCGCAATGACAATAGGATGCGCGGCGTTTCCAGCCAGGCTGAAAGCGCGCTAATACCAACCGCCCTGAAGATTGACGTACGGCAGAGACCGCCCCAACCGTCGTGGCCGGGCCTGACCTGGCCATCTAGCGCGGCACCGCGGCTGCATAGATGGCCGGGTCAAGCCGGCCATGACGGGGGGAGCGCCGCTGCGAACCAATCGAGAGTCAGCCATCAGGGCGGTCGGTATAATTGGCGGGAGTCGCGCTTCCCGGCCGGTTGTACGATACCGGCCGCCAAAAAAGCCGGCCGCTCGGGCTGTCACATACCGTGGGTGCCGCACCTGCGGGTGACCGATCGGCCGGGCCGTCCACTAGCCTTTCACGGCGCCGAAGGACAGGCCGCGCGCGAGGTAGCGCTGGAAGAAGAACGACAGCACCACCGGCGGACCGATCGCGATCAGCGTGTTCACCGCGGCCAGGTTGAAATCGATGTCGCGCGTGCCACGCGAAGCCAGGATGAAGGATGCGAGGGTCTGTGCGTGGCGAGAGGTGAAGGCCGATGCGAACAGGGCCTCGTTCCAGCCGAACGCGAACACGTTGATCGCGGTGACGATGATGCCGTCGATCGACAGTGGCAGGGCGATCAGCAGAAAGATCTGCCAGGCGGTGGCGCCTTCGACCTTGGCGGCTTCCTCGACCTCTTTGCTCACGTCGCGAAACACGTCGCGCATGATGACGACGGCGAAAGCGAGGCTGAAGGTCGAATAGGAGATGATGAGACCGGTCCAGGTATCGATCAGCCCGAAATAGACCATCATCAAGTAGAACGGTACCAGCACGATCGCCGGCGGCAGAACGCGCTGGGACAGGAACCACAGCGTGATGTCGCGCGATGCCATCGGAAATTCGAAGCGTGCCAGGCTGTAGGCGGCGGGGACGCCGATCACCAGCACCAGGATCGTGGCGCCGCCGCTGACCACGACGCTCGACAGCAGGGCGTGCAACACGCCGCTGTCGGTCAGCACCTGACGCCAGGAATCCAGCGTCGGCTGGAATTGCAGGAACGGAATGATCGCGCCGGAGCGGAAGGTCTCCTCCAGGCTCTTGATCGAATTCAGGATGGCCCAGAGAAACGGCACCAGCACCCAGGCGGATGCCAGCAGCATGACCAGGTAGATCATGACCCGGGACCGGGGACGCGCACGCAGCCACAACACGTTTTGCATGGCCGGCTCCGCCTCAGGCGATCCGCCGCCGCATCTGGCGGAAGAAGATGGTGATGAGAACGGAGATCATCGCCAGCACCACGATGCCCATCGCCGAGCCGTGGCCGAAGTCGAAGAACTGGATCGTCGTCAGGTAGTCATAGATGCTGAAGAGCTGCGTGCTGGTGCCGGGGCCGCCGCTGGTCAGGGCGAAGGGCAGGCCGAACGCCTTGAAGCCCTCGATCAGCCGCAGCAATATGGCGACGCTCATCACCGGCCAGGCGAGCGGAATGCCGATATGGCGCATCGCCTGCCAGTGGGTCTCGCAGTCGAGCACCGCGGCGTCGTAGATTTCCTGCGGCACCGAGGAAAGCGCCGCCAGCGCCAGCAGGAACACGAATGGCGTCCAGCGCCACACTTCCAGGATCATTGCCGCGATCAGGCCCCAGGTGGCGGTGGACAGCCACGGGACGGAGATCCCCACCTGATCCAGCAGCCAGGTCACCAGACCGCCTTGCGAACTGAACAAGGTAATGCCGAGATAGCCGATCGCCACCTCCATGGTGAACAGCGGCGAGGTGATCAGCGCGCGAAACAGTTTGGTGCCCGGTGCGCCAAGATTGACCACCCAGGCGAGCAGAAAACCGAGTACCACTTCCAGCGGCACGGTGATGGCGACGTAGATGATGGTGATGATGACGCTGTGCCAGAACTCGGCCGATTGCACGACGCTGGCGTAGTTGTCGAAGCCGACATAGCCGGTGACGCCGCGTCCCAGCACATAGTTGGCGAAGCTGAAGCGAACGACCTCCGCCAGAGGGTAAAAGGTCAGCCCGACGATCCACAGAATCGCCGGCCCGAGCATCAGGTATTTGAACGCGCGTTCGTCGTCGAACCGGCGGCGTCTGCTGCGCCGCGCCGGTAGCGCCAACGTCGCATCCCGTCGCCGGCTCGGGGCCGCCATGCCGGTCATGCGCCGGATGACCGGACCGATATTGTCGCGCCCGTCACGCGCTGAACGAGGCGATATACAGCGCCTTCTGCTGATCGCGACCGTAGCGGTTGGTAATCTCCTCCCACGCGGCCGCGGTCTCGTCCAGCGCCTTCTGCGGCGTGGTCTGGCCGGCCAGCAATGCGGAGAGACGGATATCGAGCTGGTGCCAGTAGTCCGCCGCGCCGGGAATGCGCAGATAGGGCTCCTGCACCGGCAGCGCGAGATTGGCGTAGTAGGCCTCCATGAACGCTTTCGCGTCGTCCTCGTTCCAACCCTGTTCGTGCCACTCGGCGAGTGTCGCGGTGCCGGCCGGCGGCAGGTATTCATCGCGCATGCCGGGCTGCACGCCGGTGAAGCCGTGCGTCACGTTGAAGAAGGCGTTCTTGCGGTTGGCCATGAAGGCGAGGAAGTCGTAGGTGGCTTCCTTCTCCTGGGTGAAGCGCGAAATCACGCAGTGCCAGCTTCCGCCGTTGACGTTGCCGGCCTGGTTCAGCGGATACTTCGTCCAGCTTCCCTTGATCGGATCGTAGGCTTCCGGCACGCCGGGGATCGGCGCCGCGCCGATCTTGCCCTGCACGACGGAGGTGGTGGTGTTCTGGGCGAGCGTCGGCAGGTCGCCCCAGGTCGCCTCCATCACCGCCTTGCCGGTGAGGAACAGGTTCCAGCCCTGGCCGAGCGTCCAGGCGATCTCCTCGCGCGGGCCGTTGGGCAGGAACTTGATGTAGTCTTCCAGTGCCCGCAGATGGCCCGGCGAGTTGATCAGCGGCTTCATCGTTTCCGGATGGAAATAGAAATACTTGTTGTCGGGGGAACAGATATAGGGGGCTGCCAGGGTGAGGAAATGGAAGAAGCCCTGGGCGTTGACCTTGGCGTGCAAGGCGAGGCCCCAATCCGGCGATCCGTCGCCGTTCCAGTCCCAGCCGGTGAAGAAATCGGCGAGGTCGTGCATCTGCTGCATCGTGGTCGGCGGGGCCGGCAGGTCGTAGCCATGCTTGGCCTTGAACTTCGCCTGGTTGTCGGGATTGGCGAAGACATCCTTGCGGTAATACAGCGTCTGCGCGTCGGCATCGAACAGCACGCCGTAGAGCTTGCCGCCCCAAGTGTACAGCCGCTTCATGGCGGGAATGAAGTTGTCCGGATTCCAATGCGGGAAGCGGCGATCGGCGAGGAACGGCTCGATCGGCAGGATGTACGGCGTTCCGGTGGTGAAGAAATCGCCGTAGAACCAGGCGGCGGTCATGTAGGCGTCGTTGCGATGCAGGCCGCTGGTGAGATCGGAGAAGATCTGCGTGTAGAGGATGTCGATCGGCACGTCGGCGACGCTGATGCGGCCGCCGGTTTCTTCCTCCCAGTGGGCCACATGGTGCTTGAGCCCTTCGCCGACCGAGCCCTTCTCCGCCAGGATGTTGATGGTCTTGCCGCGATACGGCTTGGTCTTGAGGAAAGCGGCACGCTCCGGGGTGATCGGCGACTCATAGGGGGCTTCCGGCGCCGCATCGAGCAAGCCGTTGTCGGTCGCCGCGAGGCTGCGACGCAATGGCAGCGCGGAAACCGCCGCCGCTGCGCCCGTGGCGCGGATCAGGGCACGGCGCGACAGCGCGTTGCGCAGCGATGCGCGGCCATTGTGGTCCGACATGGTCGTATCCTCCGTGAGGCGGCTTGGTCGCCGTTCCTGCGCGGAAGGCTGCTGCCGCGCTCCGCGGCCTGTCAACCAAGACAAGGTGACAGCACGGCAGGGGTGACAACGCAGGGCGATCGCATTCGATGCGGTGGTGGGGATTGGGTTGTCGCCAGCTCGTATCATATGGGGTTTCGCAGGAAGACAAGCAAGCAAGAATCAACACAGATTGCACAGAAAGCAGATCTAGCCACAGATTTTCACAGAAAGCAGGATTACCCATCCAAACAGA
>JBEKNT010000137.1:0-15268 GCA_049522565.1 Acetobacteraceae bacterium
CCCCTTGAGGGAGGGGGTTGGGGGGAGGGGTGCGTACATCCGAATACGGCGGCTGTACGCACCCCTCCCCCACCCCCCTCCCTCAAGGGGAGGGGGAGGATCGTCCGGGTTGCGCCACCTGTCAGGCTATAGCACAAAGCCGGCCTCGCACGGGGAAAGCAGGCCGTCATGGCAACGGGAATCTCGATGGACCGGCACGACCATGCGGCCGCCCCAGGCTTATCGCCGCGGTGCGAATGAACGCCGGTCTTATCGCGGTTGTTCCGGGGCATCCCGGCAGCGGGACGCCCGCGGCGCGTCACCCGGCCGCGGCGTGCCCCCCGGCGGCGCGCCGCGCGCCATCATCATGGCACTGCGCAGCAACCTGGGATGTCGCTCCCCCCCTTGCGCCCGATCCGTTTGCGTATGCCTGACGTGGCTTCCCCGCCTGTGGCAACCCACAACGGTGACGCCGCGGCAACCGCGCGGCCAGGCACGTTGCGCCAGTTCGCCAGCCAGCCACGCATCTTCCAGCTCGCCGTGGCGGCGACGCTGCTATTGCCGTTGCCACTGTTCTACGCCAGGGCGATCGCCGATGGGCTGCTGTCCATTGTCGCCATCCTCTTCCTGGCCAACCGCTGGGCGCTGCGCGACAGGTCCTGGCTGCAATCGACTCACGTCCGGCTGTCGCTGGCCTTTTGGGTTTGGCTGGTGTTCTGCACGGTTGTCGCCGGCACACCGCACGCGATCGGCGAATCCGTCGGAGCGATCCGGCTGTTTCTGTTCGCGGCGGCACTGGAAAGCTGGGTACTGGCCGACGCCACGCAGCGGCGCCACATGGGTTATGCCATCCTGGCCGCCGCGGTCTGGACCGTTGTGGAAACCTGGCAACAATACGCCCTCGGCACCAACATATTCGGCGATCCCCGTTGGGGCAGCGGCGTGCTGACCGGACCGTTTCAGCGGGCCCGCGCCGGTGCCACCTTGCAGATATTGTACTTCGTGGCGTTCCTGCCGCCCGCCATGTATCTGCTGGACCGGCCGGGGATCTACCGCCGCCTGGCCGGAGCGCTGCTGCTGATTGCCACGGTCCTCACCATGGCGGTGATCGGCCAGCGTATGCCGATGCTGCTGGTCATCTTCGGTCTTTGCCTCACCGGCCTCGTGGTACGGCGCTTCCGCTGGCCGATCGCCATTGCGTTGATTGTCCTGGTTGCGGCGGTCGCCGCTGCCCGGGTCGTGTCGCCCGTCACCTATGGCACGCTCGTCGTCGAGTTCCTCCGCCGCATGGAGAACTTCTGGTCCACGCCCTATGCGCTGTTGTATCAGCGGGCCGTCGTCATGGTGCAGGCGCATCCCTGGGTGGGTCTGGGTTTCGACGGATTCCGCGATAGTTGCAACGATCCGCGCTACTTCAGCCCGGTCGGTTGGCTGCCGGTGACCGACATCGGCGACAGTGCCGGGTGCTCGATCCACCCGCACAATTACTGGCTGCAAATCGCCACCAGCACCGGGCTTCCCGGGCTGCTGCTGTTCGCCGTCCTCTGCGCCGTCTGGCTTGTCCGCATCGGCCGCGGCGTGTTTACCGACGGGCGGCCGATCCAGATTGCGCTTTTCGTTACGCTTTGCACCGCGTTCTGGCCGATCGCCTCCACCACCGCGCTGTTCACGGTGCCGAACGCCGGATGGCTCTTTCTGCTGATCGGCTGGGGGCTCGCCGAACAAGGCCATGGCCGCGATTCGGCGGAACCTGGCCGGTGACAGCGGCGGAACTCTGCTGGAGCCGAGGCACCCGCTTCACTGCCCCCTTCGAGGGGTGCTAGTCAGGCGCCATGCGCACCGCCATCTTCGGCAAGCAGCTGGACCGTTACATCTTCCGCCAGCTCCTGTTTGCCCTCATCGCCGTGACCAGCGGATTGACTGCGCTGATCTGGCTGACCCAGTCGTTGCGCTTCGTCGAACTGGTGGTGAACCATGGCCTGTCTTTCGGCGTGTTTCTGCGGCTCACCGGGCTGCTGATTCCCAGCTTTGTCGCCGTCATCCTGCCGATCACCACGTTCGTGGTCGTGCAGTTCGTCTACCAGCGGCTCGCCGGCGACCGCGAGCTTACCGTGATGCGCGCGGCCGGATTGTCGCCCATCGCCCTGGCGCGGCCCGCGCTCGCCCTGGCACTGCTCGCGACATTGACCGGCTACGGCCTCAATCTCTGGCTGGTGCCCGAGAGCCTGTCGTCGTTCCGCCAGTTCCAGTGGGAGATTCGCAATCGCATCGCCGCTTTCCTGGTACAGGAAGGCGTGTTCACCCAGGTGTCGGACGGGCTGACCGTCTATGTCCGCTCCCGGGCGCCGGATGGCACGTTGCAAGGCATCCTGGTGGACGACGAGCGCGATCCGAACGCCCCCGCGACGATCCTGGCCGAGCAAGGCCGTCTGCTGGAAGGGCCAGCCGGTCCGCGAGTCTTGCTCATCAACGGCAGCCGACAGGATATCGATCACCAGACCGGCCGGCTCGACATCCTGAGCTTCCGGGAAAACGTCGTGGACCTGTCCGACCCGACGCACCAGGACAGCCCGCGCTTGCTCGACATGAGCGAGGCCTCGATCCCGAAGCTGCTGGATCCGCCGTCCAACATCTCGCAGGTCGATCGTCCCCGCTGGGTCGCGGAAGCCTATAAACGCCTGGCCAGCCCGCTTACCTCGCTATCCTACGCCTGCGTTGCCCTGCTGTTCTCGCTGACCGGCACGTTCCGCCGGCAGGGCGGCTTCATCCGGCCCCTTGTCTCCGTTGCCACGGTCGTCGTGTTGCTCGCCCTCGGCTTGGCGATCGACAATCTTGCGGCGCGCGACAACACGTTGATCCCGCTGATGTGGGCGCAGGCGGCGTTGCCCGGAATCGTCTGCGCATGGCTCCTGCTGGGTCCGCAATTGCTGTCGTCGTGGCGCGGCCCGGTGCCGCACGCGAATTGAACCCATGACCCCCGCCATCACGCTGTCGATCTATATTTCCCGCCAGTTCGTGGCCGCGTTCACCGCGATGCTGCTGGCGTTGACCGGATTGGTCGCATTGTTCGACTTTCTCGAACTGCTGCGACGCTCCACCAGCAAGCCCGACGCGACATTCGGGCTGGTGTCGGAAATCGCGGCGCTGCGGCTGCCCTACATCTCGATGCAGATCCTGCCGTTTGCCGTGCTGCTGGGCGGCATCCTGTGCTTCTGGCGACTGACCCGCTCATCCGAGTTGATCGTCGCCCGTGCGGCGGGCGTATCGGCCTGGGAATTCCTCGCCGCGCCAACCTTCTGTGCCCTGCTGTTCGGCGTCCTCGCGGTGACCATCGGCAGTCCGCTCTCCTCGATCATGCTGGCGCGCGCCGAGGTCATGGACAACACCTACCTGCATCCCGGCGGCGGACCGCTGGCACTGGACGGTGGCCAGCTCTGGCTGCGACAATCGGACCGGGCGCTGGCACCACAGGGCGTCGCCATCATCCACGCCCGCGACGTGGAACTGCACGGCAGGCAACTAACAGCGAACGGGGTCAGCGTGTTCCGCCTGGACGGCAACGATCGGCTATTGGCGCGCATCGAGGCAACCCGTGCCGTGCTCGGCCCGGGAAGCTGGGAGCTGGAGGGTGCCCGCAACCTGCGCCCCGACGAAGTGCCCGGCCCGACGCAAGAGATCAGCCTGCCGACCGACCTGACGGTGCAACGCGTGCAGGAGAGCTTCGCCTCTCCCGACACGCTGTCGGTCTGGGCGCTGCCCGGTTTCATAGCTCTTCTACAACGATCGGGCTTCTCCGCCATCCGCCATCGGCTGCATTTCCAATCGCTGCTCGCGCTGCCATTGCTGTGTGCGACCATGGCACTGGTCGGCGCCGGGTTTTCGATGCGTCCGGCGCGGCGCGGCGGCGTCGCGCGCATGATCGGCGGCGGCGTGGCGGCCGGGTTCGCGCTGTTCATGATCTCCAAGATCGCCGAGGAATTCGGGCAGTCCGGCGCGCTGCCCGTGGAACTCGCCGCCTGGGCCCCCGCGGCATCCGGCCTCATGCTCGCGGTCGCACTGCTGCTGCACATGGAAGACGGTTGACGATGGCGCGGGCTTTCCTCGTCTGCCTGCTCGCGTTTCTGCTGCTGCCGGTGGTTCCGGCGCGTGCGCAGCTCGGTGCGTTGACCAAGCTTTCGGGCAATCCGCAACCGTCGCGCAAGGAACCCGTCACGTTCGGCGCCGACCAAGTGCAGTACGACCAGCAGAACAACCTGGTGATCGCCACGGGGCACGTCGAGGCCTGGCAGAACGGCCACGTGCTGCGCGCCGACAAGATCGTGTTCGACCGCAACACCGGCACGGCCGCCGCCACCGGGCATGTCGTGCTGTTGGAGCCCGACGGCGAGGTGATGTTCGCCGACTACGCCGAGATGACGCAGGATATGAACGACGGCGTGCTGAAGGACATGCGCGCGCTGCTGGCGCAGAACGGCAAGCTCGCCGCCAACGGTGTGCGGCGCACCGCGGGCAAGCTCAACGAGCTGTCACGCGTGGTCTATTCCCCTTGCAACCTTTGCAAGACGGATCCAACCAAGCCGCCGCTGTGGCAGATCCGCGCCTATTCGGGGGTGCAGGACCTCGAAAACAAGCGTGACGAGTACTATGACGCCACGTTGGAGATGTTCGGCTGGCCGGTGGCCTGGTTCCCCTACATCTCCGCACCGGATCCGTCGGTGAAGCGCGCGTCCGGCCTGCTGATGCCGGCGATCGGCACCTCCAGCCACCTCGGCGGGTTCATCGCCCAACCGTATTATTGGGTCATCGACGATCAGTCCGACGCCACCATCACGCCGGTGCTGACCACCAAGGAAGGTCCGCAGCTCAACCTGGAATATCGCCGCCGCTTCAACGACGGCTTCGTGCTGTTGGAAACCTCCGCCGGCTATGTCGACAACTCGGCGCAGGGCACGATCGCCACCAAGGGCCAGTTCGACTATGACGATACCTGGCGCTGGGGTTTCGACATCAACCGGGCGTCCTCCTCCGACTACGTGCGGGATTTCCGGTTTGGCAACGGCTACAATCTCGATCCCAACCTGCTTGCCTCGCAGATTTACGTCGAAGGCTTCGGCGAGGGCTCATACGCCCGCCTGGACACCAAATTCTATCAAGGTCTCAGCACGGTTGTCGTGGACAGCGAGCTGCCGGTGGTGCTGCCACGCTACCAATACAGCTATTTCGGCCAGCCGGACGCCTGGGGCGGCCGCTTCTCGCTCGACGCCGGCGCTTTCAACGTGCTGCGCACCGACGGCACCAATACGCGGCGCATGAACTTGACGGCAAACTGGGAGCGGCCGTTTGTCGGCGAACTGGGCGATCTCTGGAAGATCACGCTGCACGGTGATGCCGCCGCCTACAATGCGTCGGACTTCAACGAGCAGCCGAATTACGGCACGCACAGCGATATCGATGCGGCGCGCGCATTGCCGCAGGTGGCGGTGGATTTCCGCTGGCCGTTCATGCGCGATTCCGGCGTTTGGGGCACCCAGGTGATCGAGCCGATGTTGCAGCTTGTTGTCGCGCCGCAGACCGGCGACAGTCAGATCAACAAGTATCCCAACGAGGACAGCCTCGATCTCGAATTTACCGACGCGAACCTGTTCGGCTTCAACCGGTTTCCCGGCATCGACCGGTTGGAGGGCGGGGTGCGCCTGAATGCGGCGCTGCATGGCACCTGGTATCTCGGGGGCACCACCTTCGACGGGTTCATCGGCCAGTCCTATCGCGACGGCAAGGACAGCCTGTTCCCGGAATATACCGGCCTGCACGACCAGGTTTCCGACGTCGTTGCGCGCGCCACTTTCTCGCCGGCGCCATGGCTCGACCTGATGTATCGCACCCGGCTCGACGCGCAGACGCTGGCCACGCGCATGGCGGACACCACCGCCACGGTTGGTGTGCCCAAGTTCAAGCTCAACCTCGGCTATCTTTATACCACCTACGACCCCTATACCCTGTTCGACACGGCGCCGCCGCCGACGCCGGCGACCGACCCGAGCTTCTTCCAGCCGCGCGACGAGATATCGCTTGGCGCCTCGTCCAACTGGGGGTCATACCGGTTCAGCGCCTTTGCTCGCCGCGACCTGACCCACAACGAGATGGTGGCGGTCGGTGCGGATGCGATCTACGAGGACGAATGTTTCATCGTGGATCTCAAGTTCTATCGCCGCTATACATCGATCGACAACGACAACGGCGCGACCGCGCTGCTGGTCCTGTTCACCTTCAAGACAATCGGCCAATTCGGCTACCGTGCGTTATGACTTTGGGAGTGTTTGCGATGCCGCATGACCGTAGCGTTTGCTTGGGGCGACTGGCGCCTCTCGCGGCCGCGGCGCTGGTGCTGCTGCTGTCCGTAACGGTCCACCCCGCGACGGTGCACGCCGCGACGGCGGTGGCCCCGCCGTCCCAGGATGCCAGCCGCATCGTCGCCGTGGTGAACGGCGACGTGATCAGCAACGCGGACGTGGACAACCGGGCGCGGCTGTTCGCGCTGTCCACCGGGCTGCCGATGTCGCCCGACGTGCTGGACCGGCTGAAACCACAAATTACCCGGCAGCTCATCGATGAGCGGCTGCGCATGCAGGAGGTACAGCATCGTAAGATCGTCGTGCCCGACAAGGATATTGCGATCGCCATTCACGACATCGAACAGCGCAACGGCTTGCCGCCCGGGGCGCTGCGGCAGAAGCTGGCCGCCGACGGCGTGAGCCAGCGCACGTTGATCGATCAGATCCGCACCCAGCTCGGCTGGTCGCAGGTGCTGCGCCAGCAGTTGGGCGATCAGGCGCAGGTGACCGATGCCCAGGTGGCCGAGCAGCAGAGGCTCGAAGCACAGCTTGTCGGCAAACCGGAATTCCGCGTCGGCGAGATCTTCATTCCGGTGGATGATCCGGCGAACCGCGCCGATGCGCAACGTTTCGCCGAGACGGTGATCAGCGAGTTGCGTAAGGGCGCGGCATTCCCCGTGGTCGCGGCCCAGTTCAGTCAGACACAGACTGCGCTGCAAGGCGGCGAACTGGGCTGGGTGCAGGCGAATGAGCTCGATCCCGAAGTCGCGCAGCTCGTGCAACAGATGCCGGTCGGTGCGATCAGCAATCCGGTGCCGGTGCCGGGTGGCTTTTCCATCGTCACCTTGCAGGGCAAGCGCGAGGTGGGTCGCGAGGTTGGCACTCTTCTGAGGATGCGGCAGACGTTCCTGCCGTTCTCGACGCCGCTGAATCCCCAGACGCCGACGGACCAGCAGCGCCAGACCCTGGAGAAGGCGCGCGGCATCAGCGCCAGCGTGCATAGCTGCGACCAGATGGAGCAGGTGGCGAAGGCGAACAACTCGCCGCGTCCGGCCGACCCTGGGGACGTGCGGCTGGAGACAATCAATCCGCCGACGTTCCGGCAGTTGCTGGCGACGCTGCCGTTCGACCGTGCCAGCCAGCCGCTGGTGGCATCGGATGGTATTGCGGTGGTGATCGTCTGTTCCCGCGAGGAGAAGAATCTGGCAACGATGACGGCTGCGGAAATGCGTCAGCGGATTCTGTCCGAACGGGTGGAACTGGCGTCGCGGCAGTTGCAGCGGGATTTGCGGCGGCAGGCAACCATCGACATGCGGAGCAACAACGGCGCGTGACCGTGCTGCCACCGCTGCGCGAGGTCATCGCGCGGCACGGACTCGACGCGCGTCGTTCGCTGGGTCAGCACTTTCTGCTCGATGCCAATCTGACCGCGCGCATCGTGCGTCTGGCGGGCGATCTGGCCGGCCGGCATGTCATCGAGATCGGACCCGGGCCCGGCGGGTTGACCCGCGCGCTATTGGAGTCCGGCGCCGCCAGCATCACCGCGATCGAGCTTGATCCGCGTGCGGTGGCGGCGATCGGGGAGTTGGCCGCCGGCTCGGAAGGGCGGCTGCGCGTCATCGCCGCCGACGCGCTGACTGTGGATCTCGCTACGCTGGTTGCGCCGCCGCGCCAGGTGGTGGCGAATCTGCCGTACAACATCGCTTCGCCGTTGCTGGTGCGCTGGCTGCGTCAGGCCGCCGCTTTCGAGCGTCTGACGCTGATGTTCCAGCAGGAAGTCGCGGAACGGATCTGCGCCGCGCCCGGTGGCGGCGAGTACGGCAGGCTGTCTGTGCTGGCGCAGTGGATTTGCGATGTGGCCCTGGTGCAGCGCATTCCCCCTGCGGCGTTCGTTCCACCACCGAAAGTGTGGTCGGCAGTGGTACGGCTGACCCCGCATGCGTTGCAGCCGGACGCGGCGTCGTTCGCGCGGATGGAGCGGCTTACCGCCGCCGCCTTCGGTCAGCGCCGCAAGATGCTGCGCGGCGCGCTGAAGCCACTCGGTGGCGAGGCGCTGCTGCGTGCGGCTGACATCGCGCCGGAGCGTCGCGCCGAGACGCTGACGGTCGCGGAGTTCGTAAACCTCTCCCGCTTCGCGGGAGAGGTCGAGACGCGTGAGCGGCGAGGGTGAGGGCGATCGGGTCGGCACGCTTGACCTGCTACGTGCCGACCCGATCACCCTCACCCTCGGTGCTCCGCACCGCGACCTCTCCCGCGAAGCGGGAGAGGTTTGCAGGGTGCGTGTCGGGCAGCCGGTCGCCACGGCCGAACAGCTTCTGCCGGTAGCTGCCCGGCGCGTATTCCCGCTTGAACATGCCGCGTTCCTGCAGCACCGGCACCACCAGATCGATGAACGCGTCGAGGCATTCCGGCACCACCGTGCGCGCAAGGTTGAACCCGTCCACGTCGCCTGCGTCCACCCACGCGATCAGTTCGTCCGCCACCTGTTCGGGCGAGCCGACGATCGGCGGTTGCCGGCTGCCCAGCACGAAACGATCGATCAGCTTGCGCTTGCTCCAGCCGGGGCCGAGTGCGCGCGCCATCGCCTCGACATTGGAACGGATCGCCTGCGTCGGCGCATCGTCGATCGGTTCGTCCATGCCGTAACGGCCGAAATCGATGCCGAGCGACGCGGCGGCGTGCGCCAACGCGCCCTCGACGCTGGCATGGCGCCGGTATTCTTCGAGCAAATCGCGCGCCTCGCGCTCGGTGCGGCCGACCACCGCGGTGGCGCCAAGGAACGCCAGGATCGGCCGCGGCGCAGCGCGGGCGCGCAGATCGGCGACGATGCGGCGTACATTCGCCTTGGTGCTGGGATTGACGAACATGCACTCGGCATGGCGCGCGGCGAATACGCGGCCGCGGTCGGATGCGCCGGCCTGGTACAGCACCGGCGTGCGTTGCGGCGACGGCTCCCACAGCGGGATGGCATCGACACGGAACTGCTTGCCATGATGCTGCACCCGCCGCACCCGCGCCGGATCGGTATAGACGCCGCCCGCGCGGTCGCGGATCACGGCGTCGTCCCGCCAGCCGCCCTCCCACAACGCATACACCACCTGCATGTATTCGTCGGCGAGGTCGTAACGGTCGTCGTGTTCCATCTGCGCGTCGAAGCCCATGGCGCGCGCCGCGCTGTCGAGATAGCCGGTAACGATGTTCCAGCCGATGCGGCCCTGCGTCAGATGGTCGAGCGTCGCCATGCGGCGGGCGAACAGGAACGGCGCCTCGTAGGCTAGGTTGCAGGTCACGCCGAAGCCGAGATGCGTGGTGGCGTGCGCCATCGCCGGCACCAGTGCCAGCGGATCGATCAAGGGAATCTGCACGGCATTGCGCAACGACGCAGCGGGGCTGTGTTCGAACACGTCGTAGACGCCCAGCACGTCGGCGAGGAACAGCCCGTCGAACAGCCCGCGTTCCAGCGTGCGGGCGAGTGACACCCAATGGTCGAGCGAGGTGTAGTCGGAGGACCGGTCGCGCGGATGCGTCCACATGCCGTGCTGGATGTGGCCGACGCAGGCCATGTCGAAGGCGTTCAGGCGGATCTGGCGAGTCTGGGGCATGGCGCTGTCACTGTGGCGGACCGCGGCAAACTGCCATGCGCCAGCCCGGCCGGCCAGATACGCCGATCCTGCTTGACGGTGCTCTGCCTGATCTGCGCGAATCGCCGCCGCACCAGCCGCAGGGAACCGCGCCAATGTCCGACGCCGTCATTGCCCATCTCAGCGCCCAGCGCGACGCGATCCTGGAGCGGTTGAAGGCGCTGCTGCGCCTGCCCAGCGTCTCCACCGATCCGGCATTCGCCGACGCCATGCAGGCGGCGCGCGAATTTCTGCTGCAACGGCTGCGGGCGATCGGCATGCAGAACGTGCAGTTGCTGGAAGGCGGCGGACAGCCGGCGGTGTTCGGTGAATGGCTCGGCGCGCCGGGCCGCCCGACGCTGATTGTGTACGGCCACTATGACGTGCAGCCGGCCGATCCGTTGGAGCTTTGGGATACCCCGCCGTTCGAACCCACGGTGCGCGATGGCCGTCTGTATGCCCGCGGCGCGTCGGACGTGAAGGGCTCCACCACCATTGCGATCGAAACGATTGCCGGGTTCCTGGCGGTGACCGGCGGCTGTCCGGTGAACATCAAGCTGTTCATCGAGGGTGAGGAGGAATGCGGCAGTCCCAGTCTGCGAGGGATCGTGGAGCATCATCGCGACAAGCTGGCCGCCGATGCGATGCTGTCGGCCGATGGCAGCCGCGCCAGCACGACGATACCGACGTTGGGCATCGGCGGGCGCGGCCTCGCCGGGTTGCAGTTCGCGTTGCGCACCGCCGCGAAGGATGCGCATTCGGGCCGCTATGGCGGCGCGGTGCGCAATGCGTTGCATGAGATGGCGGCGCTGCTGGCCAGCCTGCACGATCGGCAAGGTCGCATCCAGGTTGCCGGCTTCGGCGACGACGCCACGCCGATCAGCAACGCCATGCGCGCCGCGACCGCCGCGCTGCCGTTCGACGAGGCGGAATTTTATGCCAGCATCGGCGGCA
Organism: Acetobacteraceae bacterium; assembly: GCA_049522565.1. Classification (GTDB taxonomy): domain Bacteria; phylum Pseudomonadota; class Alphaproteobacteria; order Acetobacterales; family Acetobacteraceae; genus JASHVB01. The sequence goes on from JBEKNT010000137.1 coordinate 10,886, forward strand.
CGGCCTGGGGCGATCCGACGTACTCGGTGCGCGAACTGGTTACGTTGCGCCCGACCATCGAAGTGAATGGCCTGTGGGGCGGCTATACCGGCGCCGGCACCAAGACCGTGCTGCCGTGCGAGGCGCACGCCAAGATTACCATGCGGCTGGCGCCCGGCATGGATCCGCGCCGTGCGCGCCAGCAACTGCGTGCCCATCTGCAAGCGCTGGCCCCGCCGGGCGTGGAACTCAGCTTCAGTGCGCATGATGGCGGCACGCCGGCGCCGACGCTGCCCGACGACCACCCGCTGTTGGTGACCGCCTCGCGCGTGCAGGAACGTCTGCACGGACGCCAGCCGGTTCCGGTGCGCGCGGGCGGCACTCTGCCGATCACCGCGATTTTCCGCGAGATGCTCGGCATCGATACGCTGGCATACGGTCTCGCCATGCCGGACGAGGACGTGCATGCGCCGAACGAATTCTTCCGCCTGGCGTCCTTCGACGAAGGGTTGCGAAGCTGGCCGATGTTGCTGAGCGAGCTTGGCCAACTCACCGCGGCCGACTTCGCGCCGTTCCGCCATTAGCATTGTGACGGCGTCATGCGACTCCTGGCGATGATCGCGCGGCGCTGCCTGTGGATGCCGCCGACATTGCTCGGCCTGGTATTGCTGGTGTTCGCCATCTCGCACGTCATCCCATCCGATCCGGCGCGCGTGATGGCGGGGGAGAATGCGCCACCGGAACAAGTGGCGGCGTTGCGCGCGAAGTATGGGCTGGATCGGCCGCTGCCGGTGCAGTTCGTGCGTTACGTCGCCGACGTGGCGCGCGGCAATATGGGGATCAGCCTGTTCACCCAGCGTCCGGTGGCCGAGGATCTGCTTGCCCGCCTGCCGGCGACGTTGGAGTTGGCACTGTATGCCATCGTGCTCGCTGTCGTCGCCGGCATCCCGCTTGGGGTTGTCGCCGCATTGCGGCGCAATTCATGGCTCGATCATGTGGTGCGGGTGGTGACTGTCGCCGGGCTCGCCATGGCGGCGTTCTGGCTGGCAATCCTGTTGCAGTTGCTGTTTTCCATGTGGCTCGGGCTGACGCCGGTGCAGGGGCGCATCGATGGCTGGGGACCGGATCCGATCACCGGCTTCTACACGCTGGATGCGGCTTTGCGCGGGGATTGGCCAATGCTGGGGCAGTCGCTGCGCTATCTCGCATTGCCGACGCTGACCCTGGCGCTGCCGGCGATGGCGACGATCGTGCGCTTCACCCGCGCCGGGGTGCTGAATGTCATGTCCAGCAATTTCGTGTTCTACCAGGCGGCGATGGGCATCCCGCGGCGGCGCGTGGTGTGGAAATACATTCTTCGCAGCGCGTTGATCGGCACGTTGACACAGATCGGCCTGATCTTCGGCAACCTGATCGCCGGCGCGGTGGTGGTGGAGACGGTGTTCGACTGGCCCGGGCTCGGCAGCTTTGCGGTAAGCTCGATCCTGCAATCCGACTACAACGCAATCATGAGTTTCACCTTGTTCATCGGCGTGGTGTTCATCCTGGTCAACCTGCTGGTTGACGTGGCCCAGGCCGTCCTGGATCCGCGTAGCCAATGATGGCCGCATCAAGTCCGGCCATGCCGTTTGTGGAGCGGGCATTCGCCCGCGACGCGGCATGAGCGCGCTGCGCCGGCTGTTGCGCGACCGTTCCGCCATGCTCGGGCTGGCGATCATCGTGGCGCTGGTGGTGGCGGCGCTGTTTGCCACACCGCTGGCGACGTTTCCGCAGGATGTCGGCACCTATCATCTGCCGAACCGGCTGCTGCCGCCAAGCGCGACCTTTTGGTTGGGCACCGACCGGATGGGGGGCGATATTTATAGCCGGCTGTTGTTTGGCGCGCGCATCACCATCCTGATCGCGGTGGTGGCAACCTCCGTGTCGGTGCTGATCGGCGTGCCGGTCGGCCTGGTTGCCGGCTACTATACCAATCGGCTCAGCGACCTGTTGATGCGTGTGTCGGACGTGTTCCTGGCCGTGCCGCAGATCGTGCTGGCGATCGCCATCGCGCAGACGCTGGGGCCGGCGATTCAGAATGTCATCCTGGCGCTGTCGGTCACGTACTGGCCATTCTGGGCGCGGCTGGTCTATGCCGAAACGCGCAGCCTGCGCAACGAGGTGTTTATCGAGGCCGCCGTCGCGCTGGGCGCCTCGCCGTTGCGCGTCATGGCGCTGCATGTGCTGCCGTCGATCGCGTCGTCGGTGATCGTGCGCACCACGATCGGCATGGGCGGCACGATTCTTGTTGCTGCCGCTTTGGGATTCCTCGGGTTGGGGCCGCCGCCACCGACGCCGGAGTGGGGCCGCATGATCGCGGAAAGCCGCGCCTACCTGCCGCAGGCCTGGTGGTATGCCGCGGCGCCGGGCGTGGCGATCCTGTTGGTGGTGATGGGGTTCAACCTGCTGGGGGATGGGCTGCGCGACGTGCTCGATCCGCGCTTGCGGCGGGGCGGCGACGCGCGCTGAGCAGCCTCGGCGATGTTCGATCGGTGCGGTCCGCGGCGCACCTGGCCGCGGCGCATTGGTGCCGCGTCCTCTCCCGCCTGGCGCGGGAGAGGCTGCGTGACCTTACGCCAGGCTCATCCAGCGAATGTCCTGCGCGTCGCCGATCGGGCAGAACCGCACGTCACGCACGTCCTTGGTGAAGGGGCCGAACCACTTGGTATTGTAGATGAACAGCCCGGCCGCATCGTCCACCAGGATGCGCGACGCTTCTTCGTAGAGCGGCCGCCGCTCTTCCTGCTTCGTGAGCACCAGCGCCTGGTCGGTCAGCTCGTCGAACCGCGCGTTCTTGTAGAAACTGGCGTTACCGGCGCCGATGTTGCGGCTGTTGTACATGTAGCCGGTCCAGTTGTGCGGATCGGCGAAATAGGCGCTGCGCCACAACGGAACCAGATCGTGTGTCTTCTCCGGATCGCCGAACTTGCCGGAGATCACCGGCCACGGCTCGCTGTTCAGCTTGACGTCGATGCCCAGCTTCGCGCAGCCGGCCTGGAGCAATTGCGCCGCCGACTCGCTCTGGTCGAAGCCGGCCAGCACGCCGATCTCCAGCGGCCGCAGCGGCTGCTTCACCAGCGCCAGATGCTGCTTCGCCTTGTCCAGGTCGTAGGTGTAGCCTTGCAGATCCTTCGGCGCGCCCCACAGGTTATTGGGAATGATGCCGGCGTTGCGGGCCACCGAGCCTGACAGGATGTTGTTGATGAACCCGTCATAATCGAACGCGTAGCACAGCGCCTTGCGCAGATTCACGTCGTTCAGCGGTGGCCGTTGGTTGTGGATGATGAAATACATTGTGCGCAGCGACTCGGCCTCCAGGATCTGCACACTGCCGGTCGCGCGCAGGTGCTTGATCTGGTCCTGCGGCAGATAGCCGTCGGTGGTGTTGAACTCGCCCTTTTGCAGGCCGAGCGCCCGGCTGGCGGTCTCCAGCACCACTCGGAATTCCATCGTCGTGATGTTGGCATGGCCGAAACCGGCGAAATGCGCATCGAACCGTTCGGCCTGGAAGCCGATCGCCGGATCGTAGCGGCGCAGCTTGTAGCCGCCCGAGCCCGCCTCGTTGCGCGCCAGCCAGGCCGCGCCCCAATCGCCCGACTTTTCATTGGCGCGCACCAGCTTGCTGTTCACCACCCAGAGTTCCGCGAGGATGGAGGTGAACACCGCGTAGGGCTGGTTCAGCGTGAACTGCACGGTGCGGGCATCCAGCGCCTTGGTCCTGCCGGGATCGAGCACGCCCTTGAACAGACCGTAGGCGCCCTGTTTCATCGCCAGGATGCGTTCCATCGAGAACACCACGTCGTCAGCGGTGACCGCCGCGCCGTCATGGAATGTCGCACCCGGCTTCAGCGTGACCGTGTAGGTCACCGCGTCCGGCGCGATATCGATCTTCTCGGCCAGCCACAGATCGAGCTTCGGCGGATTGTCCACCCAGCGCACCAGGCAGTCGTACATGTTCAGCCGCGTGGCGATGCGGCCGATATCGAACACGACATGCGGGTCCAGCGTGTCGTAGGCGCTGTTATTGGCGGTGACGAAGCGTTTTCCACTTTCCGCGCCGGCGCCGGCGGGAAAACCCGATGCCAGGGCCGCGGCACCGCCCAGCGCCAGCAGGTTGCGGCGATGCAGGTTCGGCATGATCGCCGGGGCGAGCCCGGTCCTGGCGCGTGCGTCCATGAAGTTCCCCGTCGTTGGCGTCCCGGTTGCCGGGATGGTCGCTGGCGGGCGGCGGCCGTGTCAAATGCGCGGAGGGTGTGAGCCGCGCGGACAGTATGAGAGGCGCAGAACACTCCCCCTCCCCTTGAGGGAGGGGGCTGGGGGGAGGGGTGCGTGCGCCCGCGGCGTTGGGGCGCTCGCACCCCTCCC
>JBEKNT010000138.1:0-15252 GCA_049522565.1 Acetobacteraceae bacterium
CATCCGCGCCGGCGCGTTCGGTCCGGGCCGGCCGTATCGCGATCTGTTTGTATCGCCGGATCATGCCATTTACGTCAACGATGTCCTGATCCCGGCAAAGCGACTGGTGAACGGCAGCACGATCGAGCAAATCAAGGTCGATGAGATCGACTACTACCACGTGGAATTGCCCCGCCATGGGGTACTGCTGGCCAACGGCCTGGCGGCCGAGTCATTCCTGGATGTGAACGGCAATCGCGGTTTCTTCGCCAACGGCAGCGACCCGGTCGTGTTGTATCCGAATTTGACTGCGCTCACCTGGGAAGCGAACGGCTGTGCACCGCTGATCGTCACCGGGCCGGAACTGGCAGCGGCGCGGGCCTTGGTCGAAAGCTTCGCGGCGACGCAGGCCGCCGCCTGATCGGCCGGCGGTTCACGCGGGTCGCTAACGGGGCCGGTGGTCGTGGATCGGGCGGCCGCTCGGAACATGGGGTGCCATCATCGTCGGGGTAACCCGCGCCAATCCCGTTCCGGACGGCTGTTGCGGCGGTGCGTGATACGCCGAAGCCGGTAAAGGGATGGAGCCAGCCGGGTGACGGGCAGTCCGGAGTTGCAATCCACGACGACAACGGATCGCAGGGACGGAACCATCGCGGACTGCGCCGCCACGGACACCTGTATCCTGGCGCTCTACCATGAACTGCTTCAGCGCGAGCCCGCCGGGACAGAGCTTGAGGAATGGCGCCACGCCCTGCTGAGCGGCGTCACCACGGATCAGGTTCGCGCCGCTTTCATCGCCTCCGACGAATACAGGCAGCAAGCCGAAGTGGCCGAACGCAAGGCCGCCGTAAGCCGAAGCGGCCTGTTCGATCCGGACTGGTATCTGGCGACTTATGCCGACGTTGCGTCAGCCGGCCTGGACCCGCTGGAGCATTATTGCCGCTACGGCGCCCGGGAACATCGGATGCCGAACGCCTGGTTCGACGATCGGTGGTACCGGAAGCAGACCGGCATCGCCGCCAACACGAACGCTATTCTCGATTATGCCATGCGGGGTGAACGGCTTGGTATCGGGCCGGGGCCGCATTTTGATCCGGCATGGTACCGGACTACCTATCGGCTGGATGACGCCGCTTCGCCTCTGGCGCATTTCCTGGCGCATCGCGCCAGCCGGGCGTTCGCGCCGTGCCCGCGTCTGTGGTCGGTGGCGCACTCGCCCTTGAATGCCGCATCCCCCAGTGAAACAGACCCGCTTCTGCCCTTCCTGACGCCCGGGCAGGATCCGGCGCAAGGCGCAGCCCCGGACATTCAACTGCTCCGGTCTGCCGGGCTGTTCGACGAGAACCACTACCAGGTCACGAACGACGACGTGTTAAGTTCCGGAATCGATCCTCTGACGCATTACTGCGCCTTCGGCTGGAAGGAGGGACGAAATCCGAATTTCTATTTCGACTCACGATGGTACACCGCGACCAATCCCGAGGTCGCCCGCTTGCAGGTCAACCCGTTGGTGCATTACCTGCTGGTCGGCGAAGCCGCGGATCGGCGGCCGGTGGTGTTCTTCGAGCCGGGATGGTACCGCCGCACCTATTGCCTGTCGCCGGACGTGTCACCGCTGGCGCACTATCTCGCACATCGGCGCACGCCGCAGTTTTCCCCCAATTCGTTGTTTGACCCGAGCTGGTATCTGACGCAGTGCGGCGAGGCGCCACACGCGCGGCGGGATCTGTTTGCGCACTACCTGCTTGCCGGGATGCGCACCGATGTGCGGCCCGTGGCGAGTTTCGACGCGGCGGCGTGGCGCCGGCGTACCCGCGGCCGGCCCACCCGGCATTTCCAGCGGCACCTATCGCCCGAATCGGACAATCCCTTGGTGAACTACATGCTGGCGCATTATCGATGACAACCCGGTCCCCACAATCGCGGCGGCGATAGCGGCCAGGATCCCGCCTGGTTCTCGGCTGGTCGGCACGTCGCCGCCTGGTTTGCCTGGCAAGCAACGAACTCCGCCTTCCCGGTGAGCGCCGCAGTGGCATCCAGGGCGGGTTGGCCGCCTCCGGCCGGTGGTCAACGCGCACCGCTGACCTATCCGGCGAACGCAATATCGGGCAGGATGGCGGACGGCAGCCCCAACGGGTTCAGCCAGTGCCGGTTGGCCCGTCCGCCGCTACCGGACAGCCGACGCCGCTCACGATCCCGTGAGCGGGCGGGCCGATGTCACGAAGTTGAGATTCGTGCTATAGACGATACAAGACTGCATCAGGAGATGTCACCATGTCCGCTCGGACAACATTAGCCGCCACGCTACTGCTCGGGGCCGGCCTGCTCGGCCCGGCCTTCGCCCAGACGCAAAGCAACCCCAACGCCGACACGATCGTGAAATCGCTGACGCCGACCGATGGCCTCAACACCGGCACCCGCGGCATCCGCATCGGCAACGGACCCGCCGGGCAACAGCAACAGCCGGCCTCGCAGGCTGCGACCAAGGCGCCGGCGGTCAGCCTGAACATCCAGTTCGCCACCGGCTCCGCGGACTTGACGCCACAGGCGATCCGCGCGCTGGACCAATTGGGCCAGGCGCTCGGGAACGCCTCGCTCGCCGCTTACCACTTCCGCATTGAAGGTCATACCGACACGGTCGGCACGCCCGACCAGAACAAGACCTTGTCGGAGCGCCGGGCCGAGGCCGTGGTCAGCTACCTGACCAGCAAGTATCAGATCGATGCATCCCGGCTACAGGCCGTCGGCATGGGCGAGGACGGCCTGGCCGTCTCCACCCCCGCCAACACGCCGGAAGCCCGCAATCGCCGCGTCCTGGTGGTCAACGTCGGGAGCTGAGCTAACCGCTCTTCGGCAGCGCGATCCCGGTCAGCGCCTGCCAGACACGGATGACGAACGCATCGTCCTTCGCCCCATCGCCATGGGCCGCCGCTGCGAGAAACAACTGATGCGCCGCGGCGGCCAGTGGCAGGGGAAACGTCAGCGCCCGTGCCTGGTCCAGCACGATCCCCAGGTCCTTGACGAAGATATTCACCGCCGAGAGCGGGGTGTCGTCGCCGTCCAGGATATGCGGCACCCGGTTCTGCCACATCCACGAACTGCCGGCCGAGGAGGAGATCACCTCGAACAGCGTGCGCGGATCGGCGCCGGCGCGGATGCCCAGCGCCAGCGCCTCGGCCGCGGTGGCGATGTGCACGCCGGCGAGCAATTGGTTGACCATCTTGACCGTGCTGCCGATGCCCGGCTCGGCGCCGAGCTTCCACACCTTGGCGGCGATCGCGTCGAGCACCGGCTGCGCCTTGTCGAACGCCGCGTCCGGGCCGGACGCCATGACCGTCATGGTGCCGGCCTGCGCGCCCGTCTTGCCGCCCGATACGGGTGAATCCAGCATCAGGAAGCCAGCCTCGGCAATCCGCTTGCCCAGCGCGCGGGCGGCCTCCGGGGCGACGGTGGCACAGCACAGGATCACCGTGCCGGGCTGCAACCGCGCCAGACAGCCTTGCGCGCCGAACAGCACGTCCTCGGTCTGCGCGGCGGTGATGACGAACACCACGACGGCTTCCAGATCCGTGGGCAGCGCGGCGGGCGAGACCACGGCGGCGCCGCCGGCGGCCACGAACTCGGCGCGCACCGACTCGCGGATTTCGCAGCCGGTTACCGCGTGGCCCTTGCGGTGCAGATTCAGGGCGGCCCCCATGCCCATGGTCCCGAGCCCGATCACGCCGACTTTCATGCTGAAGTGTCCTTCTGAACATTGACGGCCAAAGCCATCAGGCCGCGACCGTTTCCATCTCCATGCTGAGGGCGTCCCGGTCGATCAGCCCGTGGTTGACCAATGACGTGCGTATCGTGAGCTCCGAGACATCGAAGTGGCGGGCCACCTCGATCTGGCTCTCCTCGGAGAAGTCGCCACCCAGCATTTCTTCGACTGCCTCGAACGGGCTAAGCAACTCCGCCGCGAAGGATCGCTGCACCTTCTGGCGGTAGGTGCCGGCCCATCGTGCGGCCGGGAAAAAGCATTCGCCCGGTGTGCTGGTAATGCGATCGCCGAGCAACCGTGCCAGTTCAAACCGACGGCCGGTTTCCCATTTTGACCTGAGCACGACACGACTGTCCGTGACGTTTCCGTCAAGTGCGAACGACAGGCTCGCGCCGCCGGTCAGCTCGGTCAGCACGCCAGCAACGACGCCTGCCATGTTGGCGAGGCGCGAATTGCCGATCGGCGCAGCCCGCAAACGCTCCTGGTCGCGCAATGCGCGCGCCGCCGCGGCCCCGCGCTGCCACGCCGGCACCGCACCAAGGGCCGGGACGTGGGTTGCGGATCTCAGCCGAACAGCGTTACGCGGCGAGGCGTCGTAGCCCATGGAGGCCGCCAGGTCCTGGATGATTGCCGCCGTCAGAACGCTGCCACCCGGCGCGTGGTCGGCGGCAACCTCGCTCATGGCGGAGACACCCAGCGTCTGGGCGTCCGCCGCCAGTCCATCGAGCACGGCCGGGTCCGCCTGATCCGGCTCAAACCCTAGCAACGCTTCGAATTTGCGCCGTGTCGAGAGCAGGACGTCGGCCCGTTCCGCGCAGACGTCTTCCCAAAGGTGCTCCAGGTTGGTCCCAACCAGGTTTTCGTCGCGCAACTGCCCCAGTGCCTGTGCGATGAACCCGTCGACCGCGTCCTCGAAAGCGCTGGCACGCACGACCGCCAGCATATCGGCAATGTAGCGCAGCGGCTCCGTCGAGCGCTGCATCGTAGGTCTGGCCGCTAAAAACACCTGCTCGCCATCCGAAAATACTGTGATGTTTGGCCAGATGTATCCGCCGCCGATCGTCGCCATGCGATGCGCGAGACCCCAATCCGCGGGTTGCGTCTTTGGTTCCCACCGCAACCGCCACCAGTTCCAGGCGAGCCATTCCGCCAGTCTGTAAGCGGACAGGTGCACCTTGTTCCGCACCCGGTTGACGAGCGTGTCTTCGGCCTCGGTCAGCCAGAGCTTGCCGTGACGGATCCCGATGGCGGCGAAGCACGCACGCTCCTCGGGCGTGCCGCTTTGCAGCGTCTCCCAGTCAGCTTCGATGGCAAGCGTATCAACCACGCGCCTTCCATTCCTTCAGGACAAGCCGGCGAAAATCGTCGTCCTCCGGCATCGGGTAGCCATGATAGGTTCCCTGGGCAGGGTTTTCGAGTTGGGCCTCGAACACCTCGCCAGCGTCCGACACCGACCAGATGTTCTGCGGCCAGCCATCCGCGGTGGTCGCGCTCGTGGTCCCCTTGCGCAGGCCGGCCGGCAAAAGCGCGGTTGCCTCTGCCTTCAGGATTGGCCGTTCGCCATCGCACAAGGTCTTGGCCGGCCGTGGACTGGCCGGCGGCGTAAGCCCATAGTCGCCGCGCGAATGCTTGTGTTCCGGATTACCGCCGTAGCTTGCACGGCTGGCCAACGCAGCGCGCTCCACCGGGGTCAGCAGATCGGCCGACGCCATCTTTCGCTTCGGATTATAGCCGGTCCGCGGCCGCATGACCTGCCTCCGACACTGTCATTTGCCCCGCCTACCGTCCATGCCGGAACCGGTCCACCGCCGCCACCAGGGCGCGGCGAATACCCGGCTCCAACGCGGAATGGCCGGCATCCGGCACGATCGTCAGCCGCGCCGCCCGCCATGCCCCCGCCAGCTCGAACGCGGTGCGCGCCGGGCAGATCATGTCATAGCGCCCCTGCACGATCTCCGCCGGGATGTGGCTGATGCCGTCCATCCGCCCGAGCAATCCCTCCGGCGGCAGGAACAGCGCGTTGACGAAGTAGTGCGCCTCGATCCGCGCCAGGCCCAGCGCCGTGCGGTCCTGCGCGAACGACGTGACGGTCTCGGGGCTCGGCATCAGCGTGCTGCACGATCCCTCATACACCGACCATGCCCGCGCCGCCGGCAGGTGCACCGACTGGTCCGGATGCGTCAGTCGCCGCAGATAGGCGCCCAGGATGTCGCCGCGCTCGGCCTCCGGCAGGAAGCCGGTGAAGTTGGCGTAGGCGTCGGGAAACACCGCGGCCATGCCGTGCAGGAACCAATCGACCTCATGCGGCCGCCCCAGGAACACGCCGCGCAGCACGCAGCCCTGCACCCGCTCGGGATACGCCTGGGCATAAGCCAGTGCCAGCGTGGACCCCCAGGAGCCGCCGAACAGCACCCAGCGCTCGATGCCGAGATGCCGCCGCAGCGTCTCGATGTCGGAGACGAGGTCGTCGGTGGTGTTGTTCTCCAGGCTGCCGAGCGGCCGGGAGCGCCCGGCGCCGCGCTGGTCGAAGATCACCACGCGCCAGAAATCCGGATCGAAGAAGCGGCGGTGCACCGCCCCGGCGCCGGCCCCGGGCCCGCCATGCAGGAACAGCGCCGGCCGCCCGCGCGGATTCCCCACCTGCTCCCAATACATGACATGGCCGCCGGAGAGCGGCAGATAGCCGGTCTCGAACGGGCCGATCTCGGGATACAGGTCGCCGCGCGGCATGATGCCCGATGGTATAGGCGGCGGCGGTGAAACGGAACAAGGTTGGCGGAGCACATGGCGAGACTCTGGATCGGGCTGGGCGCACTGGCCGGGCTGCTCGCCGTGGCGATGGCGGCCGTGGCGGCGCATGGGCTGGAGGCGATCGGCCCCGCCCGCCTGACCATGCTGCGCAGCGCCGACGAGATGCAGGGCTGGCATGCGCTGGCCCTGCTGTTCTGCGGCCTGTGGGCGCCCCGCGGCGGCAGGCTGGCCGACGCGGCCGGCGCCGCGTTCACGCTGGGGCTGCTGCTGTTCTGCGGTGCGGTCGATACCCTGGCGCTGAGCAATGTGTCGCTCGGAGTGGTGGCGCCGATCGGCGGCACGCTGCTGATGCTCGGCTGGGCGCTGCTGCTGCTGTCGGCATGGCGCGCGCGATGAGCACACCCACCGCCACGTGTCATTGCGCGTTGACCACCGGCCGGCGGCGGCCGACCCGCCCTGAATGAAACCGCGTCGGCCGCGGACGAGAAAGAGGGAGTTAGTTTCTCGCAATGACACGTGGCGGTGGTGATCAAAAGACCGCGCGGCCGATGGTAAGGGCCTCTGACATCCCGGAGCGAGACCCATGATCCGCGCGGCGTATCTGGCAGCCGAAGACTACGCGGCCCCGCTGGCCGAGGAGCTGGCGCGCCGCGGCGTCACGGTCGAGACGTGGCACGGCCGGTTGGCGCTGTCGCCCGATCCGCCGGTGCGGGCCGCCTGGGCACTCGACACCTGGACCGCACCGCGGGAGATCGCCGCGCCGTCGGTCAAAGCCGCGGCGGACGCGTTGCGCGCCATGCAGCGCAACTGGTCGGCTTATCCCACCGCGTTGCACCGCCGCACGGCACTGATCGAGGCACAGCTTCCGCCGGTAAAATCGCGCGACCTGACGTTTCCGGCGGCGGCGCCGACCGCGCATCTCGGCGCCTGGACGCTGCTGGCGCAGGACCGGCTGCTGGCGAGCCCCAGCAAGACCAGCCCCTTCCCCAACGGCGTCTGCCGCTTCGTCGAGGACCGCACCGGGCCGCCCAGCCGCGCCTACCTGAAATTCTGGGAGGCTTGTGCCCTGCGCCGCTGCTGGCCCGCCCCCGGAGACACCTGCATCGACCTCGGCGCCGCTCCGGGCGGCTGGACCTGGGCGCTCGCCAAACTCGGCGCCCGCGTGACCGCGGTGGACAAGGCGCCACTCGATCCGACGGTGGCGGCCATGCCTGGTGTATCGGTGCGGCAGGAGAGCGCTTTCGCCATTGCGCCCGAACCGGTGGACTGGCTGTGCTGCGACGTGGTCGCCTATCCGGCGCGCCTGCTGGCTCTGCTGCGCCGCTGGCTGGACGCCGGCGCGGCACGGCACATCGTCTGCACGATCAAGTTCCAGGGCGAGACGGACCACGCCACCGCCGAAGCGCTGGCAGCGATCGACGGCGCCCGGGTGATGCACCTTTGGCATAACAAGCACGAGCTGACGTTCCTTTGGACGCGCGATTCCGCGGCCGCGGCTGCCACGCCGCAGGCTGGTCAGTTGCCGGAGACCGGCTCCAGCAGTTGCACGATGATCGGGTCATAGCCGAGCGCGCGGACGAAACGCACCAGGTCGGCGGAGCGCAGGGTGGTCGAAGCGGCATTGTGCAGGGGGTGAAAATTCACCCACTCGCTGTCGAGCATGTCCTGGTCGAGGATGACCGTGACCCGCCGTTGCCGGTCGTTGATCAGCCCGAACGGGGTGACCGCGCCGGGCGTCAACTCCAGCACGTCGCGCAGCACCTCCGGCCTGGCGAAGGAAAAGCGCGGCGCGCTGACGGTCTTCTCCAGCCGGCCGAGGTCGGCGCGCTTGTCCCCCGGCATGACGACCAGCCAGACGCCGCCCTTGCGGTCCTTGATGAACAGGTTCTTGCAATGCAGGCCGGGGATCTGGTCGTGCCAGGGGCGGCCTTCCTCCACGGTGAAGAACGGCGGATGCGTCACCGTGCTGTGTTCGATGTCGAGGCGATCGAGCAGGGCGAAGAGGTCGTCGGGGGTGGCGGGCATGGCGGTGGGAGCTGCGAGCTTGCGTTGGGGTGAGTGCCGGATGTGCGGGAAGCGTGAGGGCAGATCAAGGGTGGTTCGCGCCTTGGACGCGCTGCGGCATGTGCCCGCCTGATGCGGTTCACCGATCGTTCACCCGTCGCACGGCGTCCTGCCATCGGGTTGCGAGAGCGATCCGCTCTATTCACGGATGGGCGAGGCCGCTGGCGTGCTTTTGGGGCGCGGCGGGATATGCCAGGGATATCCTGGCAGCGGAGCAGCGGGCATGTCGCATAGTATCGTCGGTCGCTGGGGCAAGAATCTGGCCATCCGGTTCCCGGGCGACGTCGTCAGAGCCGCCGGCATCCGGGCAGGCGATCAGGTCGAGATCGAAGCGCGGGGCGGCGAGGTGCTGATCCGGCGCGTCGTTCCGAAGGTTACGCTGGACGAGATGTTCCGCGGCCGCAGCGCCGCAGAGTGGCGCGCGGAATACGCCGGGGCGTTCGATTGGGGTCCCGACGTTGGCCGCGAGGTCGTCGAATGATACCTCCGCCGGCTTACATGCCTGACGCCGGCGATCTGATCTGGACGGATTTCGACCCGACCAAGGGCAGTGAGCACGCCGGACGGCGACCTGCGCTGGTGCTTTCGTCGAAGGTCTTCACCGAGAACACCGGCTTCGCGGTGGTCTGCCCGATCACGTCGCGCGTCCGGCCGTTCCCGACCAGCGTTGTGTTGCCGGATGGTCTGCCGGTCGTGGGCGAGGTGCTGACCAGCCATATCCGGAGCATCGATACTCAGGCACGGCCGGTGTCTTACGCGGGTGCCGCGATCACGCCGGATGTCGCGTTGCTGGTGCGGGCCAGGCTCGACGCATTCATCACGATATGAGCTTTGGCGTTGGCGGGGTTCGTCGCGCTTGCAGGTTCCGGTGCGGATCGATCCTTCGCATGCAGGTCGCGCATGAGGGCATCGACGCTGTTGAAGCTGGGCAGCTTGCCGTGCCGCGCTTCCCGCATCGCCGTGACGGTCTGCTCGTTGGGGGGGGGGAACGGATCGAACGGCAGGGCCTTGTCGCCGGCAATGCGCGTGAGCGGCAGGCGGACGGCATCGGACACGCTCATCCCCATCCCCGCCAGCACGGCGCTGGCTTGCCGCTTGATGTCGCCGTCGATTTTGGTCCGAACGACGTCGCTCGTGGTCATCGGGAGCCTCCGGTTGCCGCTATGCAATGGTGCCGGCCCGCGCGGGATTGCGATTGGATGCCGAGAGCGAGCCCGGCTGACGCCGAGCGCGGCGGTGCGAAGCGGAACCAGATCGCTTGGCGGAGCGGATTATTCGCCGCTGGAGGCCTTGGATGTCGGCGGCGGTGGCGCAGGCTCTGCCACCTGCGAGAGCAACCCCGCCAGGTCCAGGCTGTAGCCAAGGCCGGCCGAACCAGGTAGCGCCATGAGCGGCGTTGCACCCAGTGCCCAGCCCGGCTGCGCTGGCTTGGGCGGTTGCACGCCGGGCGAATCGTCCATAGCGGCGAGCAGCGCTGCGAGGTTGGCGGCGAAGGGTCGGGTCCGCGGATGCTCCAGGCCGAGCACGCGCTCGCTGCCCTCCAGGGCACGCCGGTAGAGCGGCAAAGCCCCCGCCGCGTCGCCCAGCGCCCGCATGCATCCGGCCAAGTCGCTCACGCTGGTGAGCGTGTGCGGATGCTCCTTGCCAAGCACTCGCTCGAAGCCGCCGAGCGGGCGCCGGTAGAGCGGCAAGGCCCTCGCCGTATCGCCCAGCACACGGAGGCACTGGGCAAGAGTGCCCACGCTGATGAGCGTATTGGGATGCTCCTTGCCGAGCACGCGCTCGTGGCTGTCGAGCGCGCGCCGGTACAGCGGCAAAGCCCCCGCCGCGTCGCCCAGCGCCCGCATGCATCCGGCCAAGTCGCTCACGCTGGTGAGCGTGTGCGGATGCTCTTTGCCAAGCACCCGCTCGAAGCCGCCGAGAGCGCGCCGGTAGAGCGGCAAAGCCCCCGCCGCGTCGCCCAGCGCCCGCTTAAGCCACAGAGTTGCGCAGAGGTAGTTACTGCCCGCCGCCCTGTCCAAAACGAACCATGCAGCACAGGTCAAATAACTTCTTCTCAGTGTGCTCTGTGGCTTAAGCTGCTTCTCTGCGCGCTCTGTGTTAAAAATACTTGCTTATCGCGGCTGCGGCCCCCCGATAACCCGGAAGGTCGCACCCGCATATGCACCCACCAGGCGGTACCCGCTATACTCACGGCCACTCACCGGGGAAGACCGCCACGATGGCACGACTGACAACCGCCGAGGCGGTGATCGAGAGCCTGCTGCAGCACGGCATCGACACGCTCTATGCCCTGCCTGGCGTGCACAACGACCACCTGTTCGATGCCGCGCACAAAGCCGGCGACCGGCTGCGCGTCATCCACTCCCGACACGAGCAAACCGCCGCCTACATGGCGCTCGGCGCCGCGCTGGTAACCGGCAAGCCGCAGGCTTTCGCCGTGGTGCCCGGCCCGGGACTGTTGAACGCATCCGCCGCGTTGCTCACCGCCTATGGCATGGGCGCGCCGGTGATCGCGCTGGTCGGGCAGATCGCGTCGTTCGCCATCGACCAGGGCCACGGCCATCTGCACGAGATCCACGACCAGCTCGGCCTGCTGCGCCACATCACGCGCCACGCCGCGCGCATCCGCACGCCGTACGAGGCGCCCGCGCTGGTGGATGAGGCAATCCGCATCGCCGGCGGCGGCCGATCGGGGCCGGTGGCGTTGGAATGCGCGATCGACGTGTGGGGGACCGCGGGCGAAGTCGCTTTCCCCCCGGTCGCATCGCCGACCGCACCGCCGGTCGATCCCGTTGCCGTGCAACGCGCCGCCGAACTGCTGGGCAAGGCGGAGCGCCCGCTGATCGTCGTGGGCGGCGGCGCGCTGGATGCCGGCCCGGAGGTGCAGGCCGTGGCGGAAGCGTTGCAAGCGCCGGTGAGCTCGTTCCGCCGCGGCCGCGGCGTGATTCCCACCACGCATCCCTTGGCGATGTCGTTCACCGAGGGCCACGCGCTGTGGCAGGACGCCGACGCCGTGCTGGCGGTCGGCACCCGGCTGTATTGGCAGCAGAGCGTGTGGGGCGTCGATGACAAGCTGCCGATCGTCCGGCTGGATATCGACCCGGAGGAGATCAACCGCTTTCGCCGCCCCGCCTGCGCTCTGGTCGGCGACGCCGCCACCGTGCTGCGCGCGCTGCTGGCCGAGCTGCCGGCGCATAACCACGCGCGGCATCGCGACGCGGAATTGGCGGCGGTGCACGCGGCATTCGCCGAGCGCCTGACGCGGATCGAGCCGCAGATGGGCTTCCTGCGCGCGATCCGCGCGGCGCTGCCGCAGGACGGCATCTATGTCGAGGAGGTGACGCAGGTCGGCTTCGCCAGCCGGCTGGCATTTCCCGTGCCGGCGCCTCGGACTTTTCTTTCACCCGGCTATCAGGACACGCTCGGCTGGGGCTATGGCACGGCGCTCGGCGCGCAGGCCGCGGCGCCCGGACGCAAGGTGGTGCTGGCGACCGGCGACGGCGGCTTCATGTACCAGTCGGCCGAACTCGCCACCGCGATGCGGCACAATCTGCCGGTCGTCGTCGTGGTGTTCGACGACGGTGCGTTCGGCAATGTGCGCCGCATCCAGCAGGACCATTACGGCAACCGGCTGATCGCCTGCGACCTGACCAACCCGGATTTCGTCAAGTTTGCCGAGAGCTTCGGCATGGCGGCGTTCCGCGCCGATACCCCCGAGCGATTGGAGCAATCGCTGCGCCTGGCATTCGCGTCGAATGCGCCGGCGCTGGTGCATGTGAAGCTGGGGCCGTTGCCGAGCCCGTGGGGCATGATCCTGTTGCCGCGCGTCCGCGGGTTCGCCGATGCGTGGCGGCCGGCATTGCCCTAAGCCGGCCGTTTGACATGTCCGCGCGTGTCATACCGCTCACTGCGCTGCTGCTGGCGGTGACGCTCGCGAGTTGCGGGCCGGTCAGGATCGGCATCGAGGGTGGGGGAAACCTGGAGGTCGGTCCGGGTCGCGCGATGACGCTGCCGAGCCGGGCTGCCTTCGCGGCGCGCAATGGCGATACCGTGCTGATCGATCCGGGCGAGTACGACGACTGCGCCGTATGGCGTGCCAACCGGCTGACCATTGCGGCGCGGGCGCCGGGCGTGGTGTTCACCGGCAAGACCTGTCAGGGCAAAGCGATCTTCGTCATCGACGGCAACGACATCACGGTGCGCGGCATCACCTTCACCCATGCCGCCTCGCGGGATCACAATGGGGCTGGCATCCGCGCGGAGGGCGGCAATCTGACGGTCGAAGGCAGCCGCTTCATCGACAACGAGGAGGGCATCCTGACCGCAGCCACGCCGCACAGCACCATCCGTATCATCAAAAGCGAGTTCAGCGGCAACGGCAATTGTGTCGCGGCGTGCGCGCACGGCATCTATGTCGGTGCGATCGGGTTGCTGGATGTGGAGGACTCGCACTTCACCGGCACGCATGAGGGCCACGACATCAAGTCGCGCGCGCGGCGCACGGTGCTGCGCGGCAACGACATTTCCGACGGGCCGACCGGCAATGCGAGCTACCTGGTCGATGTGCCGAACGGCGGCGACCTGCTGATGGAGCACAACACGCTGAGCAAGGGACCGCAGGCCGACAACGAAACGACAGCGGTGTCGATCGGCGCCGAGGGCGTGAGCAATCCGACGACGTCGCTGGTGATCCGCGACAACAGCTTCACCAATCTGCTGCCGAAGGCGACCGACTTCGTGCACAACCTGACACAGACCGACGCCGAGCTGACCGGCAACACGCTGGCAGGACAGGTGGTGCCGCTGGAGGGTCTGGGAACGGTGCGCTGACGTATCGCTTCCGCCGCTTCGCTGGAGAGGTAATCGACAGGTCTACCTTGCACCATACACCGCCGCCGCGGTCGCCGCCTCGATCCGTCCCTCCGCAACGTCCTGCTGCACCGCCTCGGGACTGCGTTCCGCCGGGGGGCCATAACCGCCGGATCCGGCGGTCACCACCTCGATGATCTCGCCGGCGCGCAGGCCGCCGCTGCCGTGGTCCAGCGGCTCTGCACCATTGCGCAGCACCACCGCGGCCTTGCCGCCCGGCATCCCGCCGAACAACCCCCAGGGCGCGGACAGCCGGCGCGCGATGTCCACCCGCACGCGGCACGCGGCCTCGGCGCGATAGACGCGGCGCAGGCCCATGCCGCCGCGGTGCCGGCCCGGGCCGCCGGAGCCATCCACCAGTTCATAGCGCAGCAGGGTCAGCGGATATTCGATTTCCAGCGCCTCTACCGGCAGGTTCGACGTGTTGGTCATGTGCACGTGGACGCCGTCCAGCCCGTCCTTGGTCGCACGCGCGCCGGAGCCGCCGCCGATGGTTTCCAGATAGACCCACAGCGCATTGTCGCGCGGCTGATGCCCGGCGAACGTGATCGAGGTGCAGGCGCCGTTGGTCGCGGCAATCACCCGCTCCGGCACCGCGGTGGACAGTGCGCCGTGGATCAGGTCCACCACGCGCTGGCACGCACCCAGCCGGCCATTCACCGCCGCGGGATGTACGCAGTTGACGATGGTGCCCTGCGGCGCGGTGACGTGCAGCGGGCGCGCCAGTCCGGCGTTCGGCAGAATGCTCGGATCCACCAGCGCCTTGACCGCGTAGTACACCGTGGAGAGCAATGCGGTGTAGGTCATGTTGAGTCCGGCGCGCACTTGCGGGGCGGCGTCGAAGTGCAGGTGCATCTCCTCGCCAGCGACGGTGATCTCGCAGGACATGTCGAGCTCGCCGTCGATTTCCGGACAGTCGTAGCGGTCGGCGAAGCGATACGTGCCGTCGGGTATCACCGCGATGCCCGCGCGCATCTTGCGTTCGGCGTAGTTCTGCAATGCATCGCCGGCAGCCAGCACGGTGCGGCGGCCGTATTTCTCGCACAGCGCGGTCAGGCGCTGCACGCCCAGCCGGTTCGCCGCCATCTGCGCGCGGAAGTCGGACAGGCGCTCGCGCGGAACCTGGCAGTTGAGCAGGATGAGTTGCATCACGTCGTTCTGAAGGTCGCCGGCGCGATAGAGGCGGACCGGCGGAATGCGCAGGCCCTCCTGGTAGATATGCGCGTGGCCGCGATCGGCGAAGTCGGCGTGATGCGCCAGGTTCACGGCGAAGGCGATGATTCTCCCGTCGACGAAGACCGGCTCGGCGAGGACGATGTCGGGCAGATGCGTGCCGCCGCCCTCATAGGCGTCGTTGCCGCAGAAGACATCTCCCGGTCGCATGTCCGCAATCGGATGCCTTCGCATGATGTGCGGGATCAGGCCGAGGAAGCTGCCCAAATGCATCGGGATGTGTTCGGCCTGGCACAGCGTGTTGCCGTGCACGTCGAACAGCGCGGTGGAACAGTCGCGGCGTTCCTTGATGTTGGTGGAGTAGGAGGCGCGGATCAGCGCCTCGCCCATTTCCTCGACGATGGAGGAGAGCGCGCTGCCGATCAGTTCGGTGGTGATCGGGTCGATGGCGGTTGCGGCGAGCGGGGCAGCGTCGTTCATAACATGCACTCTTCAAGGCACGGCGAGGCCAGGCGCCCGTTCGTCATGCGGCCATTTGTCATTGCGAGTTGGCCACCGGCTGGCGGACGACCCGCCCTGAATGAAACTGTGGAGATTGCCGGAGATAAGGCGGCTCCCCCTCCCCTTGTGGGTGGGGGGTGGGGGGAGGGGTC
>JBEKNT010000139.1:0-15232 GCA_049522565.1 Acetobacteraceae bacterium
TGGCTCGCCGCACGCGTTCCCAACATCAAGATCGCCCTGCTCGGCCCGATCGTGCCGACCGCCAACCCGATCCGCATCGCCGAGGAACTGGCGATGCTCGACACCCTGTCGCCAGGCCGCATCGTCGTCGGCCTGCTGCGCGGCACCACCAACGAATACCTCAGCTACGACCTGAACCCGTCGGAAGCGCGCGAGCGTACCGACGAGGGCATGGAGCTGATCCTCAAGGCCTGGGCAGAGCCGCAGCCGTTCGGCTGGCAGGGCCGGTACTTCCAATATCGTACCGTATCGATCTGGCCGCGCCCGCAGCAACCGCCGGCACCGACCTATGTCCTGGGCACCAGCGCCGAAGCCGGAGCGTTCGCCGCGCGCCATCATTGCGGCCTTGGCGTATCGTACGGAAACTTCGCATCGATGGGTCAGGCGACCACCTACTACCGCCAGCAGTGCGCCCAATACGGCTGGGCGCCGGGACCCGACGACATCATCTACCGGGCGAACATGATCCTCGGTGAAACCGACGACGCGGCAGAGCATGCATTGCAGCGGCGGGACGAGCAGGCGCCGTTCCCGGTGCGCGCGGGACTGCGCGACGCGCTGCTGCAAGCCGACACCACGCGCAACATTGCCGGCGAAAAGCGGCCCGCCAATGTTGGCGGCGTGCTGCCGATCAGCTTCTGCGGCGGACCGGACCGGGTGGTAGAGCAAATCAGGCGTTGCCGCGACACGATCGGCGCCGGCGTGCTCGACCTGTCGTTGCAGGACCCCGGCGCCGGCGACACCGACGCGATGATGGACGCGCTGGACCTGTTCGGGCGCAAAGTCCTGCCGCGCATCCGCGACATCTGACAGGAGCCGGAACGTGGCACCCAACGAGATCGCTGCTTCGTTCACCGAAGGCTTCGTCGAGGCCGACGGCTTTCGCATCCGCACCATGCAGGCGGGTCGGGGCACGCCGCTCATCCATCTGCACGGCGCCAGTGGGCTGAGCCTGACGCGCGGCCATGACCTGCTGAGCCAACACCATCGAGTCATCGCATTCGAGATGCCGGGATTCGGCCGTTCGCCGGAGAACACGCGGACGCAGACCACGGCGGAAATGGCCACGACAATGCGTGCCGCGATCCGCGCCCTGGGCATCGAGTCCTGCAATGTGCTTGGCACGTCGTTTGGCGCCCGGGTGGCGCTGTGGATGGCCGCGCAACAGCCGGAGCTTGTGTCGGCGCTGGTGCTGGAGGCGCCGGCGGCGATTCGTCCGCAAGGGCACAAGCTACCGTCGGGTTCGCCGGAACAGATCGCGCGGCTCCGCTACGCACATCCGGAACGCCAGCCGCCGCGGCCCGCGCAAGATCCGGTGGCGCAGGCCCAGACGCGGGCCCTCTTCATGCGCGTGCGCGGCCCGGATCGGGACAGCGATCTGGAAACGGCCATGCGCCGCCTGGAGGTGCCCACGCTGGTCTTGTTCGGCACGCATGACGGGCTGATGCCACCGGGTCTGGGACGCCTTTACAAGGAGAAGCTGCCCAATTGCCATCTGGTCTTTGTCTACGACGCGGGGCACGCGATCAGCACCGAGCGCCCCGAAGCATTCGCCGAGGTCACGCTCGATTTCCTCGAACGCCACGAAGCGTTCGTCATCAACCGAACGGCAACCCTGATCCACCCATAGCACACGTCCCGGGGACCGGGCATGATCCCGCAAGCTGCAATTGACGGGGGGAAACCATGACCACGCCGCACGCTGCCCTACAGACGATCCTGCCGGTCGCCGGCTGGTCCGCCGATGGTGCGGACACGGTGACGTTCACCGGCGGCACCGACCCCGTCATACCGACCCCGTTCCGCGTCGGCGTGGCCGGCGCCGCGACGCTGGCAGCGACCGGACTTGCCGCCTCTGCGCTATGGGAAATGCGGACCGGACGACGCCAGTCCGTTGCGGTCGACCTGCGGCAGGCCGCGGCGTCGCTGCGCAGCGGGCACTACATGAAGCTGGGCGACGGCGAGGTTTCGCATGCGCGCAACAGCATCATGGGCGTCTACCCGACCAAGGATGGCCGCTGGAGCTATCTGCACTGCAACTTCCCCAATCATCGCGCCGCCGCACTCGGTGTGCTCGGCGTTGCGGAAGATCGTGCGGCGGTGGCGCGCGCGGTGCTGAACTGGAACGCCGCCGACCTGGAGGAGGCGATCGTTGCCGCCAAGGGCGCCGGCGGCATGGTGCGGACACACGCGGAATGGGCGCAGCATCCGCAGGCCGCCGCCATCGCCGCATTGCCGCTGCTGGAGATCGTGCGCATCGGCGACGCCCCGGCCGAGCCTTTGCCCGCGGGTGGACGGCCGCTATCGGGCGTCCGCGTGCTCGACCTGACGCGCGTGCTGGCCGGCCCGACCTGCGCGCGCACGCTGGCGGAGCATGGCGCGGACGTGTTGAAGATCACCGCGCCGCATCTGCCGAACCTCGGGTATCAGGAGTTCGATACCGGGCACGGCAAGCTGTCGGCGCATCTCGATCTGCGTGAGCAACGCGATGTCGACACGCTGCGTGGGCTGGTGCGCGAGGCGGATGTGTTCTCGCAGGGCTACCGGCCGGGGACGCTGGGCGGGCGTGGGCTGTCGCCCGAAGAATTGGCGGCGATCCGACCGGGCCTGGTCTACGTGTCGCTCTGCGCGTTCAGCCACGCCGGGCCGTGGGCGTCACGCCGAGGGTTCGACACCGTGGTGCAGACGGTCAGCGGCATCACGTCGCGCCAGGCCGAGGTCGTACCGGGCAAGACGCCCGGGCCGCAGTTCTATCCGGTCTCCGCGATCGACTACTGCACGGGCTACCTGATGGCGTTCGGCGCGATGGTCGCGCTGGGCCGGCGCGCGCGGGAAGGTGGCAGTTGGCTGGTGCGCATCTCGCTGGCGCAGGTGGGAAAATGGATCGTCGATCTGGGCGAGGTGCCGGAGAGCGCGGCCCGCGACGCACCAGCCGAGTTCGCACCGGAAGAGCTGGAGCGTTGGTCGATGGTGTCGGAGACGCCGTCGGGGCAGTTGCGGCATTTGCGGCCCGTGGTGGGATTGTCCGAAACGCCGCCGTATTGGGCGCGGCCTTCGGTGCCGCTCGGGTATCACAAGCCGGAGTGGCCGCCGCGTGGGGAAGGTTAGAGCCTTTTCAGCCTGACTGGCATCATCGAGGCCGCTGCCACGGCGCATTCAATTCGCATAGACGATCGTGCGTAGCATGACGCGAGGCTCGTCGGGGCGGGAATCGCCGGCACCACGATGCATCGTCGCCCGCTCGTCCCACATCAGCACGTCGCCGACCCGCCAGTGGTGGTAATAGACGAAGCGCTCTTGTGTCGCGTGCGCGGCGAGTTCCTCGATCAGCGGCCAGGCTTCGTCGCGCGCCATGCCGGCGAAGCCATGCGTGTGCATCGGGTTGACGAACAGGATCGGCCGGTCGGTCACCGGGTGCCGAACGACCGCCGGCCATGCCACTTCACGATACTGCTTTTCGGTCACTCCCTTGAAATCGCCGTACAGCTTCTCGCCGGCAGGACCGGTGTGGCGGCCGTGCAAGCCGGTCAGGCGGTCGAGTTGTTCCTTCCGCGCCGCGGGCAGCGCCGTGTAGGCGGCCGCCATGTCCGCGAACATCGTGCCGCCCTTGTCCGACGGCACCTGCTTCGCGTGCAGGATGGCGAGCAGTGGCAGTGCGTCCTCGTAGGTCGAGTCGGTGTGCCAATCGGTGGCGCGCTTGACGCCGTACCAATCCACCTTGCCCGCCTCGTCAACATTGGTGAGCCAGGAGACATCCGGGTTTTCGGCATGGCGGTACTTGATCAGCGCGTGCCTGCGCGGTGTGCCGAAACGACGGCCGAAGGCGGCGAGCTCGGCGGCGCCAAGGTTCTGATCGCGGAACACCAATACCGGATGTTCGGAGAAAGCCTGGGCGATCCAGGCAAATTCTGCCGCGTCGGGTGGCTTCGACAGGTCGATGCCAATTGCCTCGGTCCCCAGCCGCTCGCCCAGCGAACGGAGTTGCGGTGTCTTTGTCATGGGCGATCCTCCCGGTTCGTCGCCAACCGGAGGATCATGATACCAATGCCGTCGCAGCCGCAATCGGGCCGCTCGCCAGCGACGGTCTTCGTTGTTCCGCGACCCAAGCTCAGCGCGCCGGGATGGGCAACGACTCCGGACCGCCGTGGCCCGAGGCGTAGCGTGGCGGCGCAATGACCAGGCAAGCCAGCGTCGCGCCCAGGGCCCATAGGCATGTTCCGAAGGACCTTTCTGGTGGCGGACGCTCGCCGCCCACGGAACTCAATGCCGACCTGGGCAAAAATGGTGCACATGGCGGCGTTCGGTGCCAGGTCATCTCGCCGTGGTGCGGGTGACGACGGGCGGAGCCGCTGGTAGCGTCATCGCCAGAAGAAAACACGGCAGGAGGAGCGACCATGACCCTGGACCTCGTCATCCGGAATGGCACCATCGTCGATGGGTCCGGCATGGGCCGCTACCGTGCCGATGTCGGCATCGCCGGCGGACGCATCGTGGAAATCGGCCGCATCCGCGCGCCGGCGCAACGCGCGATCAACGCCGACGGCCTGATCGTCGCGCCCGGCTTCATCGACGGCCACACCCACATGGACGCGCAGGTGAACTGGGATCGCCAGGGCACATGCTCCTGCTGGCACGGGGTTACCAGCGTGATCATGGGCAATTGCGGCTTCGCGCTCGCGCCATGCCCGCCGGCCGAACGCGAATGGTTCGCCCGCTGCCTGACCGCCGTGGAGGACATTCCGCTGGAAGCAATGCTCTCCGGCATCGACTGGCAGTGGGAAACCTTCCCGGACTATCTCGCCACCGTCGAACGCCTGCCGAAGGCGCTCAACTACGGCGCCTATATCGGCCACTCGGCGCTGCGCATGTACGTGATGGGCAAGCGTGCGCTGACCGAGCCGGCCACGGACGACGACATCGCGCGCATGATGCACGCGGTGAAGCAAGCGGTGCGCGCCGGTGCGATGGGATTTTCCAGCTCCCGGGCCGGCACCCATGTCACGCCGGACGACACGCCCGTCGCCAGCCGGATTGCGGAATGGAGCGAGATCGACGCGCTGGTCGGCGCGATGGCCGAGCTGGATGCGGGAGTCTTCCAGGTGGGACCTGACGTTTCCGGCGGGCCGGCGCAGCGCGTGTTCCTCGACCGGTTGCAGCAGGTGGCGCTCGAGTCAGGCCGGCCGGTGATGTTCGGCACGATTTCGACCCGGCAGGGCGAGGCACCGAATTCCTACCGTTACCAGCTCGATTACCTGGATCGCAGCATCGCCGCCGGCGCGCGGATGTTCGGCCAGACCACCACCAAGTCGATCAACGCGATCTTCGCGCTAAAGTCCTACCTGCCATTCGATGCCCTGCCGCACTGGAAAGAATTGCGTGCTTTGCCGGTGGAAGAACAGCAGCGCCGGATGGCCGATCCCGCGGTGCGGCATCAGCTTGTTGCCGACGAAGACAGGATGAAGCCGCGTGACAACGTGTTCCAGGGCGGTGGCGCGGCGACCACCGACCCTCGCAAGCCCGACTATACCAACCTGTTCGCCATGCGCGACGTGGAATGGAACGATCCGACCGTTGCCTCGCTGGCGGCGGCTCGGGGAAAACACCCGGTGGAAGTGATGCTCGACCTGATGCTGGCGAACGAGGACCAGGTCTTCGTGCAGCCGCTGGTGAACGAGGGGCGCGACGACGTGCTGGACATGCTGCGGCATCCCTGGACCCTGACGACGTTCTCGGATTCCGGGGCGCATGTGTGCCAGGAGATGGGTTCGTCGCTGCAAACCCACATGCTCAGCTACTGGGTGCGCGCGCGGCAGGCGTTCACGCTGGAACAGGCGGTGCGCAAGCTGACATTCGATAATGCGGCGGCGTGGGAGCTGAACGATCGGGGCCTGGTGCGGACCGGTTTCGCGGCTGACCTGGTGTTGTTCGACGAACACACGGTGCGGCCGACCATGCCGGTGGTGCAAGCCGATCTGCCCGGCGGCGCGCGACGGCTGGTGCAGAAGGCGGAGGGCATCGCCGCGACGATCGTCAATGGCCAGGTGGCGTTTGAAAACGGCGTCGCCACCGGCGCATGTGCGGGGCAATTGCTGAAGGGCACCGGTTCGGTATGACGCGGATCGGCCGGGCCATGCGAGGCGCACCATTACGCTACCGGATACGCGAGCATCGCATCCCGACAGCCGGTGCGCAGCCCTACATCCTTGCGCTTGGACCGGATGGACATGTCTGGTTCTGCGAAAGCGGCGCCGACAAGATCGGGCGCCTCTCGACGCTCGACGACAGCGTCGCCGAATTTGCTCTGCCGACCCAAGGCAGCATGCCCATCGGCATCATCGCCGGGGCCGACGGCAATCTGTGGTTCACCGAATCCCAGGGCCATCGGATCGGGCGCATCACACCCGACGGGGTCGTCACCGAATTCCCGCTGCCCACGCCGAATGCCGGGCCGAACGGCATTGCCCGCGGCCCCGACGGCAATGTCTGGTTCGCCGAAACCGCTGTCGATCAGGTCGGACGCATCACGCCGGACGGGGTGATTACCGAATTCTCCGCGGGGGTCACGCCAGGCAGCCGGCCGCTGGCGCCCACCGCCGGTTTCGGCTTTGTCTGGATCAGCGAGGCCGAAGGCAGCGCCATCGCCCGGGTTTCGATGGATGGGTCGATCCGCGAATTCCCCACACCCAGCGCGGACAGCGGACCGCGCGCGATCATCCCGGGGCCGGACGGAGGCTGCTGGTTCGTCCAGACCTCCGCCAATGCCATCGGGCGCATCGGCAAGGACGGGGCGATCGTCGAATTTCCGTTCCCGCGCGCCGGCGCGAGCTTGCGCGGTATCGACTGCACGCCGCAGGGGGAGTTCCTGATCACCGAGAACGCGGCAAATCGCATTGCCCGCATGAACGTCGCGGGCGAGGTTATCGAGGAATACCCGATCCCGACGCCACGCGCCGGCGCCCGGTCCATCCTGGTCATCCCCGACGGCCGCGCGTTCTTTTCGGAATACGATGCGGGCCGGATCGGGGAACTCGTCCCCCTGCCGTGAGGGCCGCGACCTTTGGGAAGTTTATCGACAGTCTTATATCAACGGCCCGAAACATTGACATGCCGTACCGGCGGAGCCCCAGCCGGCATCAACGACTTTGCCGATCATGAGTAAGGAAGTCGTGCATGGCGGGCCTTCGCCCACCGGGACACGGCTGCCGCGGTGGCGGACCTTCGCCCGCCATGACGTGAGCGCGGTGGCTCAGTGCACCAGCGCCGGCTGCATCTCGTGCTGCATGATGGCGGCAATCGCCACGTCGCGGTTGTCGGCCAGCGCCATCGGCGTGCCGTCGGCCGCATGGATCGCGAAGCCCGCGGCACCGTTGACGATCACCGGCTTGACATACGCCACGTGCGTCATCCCAAGCTGCGCGAATTGTTCCGGCGACAGCTTCCGCACGTCCACCATCACCGACGCGGCCGCATTCTGGTCATTCATTTGATCGGCTGAATTCATGTTCATCGTTCTTCTCCTCTTCGGCGGCCGGCCTCTTCGAGCGCCCCCCGCCTCGTGGTGTGTCCGGGACCGCTTTTGCAGCTCCCGCTTGTTATCGTCTGTTACGTCTGATCCTCAGCCCGGTTCCGCTTCGCTCTCGACCACCCTGTTGCGCCCGTTGCCGTTCGGCTTGCTCCCGCCGGCCGCGCTCGTCCGGTTGATCGCGATCGTCTTGACGCGCGACTCCGGTTGCGGCCGGGCGAGGTCGATATGCAGCAGCCCGTTGTCGAGCCAGGCACCCTTCACCTCGATCCCCTCCGCCAGCACAAAGGCCCGCTGGAACTGCCGCGCGGCGATGCCGCGGTGCAGGAATACGCGCCCCTGCGCATCGTCCGTCTGGCGGCCACGGATCACCAACTGGTTGTCCTCCTGGGTGATCTGCAGCTCGTCCATGGTGAACCCGGCCACCGCGAGCGTGATACGCAGCCCGCTCGGGCTGGTTTGCTCGATGTTGTACGGCGGGTAGCCATCGGACGATGTCTTCGCGGCCCGCTCGAGCATTTGCTCGAGATGGTCGAAACCCAGGAACAGCGGTGATGTGAACAGCCTGGTGCTCATGGCCCCCTCCTCAGAGCGAAGCGTCGGCCGGGACCCGCTCTGGCATCCCGGCTGCGGAACATCTTGGCAGCCGGCCGACCGGTTGCAAGGGGGGCGCATGGACCGGCCTATCTCCCGCAGGCCCATTTCGTCGCGCAGGATTGATCCGACTGCTTTGCCGCGTTGATCTGGGGCAGGCGGAAAGCTAAATGCGCAATATGGACGCAATGCCCATCACCGATGCTGCCCAGGACGCGATCCGGCAGACCATGACCGAGGCCCCCCCTGGGGCCAGCGCCGAGGCGCTGCCGATCCTGATCGCGCCGCATGCGCTGCTGAAGGCGCGCGCCCGGCCGGTTGGTCCGGCCGACGAGGCGGCGGTACGCAGGCTGGTGCCACGGATGTTCGCCTCGATGTATTGCGCCCCGGGCATCGGCCTCGCCGCGCCGCAGGTCGGCCAGCTCCTGCGGGTCATCACCATCGACCTGATGCCGGACGAGAAGCCGACCCCGCTGACCCTGATCAACCCGGAGATCCTCGCGCTCAGCCAAGAGCAAGCCACCCGCGAGGAAGGCTGCCTGTCGCTGCCGGGCCAGTACGCGGAGGTGACCCGGCCGGCGCGGGTGAAGGTGCGCTATCTCGACCAGACCGGCGCGCGGCGGGAGGTCGAGGCCGACGGATTGCTCGCCGCCTGCTTGCAGCACGAGATCGACCATCTGGACGGTGTGCTGTTCGTCGATCACCTCTCCGCCCTGAAACGCAACATCATCATGCGCCGGCTTGCCAAGGATCAGCGGCAGAAGAACGAGGGAAAGTAGGCGCGACCGATGCGCCTCGCCTTCATGGGCAGCCCGGATTTCGCCGTGCCGGCGCTGCTTGCGCTGCACCAGGCGGGGCACGTGATTGCCGCGGTGTACTGCCAGCCGCCGCGACCGGCCGGGCGCGGGCAGGCGGTGCAGCGCTGCCCGGTGCACCGCACCGCGGACGAGCTTGGCCTGGCGGTGCGGACCCCGGCGCGGCTGCGCAACGACGCGGCGGCCCAGGCGGCGTTCGCCGACCTGGCACTGGATGCGGCGGTGGTGGCGGCGTACGGGCTGATCCTGCCGCCGGCGATGCTGGAGGCGCCGCGCCGCGGCTGCCTCAACATCCACGCCAGCCTGCTGCCGCGCTGGCGCGGTGCCGCGCCGATCCAGGCGGCGGTCCTGGCCGGCGATCCGGCCAGCGGCGTGACCATCATGCAGATGGAGGCCGGGTTGGACACCGGGCCGATGCTGCTGCGCGAGGCGGTGCCGATCGGGCCGCGGACCACCAGCGGTGCGCTGCACGACATCCTGGCGCCGCTGGGCGCACGCCTGATCCTGCGCGCTCTGGCGGAAGCTCCGCCCGCGGTGCCACAGCCGGCCGAGGGGGCGACCTACGCCCCGAAGCTGACGCGCGAGGATGGGCGGATCGATTGGACCCACGATGCGGCCGCCATCGAGCGGCGGGTACGTGCCTTCGATCCCTGGCCCGGGACCTTCACCTCGGTGCAAGGCGCGGTGCTGAAGGTGCTGGCTGCGGAATTGGCCGAGGGCGCCGGCGCACCCGGGACCGTGCTGGATGAGCGGCTGACGATCGCCTGCGGTCGCGGTGCGCTGCGATTGACCCGCGTGCAGTTGGGCGGTCGCGCCGCGATGCCGGCCGAGGCGTTCCTGCGCGGCCACCGGGTATCCGCGGGCAGCACGCTTGGTTGATGGAGCTTATCCGTCATTGCGAGAGGCGAAGCGACGAAGCGCTCCCCTGCATGATTGGCGGCAGCTGCTCAACGCAGGGGATTGCTTCGTCGCGTCGCTCCTCGCAAGAAACTAACTCCCCCTCCCACAAGGGGAGGGGGAGCCTCTTTCTCGTCGGCGGCCGACGCGGTTTCATTCAGGGCGGGTCGGCCGCCGCCGGCCGGTGGTCGACGCGCAATGACAGGCGGCGGCGGTGCCGCGGTGCACAGACCACCGCTGGACGACATGATCGGAGCTTCGCGGTGACCGGGAAAATCTACGTCGGCATTGGTGGCTGGACCTACGAACCGTGGCGCGGGACCTTCTACCCGGAAGGGCTGCCGCATAAGCGCGAACTCGAATTTGCCAGCCGCAAGCTCACCTCGATCGAGATCAACGGCACCTACTACTCGACCTTCAAGCCGGCGAGCTGGGCCAAGTGGCGCGAGGAAACCCCGGAAGGCTTCGTCTTCTCGGTCAAGGCGTCGCGCTTCTGCACCAACCGCAAGCAATTGGCCACCGCCACCGACGCGGTGACACGGTTCGTCGGCCAGGGCCTCGGCACGTTGGGTGACCGGCTGGGTCCGATCAACTGGCAATTCATGGCGACCAAGCAGTTTGATCCGGACGACCTGCAAAGCTTTCTCACGCTCTTGCCCCGGGAGATCGACGGGTTGCGGCTGCGCCACGCCCTGGAGGTGCGCCATCCCAGCTTCAAGGACGCACGCTTTTACGATCTCGCCCGCCGGCACAATGTGGCCATCGTGTTCGCCGATGACGACGACTTCCCCGCGATCGACGAGCCGACCACGGACTTCACCTATGCGCGCCTGATGCGCACCCAAGAAACTATCGCGACCGGCTATGCGGCAGCCGATCTGGCGCGTTGGTCCAAGCGGGCCAAGGCATGGACGAAGCGCGGGGACGTCTTCGTGTATTTCATATCGGGCGCCAAAGTGCGTGCACCGGCCGCGGCGCAGGCGCTGATCGCGCGGCTGGCCTGACCGGCACCGCCACGTCGCCGCGCGAGGTGGCGTGGTCAACCACAAGGGAGTCTAAGCGGGAATGGCCCTCTGGGCGCTCATGCTGGAATACGACGGCGCCCCGTTCGTCGGCTGGCAGCGGCAGGACAACGGCCTGTCGGTGCAGCAGGTGCTGGAGACCGCCGCCTCGCGCCTGACCGGCGGCGCCGCGGTGGCCAGCGTCGTCGCCGGGCGCACCGATGCCGGGGTACACGCCGAGGCGCAGGTGGCGCAGCTTGACCTGCCGTCCCCCCTGACCGCTGCCAGACTGCGGGACGCGCTGAACTACCACATGAAGCCGCATCCGGTCGCCGTGCTGCGCGCCGCCCCGGCGCCGGAGGGTTGGAACGCGCGCTTCTCCGCCATCGGCCGCGCCTACCGCTATCGCATCCTCAATCGCCATGCCCGGCCGGCCTTGCTGGCCGGGCGGGTCTGGCATGTGCACGCGCCGCTCGATGCCGCTGCCATGCAGGTCGCCGCCCAGGCCATGGTGGGACGTCACGATTTCACGTCGTTTCGGGCCGCCGCCTGCCAGGCAAAGAGCCCGCTGCGCACGCTCGACCGGTTGGAAGTGACGCGCGACGGAGATGTTATCGAGGTCGTCGCCGAGGCGCGCAGCTTTTTGCACCATCAGGTGCGCAACATGGTCGGGACGCTGAAACTGGTCGGCGACGGACACTGGTCGGCGGCGCGTGTCGCCGCCGCGCTCGCCGCCCGCGACCGCGCCGCTGCCGGCCCAACAGCACCGTCGGAGGGGCTGTGTCTCATCGGGGTGCGTTATCCGGTCGATCCGTTCGGCTGACACAAAACCTCACCCGCGTCGCTTCGCTCCGCGACCTCTCCCGCGCAGCGAGAGAGGATTTATTGGTGCAGCAGCGACAGATTCAGCCCGGCGAGCAGCAACCCGATCAATTGGTCCAGCACCACCAGCAGCACGGCCACCATTCCGCTGGTGCCCAGGGCCTGCTTCGTGGCGAACCACTCGATCCATAGCGCCCAGCCGATGGCGACGATCTGTGCGCCTTCGTCAAGGATTGGCGGGGCGCCGAGCAATCCGGGGATGCCGCCGACCACCAGCAGCAGGTTCTCGATCACGTTGCACCAGTTCCAGGCCGCGATGAACCGCGGCCAGCGCGGCCCGCAGCCGAACATCGGCGCCAGATGGAAACTCAGCAGGGCAAAGCCGAGCCAGCCCACCACGTAGCCCATGATGTCGAGGCCGATGGCATGCCCGGCGTGCGGCGGCAGGCCAGATTGCACCCAGGTCATCAATTGCAGGCAGACGATGGCCGGCAGGCATAGCGCGATCGCCCAAAAGCTCCGCGTCGCCCCCGCCATGTCGGCTTCGACGTAGCGCAGCCCATCGCTGCGGCCCCGCGCGAACAGCAGCGCTGCGTACAGGCCGGAGGTCACCGCGCCGGTGATACTCACGTGCGCTGCAACGCCAGCAGCCGCGGCACGAGCACCAACAGCGCCGTGCCGAAATTGACCCCAACCACCAGCAACGCGGCGCGAAACCGCGACAGGGCCAGGCCGTGCCGGGCGAGGAACCAGTGCAGCCACAAGGCGTAGCCACCGAGGCCGAGCACCAGCACCCCCGTCGCGGCATGCTCCGGCAGGCCGGCCCGCTGCAGCATGCCGAGCGCCATCAGCAGCACCGAGGCGAGCATCGGCAGCAGCCACTGGCACCAGTTGAACGCCGTGGCGAAGCGCAACCAGCGCGGCTGCCGCCCCCATAGCCGCGCCAGTTCGAACGACAACACCGGCGGCGCCAGCAAGACCGCGATCGTGGCGAGCAGATCGGTGATCGCCGGGGCGCCGCCGCCGTTCAGGAGGAGAAGGCCAGTGCCCACCAGCGGGAAGGCAATCAGCGGTGCCAGGCTGGCGAGGAAGCCCTGCACCGTGCCGGCGAATTGCTCGATGCCGTCGGCCCGGCCACGCGCCACGCGCACAATGCCGCGCAGAATGTTCGGGCGGCGCAACACGTTGGGACCGCGCGGGATATTGGGTCGCGGCGCGGCCATGGTGGCTACTCCAGGAAGGCCGACAGCATGCCGCGATAGGTCCGCGCCAAGCAACGCAGCTCCTCGACCGGTACGCTCTCGTCCGCCTGGTGCATGCTGGCGCCGACCAGGCCGAACTCGGCCACCGGGCAGTAGCGCGCGATGAAGCGGGCGTCGGAGGTGCCGCCGCCGGTGTCTCGCTTCGGCTCCACGCCGGTCTCGCGCTGGATGGCGGCGCAGAGCCGGTCCACCACCGGCCCCGGCTGGGTGACGAACGACTCGCCGCTGATCGCGATATCGAGGTCGAAGCGCTCGGCATGCTGCGCCAGGGTCGCGCGCAGCCAAGCGGACAGCGCCGCCCCGGTGTGCTGGTCGTTGAAGCGGATGTTCAGCATCGCGCGGGCGGCGGCAGGGATGACGTTGGTTATCGGGTTGCCGACATCGATCGACGTGACCTGCAAGGTGGAGGGCTCGAACCAGTCGGTGCCGGCGTCCACCGGCGCGGCGGTCAGCGCCGACAGGGCACGCAGCAGGCGGTGCACCGGGTTGTCGGCGCGCTGCGGATAGGCGACGTGGCCTTGCGTGCCATGCACGGTGATCTTGGCATTCAGGCTGCCGCGACGGCCAATTTTGACCATGTCACCGAGGCGGACCGGGCAGGTCGGCTCGCCGACCAGGCAAAAATCGGGGATGTGGTCGCGGTCGCGCATCCACTCCAGGACGCGCACGGTGCCGTCGGTTGCTACGCCCTCCTCGTCGCCGGTGATCAGCAGGCTGATCGAGCCGTGCAGCGGCCCAGCGGCGAGGTGTTCGGCCGCCGCAGCGACGAAGGCCGCGATGCCGCCCTTCATGTCGCAGGCGCCGCGGCCGTACAGCACGCCGTTATGGACGTCGGCGGCGAACGGATCGTGCCGCCAGGTCGCCGCGCCGACCGGCACAACGTCGGTATGGCCGGCAAAGCAAAAATGTGGGCCGCTGGTGCCGATGCGGGCGAACAGGTTGTCGATCTCACCGTAGCGCAGGCGCTCGACCTGGAAGCCGAGACGTTCGAGCGCTTCGGCCAGCACGCTCTGGGCGCCGGCATCGGCCGGAGTGACCGAGGGGCAGCGGATCAGCGCCTGCGCCAGGGGGAGGGGGTCGGCGACGTCGGTCATGGTGACGACACACTACTCCCTCGCCCCTTGTGGGGGAGGGTTGGGGTGGGGGGAACGAACCGCACAACCCGGTGGCTAACGATACCCCCCACCCCAGCCCTCTCCCACAAGGGGCGAGGGAGACGGTTCGGCGACATTCCGGTTAATCCCGCAGCAGTTCATTGATCGAGGTCTTGGCGCGGGTCTGCGCGTCCACCCGCTTGACGATCACCGCGCAATACAGCGAGGGCCCCGGCGAACCGTCCGGCAACGGCTTGCCCGGCAACGAGCCTGGTACAACCACCGAATAGGCCGGCACCCGGCCGATATAGATCTCGCCCGTGGCGCGGTCGATCACCTTGGTCGAGGCGCCGATGAACACGCCCATCGACAGCACCGAGCCGCGCTCGACGATGACGCCCTCCGCCACCTCGGACCGCGCGCCGACGAAGCAGTCGTCCTCGATGATCACCGGATTGGCCTGCAACGGCTCCAGCACGCCGCCGATGCCGACGCCGCCGGACAGGTGGCAGTTGGCGCCGATCTGGGCGCAGCTTCCGACCGTCGCCCAGGTATCCACCATGGTGTTGCGCCCGACCCAGGCGCCGACATTGACGAAACTCGGCATCAGCACGACGCCGGGCGCGATATAGGCGGAGCGCCGCACCACGGCGCCCGGCACGGCGCGGAAGCCGGCCTCGCGGAAGTGGTTATCGCCCCAGCCGAAGAACTTGAGCGGCACCTTGTCGTAGCCGCCGGCGGCGGTGTCCACCGGTGTGGAGTCGGTCAGGCGGAACGACAGCAGCACGGCCTGCTTCAGCCACTGGTTGACCTTCCAGCCCTGCGGCGTCGGTTCGGCGACACGCTCGGTGCCGGAATCCAGGGCTTCCAGCGCGGCTTCGACCGCGTCGCGCGCCGCACCGCGGGTGGCCGACGACAGGGTGTCGCGGGCTTCCCAAAGTTCCTCGATCGGCCGTTGCAGCTTGTGTTCCGACATTCGCGTGCGTCCCCTTTGGCGCGGCCGGACGATGGAGAGCGGCCTGCGTCCTGTCAACGCAGGCGACCGATTCGCCCAGGGCAATCGAGTGAAGGCAGCAAGGCCAGGGCTCTGCCCTGGACCCGCCAGGGGGCTTTGCCCCCATGGACCCCCAGCAAAGGCGGAGCCTTTGCAATCCATCCGTTTGGCTGGGTGGACGGGAGGGGGGAT
>JBEKNT010000140.1:0-14663 GCA_049522565.1 Acetobacteraceae bacterium
CCTCCCTGAAGGGGAGGGGGAGTGAATTTTTGCTCCGTCGAGCGCTTATCCTGACGCTCATGGGGAGACGCGCCAGTGGGTGGCTTCCCCGGGTCGCCGTTGCGGCGCGCGCCAGCGGACAGCGCCTCCGGGCCGCTGTTGGGTCGTGCGTCAGCTCGTGGCAGCCCCCGATCGCCGTTGGGTCGCGGATGAGCAGGCGGCTTTCCCTGGTCGCGATCGGCTTGGGCGTCGGCGGGCAGGCGAAGGCGGCGGCGATATTGCGCGGCGGCCCGGCGGATGCGCGACAGGGCGCCTCGGTCGGCCGCCGCGTCGCCGCTGGCGATCGCCTGGGTGCGCAGCCCGATGTCGCAAGGGGCGTCGGGCGAGCGCAGCGGGTCGCGCTCCTCCAGCAGGGCGGCGAGATCGGCGGCCAGCGCGGCCTGCGCCGGGGTCTCGGCGGCGATCAGCATGGCGGCCAGGCGCGGATGCGCGCCGAGCAGCGCCATGCGGCGGCCCTGCGCCGTGATACGCCCGTCAGTGTCCACGGCGCCGAGCTCGGCCAGCAGCGCCCGGGCGGCGGCCAGCGCGCCGGCGGGGGGCTTGTCCTGGAACGGCAGGTCGGCCGGCGGCGTGCCCCACGCGGCGCAGTCCAGCACCAGCGACGACAGCTCGGCCGCGAGGATCTCCGGGCGGTCGTGGGGCGGCAGGCCGCGATGCAGCGCGGTTGACCACAGCCGGATCGCCACGCCGGAAGCTTCGCGCCCGGCCCGGCCGGCGCGTTGCTCGGCGGCGGCGCGGGAGATGCGCAGCGTGGTGAGCCGGGTCAGGCCGGTGCCGGCGTCCAGCCGAGGCGCGCGCCGCCAGCCGCCATCGACCACGATACGCACGCCGGGGACGGTCAGCGAGGTCTCGGCGATCGAGGTCGCCAGCACGACGCGGCGGGTTTCGGCGGGGCGCAGCGCGCGGTCCTGCGCGTCGGGCGGCAACTCGCCATGCAGCGGCAACACCAGGGCGCCGCAGCCTTGCAGCGCCGCCTCGGCGCGGCGGATTTCCGCCATGCCGGGGAGGAAGGCAAGGATATCGCCGGCATGCTCTGCCAGCGCGGCGCGGATGGCGCGGGCCAGGGCGTCGGGCAGGTCGCGCGGGTGGGGGATGTCGCGGGTGGCGTGTTGGATGGCCACCGGGAACATGCGGCCGGCGCTTTCCACCACCGCGGCGCGCATCAGCGCGGCCAGGCGGGCGCCGTCGGCGGTGGCGGACATCGCCAGCAGGCGCAGTTCCGGTCGCAGCACGGCTTGCAGGTCGAGGCAGAAGGCCAGCGCCAGATCGGATTCCAGCGAGCGCTCGTGGATTTCGTCCAGGATGACCGCGGCCACGCCGTCCAGGCCGGGATCGGATTGCAGGCGGCGAACGAGCAGGCCCTCGGTGACCACTTCGATGCGGGTGTCGGCGGAGACCGCCGAGTCCAGCCGGGTGCGGAACCCCACGATGCGGCCGAGTGGTTCGCCCAGCAGCGAGGCCATGCGGGCGGCGGCGGCGCGGGTGGCGAGCCGGCGCGGCTCCAGCACCACGATCTTGCCGCCATTACGCCAGGGGGCGTTCAGCAGCACCAGCGGCACCAGCGTGGTCTTGCCGGCGCCGGGCGGGGCAACCAGCACGGCGTTGCGCCCGGCGGCGAGGTGCTCGGTCAGCGCGGGCAGCGCGTCGGTGACGGGAAGGTCGGGCAATGCGGGCATACCATACCCTTAGCCGCTCGTGGCAGGCGTGCGCGATAGGCGCGCAGCCATGCACGAACGCCACCCTGCGCCGGTCCGGAAGCGACGTCAGTTCGGGCGGGCGCGAGGAGATTGCTGGCCGGCGCGCCTGGAATGCGCCATATGATCGCTCAGGGACGCCCCTGTTCCGGAGAACCGATGCTACGGCTTGCGACTTTGGCTCTGCTGTTGGTGCTGATCGCGGCCGGTCCCGCCGCGGCGCTGGAAACTGCGCCGGCGACCAGCGCCCGTGACACCGTCACGCTGGTTTCGGACACCGATGCCGTGGCGCCCGACGCGCCGTTCCGCGTCGGCCTGCGCTTCCGCCTGGCGCCCGGCTGGCACACCTACTGGCGCAACCCGGGCGATGCCGGCGTGGCCCCCGACCTTTCGCTGGCGTTGCCGGCGGGGGTGCGCTCCGGCCCGATCGGGTGGCCGACCCCAAGCCGCGTCGCCGAGGGGCCGGTGATGACCTACGCCTATACCGGCGAACTGCTGCTGCCGGTGACCGTCACCCCGGACGGCCATGCCGGCCCGATCGCGATCCAGGCGCATGCGCGCTGGCTGGTCTGCAAGGAGATCTGCGTCCCGGAGGAGGCGGATTTCCGGCTCGATTTGCCGGCAGGGTCCCCTGCCCCGTCGGCCCAGGCGCCGCTGTTCGCCGCGCATGACCGCACGGTGCCGCGGCCCTCGCCGTGGCAGGCGCAGATTGCGCCGGACGGCTCGCTGTGGGTGCAGGGACCGGAGTTGCGGCCGGCCACGGTGATGGATGCCTGGTTCATTCCGGACCATGCGGGACTGATCGAGGACGACGCGGCCCAGCCGCTATCGGTGCGGCAGGACGGGTTTGTCCTGGCGCTGAAGCTGGCGAAGGACGCCAGGCCGGATGCCGGGCTGTCCGGTATCCTGACGGTGCGTGACCGCACCGGGCTGCAAACCGACGTGGCGTTGCACGCCGTGCCGGGGGCGGCGCCGGTCCCCGCCTTCCCGCCGCTGCGGCGCGTGCTGGCGTTTGCCTTTCTCGGTGGGCTGATCCTGAATCTGATGCCCTGCGTGTTCCCGGTGCTGGCGATGAAGGCGGTGGCGCTCGCCCATGGTGCGGCGCGCGGCGAGACGCGGACGCAGGGGCTGCTCTACACCGCCGGCGTGCTGGTGACGTTCGCGGCGCTCGGTGGCGCGCTGCTGGTGGCGCGCGCGGCGGGGGCGGCCGCGGGCTGGGGGTTCCAGTTCGCCTCGCCGGTGTTCGTCGCCGCCATGGCGTGGCTGCTGTTCGGCGTGGGGCTGAACCTGTCGGGGGTGTTCGCGTTCGGCGGCGGGCTGACGGGGGCCGGCAGCGCCCTGGCGGCGCGCAGCGGACACCTGGGCAGCTTCTGCACCGGCCTGCTGGCGGTGCTGGTGGCGACGCCGTGCACCGCGCCGTTCATGGGCGTGGCGATCGCCGCCGGGCTGGCCGCGCCACCGGCGGTGACCGTGCTGGTATTCCTGGTGATGGGGCTCGGGCTGGCAGCGCCCTACGCGGCATTCTCGGCGGTGCCGTCGCTGGCCCGGCTGGCGCCGCGTCCGGGGCGCTGGATGGAGGTGCTGAAGCAGGGGTTGGCGTTCCCGATGTACGGCGCCGCCGCCTGGTTGCTCTGGGTGGTCAGCCAGGAGGCCGGACCGGGCGGCGTGCTGGGAACCGCGGCGGGCTTCGTGCTGCTGGGGTTCGCCGCGTGGGTGTTGGGGATCAGCCAGGCGGCGACCAGTCGCCATCGCCGCTTCGGCCAGTCCGCCGCGGTGGCGGCCGTGCTGCTGGCCGCGGCGGTGCTGAGCGGCATCGCGGTGGCGCCCGGCACACCGGCGGTCGCCGGCACCAATGAAGGCGCCGAGGCGTTCTCGCCGACCCGTCTCGCAGCGCTGCGTGCCGAGGGCCGGCCGGTGTTCGTCAACATGACGGCGGCGTGGTGCGTGACGTGCCTGGTCAACGAACGCGTGGCGATTTCCAGCGATCCGGTGCAGCACGCTTTCGCCAAGCATCGGGTGGCCTATTTGAAGGGCGACTGGACGCGGCAGGACCCGGCGATCTCGAATTTCCTGCGCGAATACGGCCGCGATGGCGTGCCGCTGTATGTGTATTACCCGCCGCATGACGGACGGCCGGTGGTGCTGCCACAGATCCTCACCGAGAACGCGGTGCTGGAGGAGTTGAACCCGGGTTAGCCGTCGCTGTCGCCTGTCTGGCGCGGGGATGCGTGGACGTGGCGGAGTCGCCGCTAGCCGACCAGCTTCCGCACCGCCGCTACCGCCTCCGGCGTGGACCAGTCGGCCGAACCCTCCAGCCGCGCCTGCTCGCGCCCCGCCTTGTCGACAATCACGCTGACCGGAATTCCTTCCACGCCGAACGCCCGCGCCGCCGCGCCTTGCGGATCGAGCAATACCGGCAACCCGGTGATCGCATGCTTGCGGAAGAACGCCTCCACCGCCGCCGCGCCGCCGCGATCCGACGACAGCGGCAGCACCGCGATGTCCGCCGGCGCCAGCGCCCTCGACAGCGCCGCGAGCGAGGGCATCTCGGCGACGCAGGGCACGCACCAGGTGGCCCAGAGGTTGATCACCATGCCATGGCCGCGGAACTCGGACAGCCGGTGGCTTCCCCCATCGGCATCGACGAACACGATGTCCGGCGCGGCGACCGGCGGATCGGACGGTTTCAGCGCCGCACTCAGGTCTTGCAGGTCCTGCGCGCGCGGTTTGCGCGGCCACGACGCCGCCGCTAGGGTCCCGCCCGCCGCCGCCACCACCGCCCGGCGGGTGATCAAAACCATGATGGACCTCCTTCGTTGACCGACGATCCGCAACGCCGCAACGCCGCCGCCAACGCCCAGTGGGGCGGCCGCTTCGCCGCCGGTCCGTCGCTGATCATGCAGGAGATCAACGCCTCGATCGGCTTCGACCGCAAGCTGTGGCGGCAGGACATTCGCGGTTCGCTGGCGCACGCTGCCATGCTGGCGAAGATAGGCGTTCTCGGCGCCTCGGAAGAAGCCGCGATCCGCGGCGGGCTGGAGGCGATCGCGCACGAGATCGAGAGCGGGACGTTCCCGTTCGATACGGCGCTGGAAGACATCCACATGAATATCGAGGCGCGGCTGACCGAGCGCATCGGCGAGGCCGGCCGCCGGCTGCACACCGCGCGCAGCCGCAACGACCAGGTGGCGACGGAT
The DNA here is from genome assembly GCA_049522565.1 of Acetobacteraceae bacterium. Taxonomy (GTDB): domain Bacteria; phylum Pseudomonadota; class Alphaproteobacteria; order Acetobacterales; family Acetobacteraceae; genus JASHVB01. Next base: position 4,931 of record JBEKNT010000140.1, read on the forward strand.
GTCCGCCTGTGGGTACGCGACGCGATCGACGGACTGGACGCACAGCTTGCCGACCTGATGCTGGCACTGGCGGAACGCGCCGCGGCGCATGCGGCCGATCCGATGCCCGGCTTCACGCACCTGCAAACCGCGCAGCCGGTGACGTTCGGGCACCATCTGCTGGCGTACGTGGAAATGTTTTCGCGCGATCGCGGCCGGCTGGCGGATGGCCGGCGGCGGCTGAACGAGTGCCCGCTCGGCGCCGCGGCGCTCGCCGGCACGTCGTTCCCGATCGACCGGCAGATGACCGCGGCGGCACTGGGGTTCGACCGGCCGGCGGCCAATTCGCTGGACGCCGTGTCGGATCGGGATTTCGCACTGGAGTTCCTCGGCGCGGCGGCGATCGGCGCGATGCACCTGTCGCGCTTCGCCGAGGAGATCGTGATCTGGTCCAGCGCACCGTTCGGGTTCATCCGGCTGTCGGATGCGTTCACCACCGGCAGTTCGATCATGCCGCAGAAGCGCAATCCGGACGCTGCCGAGCTGGTGCGGGCGAAGACCGGGCGGATGACCGGCGCGCTGATGGGATTGCTGATGGTGATGAAGGGGCTGCCTCTGGCCTATGCCAAGGACATGCAGGAGGACAAGGAGCCGGTGTTCGACGCGGCGGACGCGTGGGCGTTGTCGCTCGCGGCGATGGCGGGCATGGTGCGCGACATGACGCCCGATCTTGCCCGCATGCGCGCGTTCGCCGGCGCGGGGTTTGCCACCGCCACCGACCTGGCGGACTGGCTGGTGCGCGCGCTGCGCCTGCCGTTCCGGGATGCGCACCATGTGACCGGGGCGCTGGTGGCGCGGGCCGAGGCGCGCGGTGTTGGCTTGTCCGAGTTGTCGCTGGCGGAGATGCAGGCGGTGGAGCCGCGCATTACGGCGGAGGTGTTCGGCGTGTTGACGGTGGACGCGTCGGTGGCGTCGCGCACGAGCTATGGCGGGACCGCGGGGGACAATGTCGCACGCGAGGCGGCGCGGTGGCTTGCCGCGTTGGGGGCGGCATGAGGCGCGCCTGGCTGCTGGCTTGCGTGCTGGCCTGTGTGATGGCGCTGGCGGCGTGCGGCAAGAAGGGCGCGCCAGACCCGCCCGGGCCGCAGAACGAGATCACCTGGCCGCGGGCGTATCCGACGCACTGATTGTTTGCCCCGTTGTTGCGGATGGGGGCGGCACGGTGGATCGTTGGGCGGCTTCCGCGGCTAAGCCGGACCGCCCGGACCATGACGAAGATTCAAATCGAACGGCCCGACGCAACAGCGAAGGCCGCACAAGCGGCAGGACTGCTTTCCGACAGCGCGCATCAGGAACTGCTGGAAGACGCGATGCGCCGACGTGCTGGACGCCGGCCGCTCGACGTGGCGGAGCGCATTCACAACGCCGGCCTTCCACCGCTGTCGATGGAAGAGACCGACGCCGAGGTCAAGGCCATCCGCACCGCACGCCGCACGCACCAGGGGAGCCGGACACCGGGCGACGGTGCGGATCGTTCCTGACACCAACGTCGTCGTTCGGCGCTGTTGTGGGGCGGCACTCCATAGGCGTCAGGATAAAGCCGGACGGTAGAAGAAGCTTGCTGTCGCACTGGCCCTCCCCGTCATGGCCGGGCTTGACCCGGCCATCTATGCAGCCGTGGTGCCGCGATAGACGGCCCGGTCAAGCCGGGCCATGACGGGGGACGGCCAGTGCGACAACGATCCTCCCCCGGTCGGTCGCTTATCCTGACGCCTATGGGGCGGCACCCCCTACAGGCTGATCCAGGCGGCGGTCGATGGCGACCTCACGCTGCGTACGTCTTCAGAGCTGTTGACGGCGCTGCACGCGGTGCTGGCGCGAGATCATCTGAAAGCCAGGCTCGAACTGCAAAACTCCTCCGTTGAGCAGGCCCTGTCCCGGCATGCCGCCATGACTGTCACGGTTTCTCCGATCGCCGTGCCACGTGTCGTGGCTGCCGATCCTGACGACGATCACGTCGTCGCAACAGCCGTCGCGGCGAACGCCGTGCTGATCGTCTCCGGCAACCGCCACCGCCTCGATCTCACCAGCCGCCGCGGCATTCGCATTGTCTCCCCAGTCGATGCGCTCCGGTTGATCGCCGCTTCCTGCTGCCGTTGGCACTGCTATCAGCCAATGTTGTGCTCTGCGCGATAGCGGCGCGCCCGAGGCACGGCGAACCAAGGTCGAAAGTCACGCCGCCACCCACCGCAACTTCTGTCGCCACACCGGCTTTTTCCAGTCAGGGTAAAACGCTCTGCTAAGCGTGCTGCCGAGACAACACCGGCGGGACGGCGGCTGGAATTAACCCGCCCGGAAATGCCGCCGCAGCCGAGCCACCGCCTCGTCCAGCACTTCCATCCGCTTGCAGAAGGCGAACCGCGCGTAGTGGTTCGGCGCGTCCGGCGCGTCATAGAACGCCGACACCGGGATCGCCGTCACCCCCGCATGTTCGGTGATGTACCGGCAGAACGCCTCGTCATCGCCGTTGAACCCCAGCGGGCGGAAATCCGTCGTGATGAAGTAACTCCCCCGCGTCGGCAGCACGCCCAGCCCGAGCGCCGCCAGTCCCTCGGCCAGACGATCCCGCTTCGCCTGCAACGCGCCGGACAGTCCGGCGAAATACGCGTCGTCCTTGCCCAGCCCCACCGCCACGGCGCGTTGCAGGTTGGGCGCCGTGGTGAATGTCAGGTTCTGGTGCGCCTTGGCGACGTTCGCCGCCAGCGCCGCCGGCGCGGTGACGTAGCCCACCTTCCATCCCGTCAGCGAGAACGTCTTGCCCGCGCTGCCGATCCGCATGCACCGCTCGCGCATGCCCGGCAGGGTCATCAGCGGGATGTGGCGGGCACCGTCGAAGGTCAGGTGCTCATAGACCTCGTCGCAGATGGCATACGCGTCCCACCGTTGCACCAGGTCGGCCAGGAAGCCCAGTTCCTCGGGGGAAAACACCTTGCCGCAGGGGTTCATCGGCGAGTTCAGCATGATCGCCTTGGTGGCTGGGCCGAACGCGTCGGCCAGCGCGGCGCGCGGCAGTGCCCAGTCGGGCGGCTGCAGCCGCACCAGGCGGGGAATGGCGCCGAGCATGCGCACAACGGGCAAATACGTGTCGTAGAGCGGCTCGATCAGCACCACCTCGTCGCCCGGGTTCAGCACCGCCATCAGGCAGGCGGTGATCGCCTCGGTGGCGCCGGAGGTCACCACCACCTCGCTCGCCCAGTCCACCGCCAACCCGTAGAAGCGCTGGTTGGCGGTGGCGACCGCCCGGCGCAGCTCCGGCACGCCGGGCATCGGCGGATACTGGTTGCGGCCGTCCCACAGCGCGTCGGCGGCGGCCTGCACCACGTCTTCGGGGCCGTCGGTGTCGGGGAAGCCCTGGCCGAGATTGATCGACTTGTGCTCGACCGCGAGCGCCGACATCACGGTGAAGATCGTGGTGCCGATGCCGGACAGCAGGGAGTTGGCGGGCTTCACCTGGACGCAGTCTCCTCTCGCGGACGACCCGGGAATGCAGTGAGACGCCCGACGGGGCGGCCCAAGGGGCGCGGCAGTATGGGCGGCGGCGGCCGGACGTTCAACCGGCCGGCGCGTCGGCAGATTCCGGAACGTTGCCCAATCAGTAGGCACATTGCTGGCGGATCGGTCAGGCCACCTCTGCCCATCCACCAGGCAATCGCGCTGTTCGCCATGGATTGAAGCTTGGCACGGCACATGCAACCCTGTGTCGCTGCCGTGCGCGAGCTAGCAAGCCGGGCAGCCTTGTAGATAGAGGGGGCCCGGTGCGCCCGGGGGTTGACGCTATGAAGAAGATCGAGGCTGTCATCAAGCCGTTCAAACTGGACGAGGTGAAGGAGGCGCTGCACGAGGTCGGACTGCAAGGCATCACCGTCCTGGAGGCCAAGGGCTTCGGCCGCCAGAAGGGTCACACCGAGCTGTACCGCGGGGCCGAGTACGTCGTGGATTTCCTGCCCAAGGTGAAGATCGAGGTGGTCTGCGACGATGGCCTGGTCGAGCGCGCGGTGGAGGCGATCATGGCGGCCGCCCGCACCGGACGCATCGGTGACGGCAAGATCTTCATCTCCACGGTCGAGGAGGTGATTCGCATCCGTACCGGCGAACGCGGCGAGGACGCAATATAATCAGCCGCACAACGCAATAACCGCTTTCGGCCGGCGGCGGAAACGAGTAGAGGGCCGGCCGACATGGACCCGCGTGGTGCGGATCCATCCACCCAGCCGCTTCCTGCTGCGCACAGAAGCAGGAACCCACGGCGGCGATCAGAACGTAAGGACGGGGAAAAACAGGCATGGCGAGAAAGCCCGCAGGCAGCGCCGCTCCCGGCGTGGGAAAGGTGCTGGAGATGCTCACCGAGCATTCCGTGGAATACGTGGACCTCCGGTTCACCGATCCGCGCGGCAAGTGGCAGCATACGGCACAGCACGTCTCCACCATCGACGAGGATGTGTTCCGCGACGGCATCATGTTCGACGGCTCCTCGATCGCCGGCTGGAAGGCGATCAACGAGTCCGACATGATCCTGATGCTTGATCCCGACACCGCGGTGATGGATCCGTTCTCCGCCAAGCCCAGCCTGATCATTGTCTGCGACATCGTCGAACCGTCCACCGGCCAGGCCTATAGCCGTGACCCGCGCTCCACCGCGAAGAAGGCCGAGGCCTACCTGAAGTCCACCGGCATCGGCGACACCGCGTTCTTCGGTCCCGAGGCCGAGTTCTTCATCTTCGACAGCGTGAAATACGGCACCGGCGGCAACTACGGCATCTACCAGCTCGACAGCCAGGAAGGTCCGCAGGCCAGCCTGAAGGACTATCCGGAAGGCAACATGGGCCACCGTCCGTCGATCAAGGGCGGCTATTTCCCGGTGCCGCCGGTCGATGCGGACAGCGACCTGCGCGCCGAGATGCTGTCCACCATGGCCGAGATGGGCGTGGTGGTTGAAAAGCACCACCACGAGGTGGCGCAGAGCCAGCACGAACTGGGCATGAAGTTCGGCCCGCTGGTGAAGATGGCCGACGCGTTGCAGATCTACAAATACTGCATCCACAACGTGGCGCACAGCTACGGCAAGACCGCGACCTTCATGCCGAAGCCGATCTACGGCGACAACGGCTCCGGCATGCACGTGCACCAGTCGATCTGGAAGGGCGGCAAGCCGCTGTTCGCCGGCAACAGCTATGCCGACCTGTCGGAAGCCTGCCTGTATTACATCGGCGGCATCATCAAGCACGCCAAGGCGCTGAACGCCTTCACCAACCCGCTGACCAACAGCTACAAGCGGCTGATCCCCGGGTTCGAGGCGCCGGTGCTGCTGGCGTATTCGGCGCGCAACCGCTCGGCGTCCTGCCGCATCCCGTATGCGACCAACCCGAAGGCCAAGCGCGTGGAAGTGCGGTTCCCCGATCCGGGCGCCAATCCCTACCTGGCCTTCTCCGCCATGCTGATGGCCGGGCTCGACGGCATCCGCAACAAGATCCATCCGGGCGACCCGATGGACAAGGACCTGTACGACCTGCCGCCGGAAGAGCTGAAAGGCATCCCGACGGTCTGCGGCAGCCTGCGCGAAGCCATCGGCGCGCTCGAAGCCGACCACGAGTTTCTGCTCGCCGGTGACGTGTTCAGCCAGGACCAGATCGAGAGCTATCTCGAGCTGAAGTGGACCGAGGTGTTTCGCTTCGAACACACCCCGCACCCGGTCGAGTTCGAGATGTATTACTCGGTCTGAACCGCGGCTCCATTCGGACTGCGCGTTCCAGCGCCCCGCCGTCGCAAGACGGCGGGGCTTTCTTTGTTTGCGCTCCCGCACTGCGCGCGGGAGCGCAAACAAAACAGCAAGACAGAAACGTGAGGGCCGTTCAGGCAGATTGCCCAATCAATAGGCAATGCTGCGTCGCCAAGCCAAAGTCTTCCGGCAAATCCCTGACAACTCCGCCAATTCAGTGTTGGCACGATTGTTGATTCTATCTCCGGCACGACCGGCCCGGAAACCCGGTGCGCCGGCGTCGAGAGAGGCAGGACAGGACACGGCAATGCAGGACTTGACCTTACCCGATAGCAACCCGGAGGACGGGGCGACATGAAACTCATCATGGCCATCATCAAGCCTTTCAAGCTCGACGACGTACGCGAGGCGCTGACACCGCTCGGTGTGCAAGGCCTCACGGTCACCGAGGTGAAGGGTTTCGGCCGGCAAAAGGGCCAGACCGAAATCTACCGTGGCGCGGAATATCACGTGAGCTTCCTGCCCAAGGTGAAGATCGAGGTCGTGGTTGCCGCGGATCTCGCCGATCAGGTGATCGAGGCGATCGCCAAATCCGCCCACACCGGCAAGATCGGCGACGGCAAGATCTTCGTGATGGATATCGAGCGCGCCATGCGGATCCGCACCGGCGAGACCGATGCCGCCGCACTCTGACCAAGAAAACAAGGAAACAGGTATGAATATGCGATCCCGCCTCCGCTGGGGACTGACCGCGCTGCTGCCTGCCCTGCTGGTAGCAGGGCAGGCCTTCGCCGCAGATGCCCCCGCCCCGCCCAAGATTCCCGCGGTGGATACCGGCGACACCGCCTGGATGCTCGCCAGCACCGCGCTGGTGCTGATGATGACCGTCCCTGGCCTGGCACTGTTCTATGGCGGTATGGTGCGCAAGAAGAACATCCTCGCGATGCTGATGCAGTGCTTCGCCATTACCTGCATCGTCACCATCGTCTGGACCGTTGCCGGCTACAGCCTGGCGTTCACCAACGGCACCGGCGCTCTGGCGCCGTATGTCGGCGACATGTCGCGCTTCATGCTGAACGGCATCTGGGACCATATCAGCAAAGGCGTCGATAGCGGCTTCATCCTCGGCGCCGGCACCGACGGCGCAGCGCCGCAGACGATCCCCGAGACCGTCTACATGATGTTCCAGATGACGTTCGCGATCATCACGCCGGCGCTGATCGTTGGCGCGTTCGCCGACCGGATGAAGTTCTCGGCGCTATGCATCTTCATGACGCTGTGGTCGCTGCTGATCTATTCGCCGGTGGCACACTGGATGTGGGCACCGACCGGCTGGGGCGCAATCAACGGCCAGCTCGACTTCGCCGGCGGCACGGTGGTGCACATCAACGCCGGCATCGCCGGGCTGGTGACCGCGCTGGTACTTGGCAAGCGGGTCGGCTACGGCACCGACAACATGGCACCGTACAACCTCGCCTATACCGTGATCGGCGCCTCGCTGCTGTGGGTCGGCTGGTTCGGGTTCAACGCCGGTTCCGCGGTCGGTTCGAACGGCCGCGCGGGCATGGCGATGGCGGTGACGCAGATCGCCACCGCCGCCGCGGCGCTCGCCTGGATGTTCGCCGAGTGGATCGCCAAGGGCAAACCCTCTGTCCTGGGCTGCGTTTCCGGCGCGGTTGCCGGCTTGGTGGCGATCACCCCGGCATCGGGCTTCGTGCTGCCCGGCGCCTCGATCATCATCGGCGTCGCCGCCGGCGTGATCTGCTTCTGGTGCGCCACCTATGTGAAGCGCATGTTCGGCTACGACGACAGCCTGGACGTGTTCGGCGTGCACTGCACCGGAGGAATCGTCGGCGCCTTGCTGACGGGCGTGTTCTCCTTCGGACCGTTGTCGGCAACCGACGCCAGTCCGGACGGCAGCCCCGGCGGCCTGGCGCAGCTTTGGATCCAGTGCCAGGGCGTCGCCGCGACGCTGATCTATAGCGGCGTCGGCACGCTGATCCTGCTCTACGTCACCAAGGCGCTGGTCGGATTGCGCGTCAACGAGGAGGAAGAACGCGAGGGCCTCGATCTCGTGCTGCACGGCGAGCAGGTGTTCTGAGGACCGAATGGAGGGGCGTCCCGGGCGGGGCGCCCTTTTTTTCGGTTCCGTGACATATATCTCGCACACGGTCAAAACGATATAGGCACTATATATGCAATCCCATCGCTCCGATCCGGCTGGATCAAACACAAAACGCAACGGGAGTCGAAGCATGCGTTTCCCCAGAGCACGTTTCACCGGCGTCCTGATGGCGACCTGTCTGGCGGCTTATGCCGTGCCGTCGGCGCATGCCCAGACCGCCGCACCCGCGCCGCCGGCCGCTCCGCCGGCAGCATCAGGCACCGCCACCACGGAAGCTCCGGCAGCAGCACCGGCTGCCGAGGCGCCACCGCCCGGCTTCTGGATCAACGGCATCCATCTTTCGGCGCAGATCGAAGGCGGCTTCACCATCAACCCGGCAACGCCCGACAGCGGCGTGAACTACGGCCATCTGTTCGACGATCGCGCCAACCAGCCTGAGCTGAACCAGATCCTGCTGACCGCCAACAAGCCGCTCGACCCCAAGGCCACGGGATTCGACTGGGGCTTCAAGTTGCAGGGCATGTACGGCTCGGATGCGCGCTACACGCACTTCCTCGGCATCTTCGACCAGGCTCCCGGGCCTGACTATCGCAACCAGTTCGACATCGTCGAAGCCAACGTGCTGCTGCACCTGCCGTTCCCGACGGAGGGCGGGATGGACGTCAAGGCCGGCCTGTTCCCCACGCCGCTTGGCTATGAGACGATCGATCCGTCGACCAACCCGTTCTACTCGCACTCCTACATCTTCAACTTCGGCATCCCGCTGAAGCACACCGGCGTGCTGACCACGTCGCATATCACGCCATTGCTCGACGTCTATCTCGGCATCGATACTGGCGAGAACACGACGATCGGCTGCTGCAACGCCGACAATAACGGGGCTCCTGCCGGCATCATCGGCCTCGGATTGAACATGGCGGGCGGCAACCTGACCGTGCTGGCGCTGAGCCATCTCGGACCGGAGAACCCATCGAGACTGCTGGCGCCGGCTGGCTACGACGCCAACAGCTACATGCGTTACGAAAACGACGTGGTGATCACCTGGAAGGCGAGCGACGCGCTCACGCTCGCCACCGAGTTGAACTGGATTCGCGACGACTTCGACGGCATCTTCACCAAGGGCACGCCGAGCGCTGCGAATGGCTTCGGTGTGGCGCAGTACCTGTCTTATAACCTGTCCGACACGATTGTGTTCAACGCGCGTGCCGAACTGTTCCGCGACGACAATGGGGTCTTCGTGACGGCGTTCACCGGCAACAACGACTTCGTCAGGGGTGAACTGGGACTGTCCCCGCTGTCGCCGGTCCTCAGCACCGGGGGGGTAGGAACCACCTATGGCGAAATCACGATCGGCCTGACCTTCAAGCCGACCCTGCCGGCACCGGTCACCGGCCTGCTGATCCGGCCGGAAATTCGCGTTGACGACGCGCTGAGCGGCGGTCACCCGTTCGGTACCCACGGCACCGGCAGCAGCGCCCTGACACTGGCTTCCGACTTCGTGCTGACGTTCTAACGCCACGCCGGCATGCCCCTCTCCCGCCAACGGCGGGAGAGGTTGCCGCGAGGAACGGGGTGGGGCGATCGGGTCGCTCCGAAGCGAAAACTCGATGCCGCCCCGCGGCACATTCCCCCGCGACCTGACACGCCTCCAGCTCCCCGCCGCGGTCGGAGAGGTGTGCTGCATCCGCCTTTCTGGAGCTGCTTGTGAACAGCCTCGCCGTCCCGCACACTGCACGGGCGGGGTCGCCGCACGCGGCGACGTCCGACAGCGGCAGAGAGGCGCAGCGTGATCAAACCATGGATCTTCGAATTCTTCCCGGCACCGCGCGAACCCGGCGCGACCGAGGATCCGC
>JBEKNT010000141.1:0-14648 GCA_049522565.1 Acetobacteraceae bacterium
CCTCCCCCTACCCCCTCCCACAAGGGGAGGGGGAGGACATCGCCTCGCCCCTTCGCCATCTGATGGCCCTTTCCCCCGCCTTTTTGGAAGAGTTGCGCGCCCGCACCCCGCTGGCCGCGGTGGTCGGGCGGCGGGTGAAGCTCGCCCGCTCGGGGCGGCAGATGAAGGGCTGCTGCCCGTTCCACAACGAGAAAACCCCCAGCTTCTACGTCTACGAGGACGGCTACCACTGCTTCGGCTGCGGCGCGCATGGCGATGCCATCGGCTTCGTCATGCAGACTCAGGGTGCCGGCTTCATGGAGGCGGTCGAGCAACTCGCCGCCGAGGCTGGCCTGGAAGTGCCGAAGCCCTCGCCCGAAGCGGCGGAAGCCGAGCGCCGGCAGCACGACCTCACCGCGGTCTTGCAAGCCGCCCAGGCCAGCTATCAGCGACGGCTGGCCTTGCCGGAAGGCCGGCACGCGCTGGCCTATCTGCGCGGGCGCGGCCTGACCGACGAAACCATTCAGCGCTTCGGTCTCGGGTGGTCGGGCGAAGGGCGCGGCGCCCTGACCGCCGATCTCACACGCGACGGTATTACCCAGGACCAGCTTGTCGAAGCCGGGCTGCTGCGTCGCGATGATGAAACCGGGCGCAGCTACGATCTGTTCTTCAACCGCGTGATGTTTCCCATCCGGGACCGCCGCGGACGGGTGATCAGCTTCGGGGGGCGCATCCTCGGCGACGGTCAGCCGAAATATGTCAACGGGCCGGAGACCGCGCTGTTCTCCAAGCGCCGCAACCTTTACGCGCTGGATCTGGCGCGCGAAGCGGTGCGCGGCGGCGCGGCCCTGGTGGTGGTTGAGGGCTATATGGACGTCATTGCCCTGCACCAGGCGGGATTTGGTGGCGCGGTCGCTCCCTTGGGCACAGCGCTGACGGAAGAGCAAATGGAGGAGCTGTGGCGGCTGTCGCCGTCGCCGGTGGTCTGCTTCGATGGCGACGCCGCCGGCGCCCGCGCCGCGGCCCGCGCCGCCGATCTTTCCCTGCCGATGCTCGCGCCGGACCGGACGCTGCAACTGGCCACGCTGCCGGCGGGCGAGGACCCGGACACTCTGGTGCGGCGCCAGGGGGGGGCGGGCTTCCAGGCGGTGCTGAACGCCGCCCGGCCGTTGGCCGACGCCCTGTACGATCTGCTGCGAGAAACCGCCGGTAACGCGACCCCGGAGCAACGCGCCGCCTTCCTGACCCGGTTGGACAACGCCGCACGGCGAATCCCTGACAAGACGCTGGCGGCCGAGTATCGCAAGGCCCTGCGTGGCCGCTACTTCGAGACCCAGCGCCAGGCATGGACCAACCGCACCGGCGGCCGCCCGACGCCGACCCGCCGCCAGCCGCGGCCGCTCCCCACCGCCGGCGGCACCGACAGCGAGCGCGCCCGCATCCTCACCGCCATCCTGCTGCGTCACCCGGCGCTGCTGCACGACGTGGACCACGCCTATGCCGCGATGGCGCTCGACCCCGCCCTGGCCGCACTGCGCGATGCGATTCGGGGGTGGGCCGATCGCGCCGACGTGCTTGACTCAGGGGCTTTGATCGACCACCTCACGTTGTCTGGATTGCACGCGGATGTCGAACAAGTCCTGGCGGGGGCGCCCGTGCCGCTGCCCGCTTGCGCGTCGTCCGCCGCAATGCCAGCGGAGGCTGAAGCCGGGTGGTGGCACATTTTCGGGTTCCTGAACCTGGACCACCTGCGGGAAGAGGTGAAATTGGCTGAATCCGAAGCCGCAGCGAACCTCACTCAGGAAACCCAGCGCCGGGCGCTGTCCCTGAAAGCCGCATTGAACAAGGTGATGGCCGGCGAGCCCGACGGGGTCGAGCTTGCCGCGTAGCATGGCGAGGATCGCGCCCCTCGGGCCGCCTCGAGGACTGAAGGAGAGCCGTTAGCGATGGCGACGAAGCCCAGCGTATCCGCCGAGACCGTCACCGCAGAGCAGGATGTGGAGACCACATTGCTCGACGTGCAGACCGCCGCCGTGAAGCGGTTGATCGCGCGCGGCAAGGAGCGTGGCTACATCACCTTCGACGAGCTGAACACCGTCCTGCCGCCCGAGCAAAACAGCTCGGAGCAGATCGAAGACGTGATGGCCAACTTCAACGAGATGGGCATCCAGGTCGTCGAGGGCGAGGAAACCGAGGACGGCGAAGCCCCGCCGCCCAAGGTGGAAAAAGCCGAAGAGGCCGAGGAGGAAGAGCCGACCGGCAACGTGGACGAGGCGAGCCTCGGCCGCACCGACGATCCGGTCCGCATGTATCTGCGCGAGATGGGCACTGTCGAGCTGCTGTCGCGCGAGGGCGAGATCGCCATCGCCAAGCGGATCGAGGCCGGCCGCGACATGATGATCGGCGGGCTGTGCGAAAGCCCGTTGACCTTCAAGGCGATCATCTCCTGGCACGACCAGCTCAAGGCCGGTCGCATGCTGCTGCGCGACATCGTTGATCTGGAAGCGACGCAGGGCGCCGGCGCACCCACCGGCGACGGTTCGGCACCGCCGCCCCCGCCGGCCGAGGCCAATGGCGGGGGCTTCGACGGCGGCGAGGATCTGGACGACGAGGATGGCGAAGGCCCCGGCATTTCGCTCTCCGCGCTGGAGGAGAAGTTGAAGCCCGAGGTGCTCGCCACGTTCGAGGAGATCGAGGGTCTCTACAAGAAGCTGCACAAGATGTCGCATCGCCGGCTGGAGACGATGACATCGGGCGAAGACCTCAGCTCGCGCTCCGAGAAGACCTATGAACGCTCGCGCGAAGAGCTGGTGCAGAAGGTCGGCCAGGTGCGGCTGCACAACAACCGCATCGAGGAGCTGGTGACCCAGCTCAAATTGCTCAACCAGCGGCTGACCACGCTGGAAGGCCAGTTGCTGCGCATGGCGGAGGGCTGCAAGGTCAGCCGCGAGGAGTTCCTCAAGCACTATCGCGGCGACGAACTGGACCCGAATTGGACGGAAAAGCTTGCGACGCTGCCGGCCAAGGGGTGGAAGCCGTTCATCGCCCGGCACTCCAACGACATCGCCAACGTCCGGGCGCAGATCGCCGCGGTGGCGAACGACGCCGGCCTGCCGATCAGCGAATTCCGCCGCGTGTTCCATACGGTCAGTCGCGGCGAGCGGGACAGCGCGCGGGCGAAAAAGGAGATGATCGAGGCGAACCTGCGGCTGGTGATCTCGATTGCCAAGAAATACACCAATCGCGGGCTGCAATTCCTCGACCTGATCCAGGAGGGCAATATCGGCCTGATGAAGGCGGTCGATAAGTTCGAGTATCGCCGCGGCTACAAGTTTTCGACGTACGCCACGTGGTGGATCCGACAGGCGATCACCCGGTCGATCGCCGACCAGGCGCGCACCATCCGCATTCCCGTGCACATGATCGAGACGATCAACAAGCTGGTGCGCACGTCGCGCCAGATGCTGCACGAGATCGGCCGCGAGCCGGCGCCGGAGGAGCTTGCCGACAAGCTGGGCATGCCACTGGAAAAAGTGCGGAAGGTGCTGAAGATTGCCAAGGAGCCGATTTCGCTGGAGACGCCGATCGGCGACGAGGAGGATTCGCATCTCGGGGACTTCATCGAGGACAAGGCGGCGGTGATCCCGCTGGATGCGGCGATCCAGGCCAATCTGCGCGAGGCGACCACGCGGGTGCTGTCCTCGCTGACGCCGCGCGAGGAGCGCGTGTTGCGGATGCGGTTTGGGATTGGCATGAATACCGACCACACGCTGGAAGAGGTCGGGCAGCAATTCAACGTGACGCGCGAGCGCATCCGGCAGATCGAGGCGAAGGCGCTGCGGAAGTTGAAGCACCCCAGCCGGAGCAGGAAGCTGCGAAGTTTCCTGGACGATTAGGAGGGCGGAGGAGGTATGACCGCCAGGAGTTGGCAATGAGCAGTTCTGATCCTCCATTGCTGGGCTCGGGGATCCTGGGACCGAGCCGGAACCCGCTGGATCTCCCTGCCCGACGAAGGCACCATCGAACAAGAGGCTGCCGATATTTTTGAAGAGCCCGAGCGCTGGCTGTCCACCAAGCATGCTTTGCTCGGCGGTAAGCGACCGCGGGACTGCATCGGTGCTTCTGACGAACAAGCGGTGCGTGATCTGCCGCGAACCATCTGGATTACATGAACCTGGCGGCGGTCGCGCTAGTGCCCGCATTTTCAGAGAACCGGACCTGGTATCGTGTTGCCGGTACGCGCTGGGTTCGCAGCGCGATTGCAACAGGTCATACCGTGGTGACCAGTTCACGGTTCTACGAGCCATATTCAGCATCGCCGCAATTTCCGACGCTGTATCTGGCGGACAGTCTGCTCGTGGCGGTGTTTGAGGCCCTTGCCTTGTTCGGTTCTCCGACAATGCCGGGTGGCCCGGTGCCGGCGCCACGCGGCAGTTGGACTGTACTGACAGTGCGCGTCCAGCTACAGGCGGTTCTCGACCAGGGGAATCGCTTGAACGTCTCAGGCTGATCCTTGGAGAATGGCTTGAAGATAATCGGGGTCCCAATCGGCCAGTTTGCGGCGCAGCTCATCTTTGTCCGCACCGCGCGCATCCGCGTCTGTTCCGCACTGTCCTTTTTCAAAATGTCCAACCCGTAGATCGTGTCGCGGCCGGCACGGCAGTGCAGGTTCGGCAGCAGCGCGTAGTAGCCGACGGTGCCGAGCCGGCGCGTCATGTCTCGCAGTTCCTCACGGATGCCTGGGGCGTCCATCAGCAGCAACACTGCGGGGAAGGGACCACCGCGTTCGGGATGGCAGATGAAGGTTTCCATCGCGCCATCCGTGGCGGCGATGTCAATGGTCTATTCGATCATTCGCGCTTGCTCCCCAACCTGGTTACTTCTCTCCAGGCATGATGACCGGCATCGCCCTGGACGCAAGCACCGCACTCGGGAAGGATGCGGGGCTGTGCCAGACGGGAGAGCGCCGGCGTGAGGTTGGGTATCGTATCGGACATCCACAGCAATGCTGCGGGACTGCAACAGGCGCTCGACCTGATGGGCGAGGTCGATGAACTGCTGTGTCTCGGCGACTGCATCTTCGAATACAGGTTTTCCAACGAGGTGGTGGCGCTGCTGCAGCAACGTGGAGCGATGGTGATCCAGGGCAACCACGAGGAAGTTTTCTACTCCCCGGCCGGTGTCCGTGCGCGCCAGCGCGACGGATTGGACCCTGCATTGCTCGCGTATCTTGCCGGTCAGCCGCATCGACGGTTGCTTCAATTCGGCAACAAGACCGTGCTTATGGTGCACTCCACGCCGTGGGAACCACGCGGCGAGTACGTGTTTCCGCACAGCGCCAAGCTGGCGCAGTTCGCTGAAGCCGAGGCGGATTTCGTGCTGTACGGGCATACCCATGCACAGGTCGCGCGTCAGGTGGGACGCGTGCTGGTAATCAATCCCGGCTCGGCTGGCGACGCCCGCGACAACAGCAACGACCGGCAACTGAGCTGCGCGGTGTTGGATACCACGACGCATGACGTGCAGATGATCAATTACCCGGATCCCCGTTTCGGCGGTTCGTGACGATGCCGCTACGGATTCCGTTCGGGCTCGATCGCCTGCCGCGAACGCTGCGTCTGGACGATCCTCGACTGCCCGGGGTGACGGTGGGCAGGGACAAGCTGCGGCTGAATACCCAGCCGTTGCCGGCGGAGGCAATGGTGTCCGCTGCCGGCGATCATGCGGCGCGCGTTGCCGCGATGAAGCAGTTCCTGCGCAAGCTGTGCGGCGACTACGCGCCGCAGCGACTGCGCTTCGTCGATTGCTATATCGACTGCATGGCGGCGCATCTCGAAACGTATCGCGACGAACTGGCGCGGGATCTGCAACGTTACGACGGCCTGTATGCGCCGGAGGACTGGCTATGGTCCGCGCCGTGTCCGCTGCCGCGGGCGTGGCTGCCGGGGCAAGGCGAAATGGTGCCGGTTGATTTCGCATTCTGGGACGGTACGCAGCCGGTCGCGATCGATCTCGGCGGTTCGCTGGGGAAGGCGAGGATCGTCGTGGTTCGCATCACGCCCGGCGTGTTGGCGAGCGATCCGCTGGCGCTGCTGGAGATATTGCCTGACACCTTCCGCTTTTTCTGGCGCGGCCAGATTTTGCCGACCAGTCCGTTCCGCCGCCCGATCCCGCTCGGGGTTGTAGGAGAGACAACAGTGTCATTGCGAGAAGCGTAGCGGTCCCCGGGTCAAGCCCGGGGACCGCTTCGCCCCTCGCAATGACGCTTCGGATGCTACACCGTCAATTCGAGCACGTACAAACCGCCGGCGAACCGATCCACCGCATACACAACACGATTCTCATCGACGTAGACGTCATTGATCTGTGCCGCACCGACACGCGATCCGGCAGGCGCCTCGGGCACGAACGACGCGACCTCCTTCGGCTGGAACGGATTGCCGAGGTCGTGCACGCGCAACCCGCCGCCGAACCAGGTGCTGAACAGCAGCGTGCTGGAACGGAACGCCGGACCCGGCCGATTCTCGTGCATGTTGTGCGCACCGTAGCGGCCGCCGCCATAGGCGTAGTCCTCAACCGGCGGAACCGGTAGCGTGCCGATGCACACCAGGTTGTCCTCGCGTCGTCCGTCCAGCAGCCATACCAGCTTCGGCCAGTCGGCGCCTTTCTCGCGCACGCATTCGTCGCTCACCACCAACAAATCGCGGTCCGGAATCGGCATGATGGTGTG
The DNA here is from genome assembly GCA_049522565.1 of Acetobacteraceae bacterium. Taxonomy (GTDB): domain Bacteria; phylum Pseudomonadota; class Alphaproteobacteria; order Acetobacterales; family Acetobacteraceae; genus JASHVB01. The sequence goes on from JBEKNT010000141.1 coordinate 6,710, forward strand.
GGTGAAGCCCGGGAATGGCGGGTGAGGATTCCAATGCGCCACCTGCTTCGGCGCACCGATATCCGAGATGTCGAGGATGATCGCGCCGCCGTCGATATAACCGATATAGGCGCGGTCGGGACGATCGGGATACACATTGGTGTTGTGCGCGCGATAGCCGGTGTCGAATTGCGGATGCCGCGGCACTGGCGGCGCGTCGTCGCCCTCGCGCGTACCGGGATACCACCAGCGGCCCAGTTCGCGCGGCTTGGCCGGATCGCTGACATCGATGGCGCGGTAGAACTGGTCATCGAGCAGATTGCGGGGGGTGAAATCGGCGGCACCGGAAGAACAGTGAATGGTCTTGCCATCGACGAACCAGAGCTGGTGGACGCCACGCGAGGCGGGACCCGAACAATCGAAGAAACCGACGCTGCGAGGTTCTTCGGGCTTGGCGATGTCGAACAGCTCGACGCCCGCCGGCGTCGCGCCGTGCGTGCCGGTCTGGTAGGCGACCGCCATCAGGTTGGCGCAGACTTCCAGTGAATTGGAACGCACGTTGCGATGCGGCAGGTCGGTCTGCGCGACGACGCCCGGATGGTGCGGGTCGGTGACGTCCACGCCGGTGAAATTTTTCGGCGCGCATTCATGCGCCAGCCACAGGATGCGTCGCCCGCCGGGAGCGAGTTGCAGGCTGACGCCCTCGCCGATGTTGCCGAAGCCGGCCAGCGTGTCGTGCGCCAGCAATCGGAAGTTGTTGAGTTCTTGCGGCATGTTGGTAGCGACCCTCCCCACTTGCCCCCTCCCGCGAACGTCGGGGGCATGGTAGCCAAGTTTGCATGACAACGGATCGTGCAAAGAACGCGGTGCCGGTGACGATCATCACCGGCTTCCTGGGCAGCGGCAAGACAACGCTGCTGAACCGCTTGCTCAAGCTGCCGTCGCTGGCCGACACCGCGGTGATCGTCAACGAATTCGGCGCGGTCGGGCTGGACCACCTGCTGATCGAGCAAGCGATCGAGGATGCGGTGCTGCTGAAGAACGGCTGCATCTGCTGCACGGTGCGCGGCGACATCGCCGACACGCTGGAGCTGCTGTGGCAACGGCGCGAGTCCGGCGCGTTGCCGCCGTTCCGCCGCATCGCGATCGAGACGACGGGCCTCGCCGACCCGGCCCCGGTCGCGCACGCGCTGCTGGCGGCAGAGGGCGCCGATTATGCATGCCGGTTGGACGGCATCGTCACGACGGTGGATGCGCTGCACGGCGCAGCGCAGCTCGATCGCCAGCCGGAGGCGCGCCGCCAGGTCGCCATGGCGGACCGCATATTGCTTTCCAAGACCGACCTGGCAAGCGCTTCGGACATCGCATCCGTCGAGGCGTGTATCGCGGCATTGAACGCCGGTGCGCCGGTGCGCCATGTCGTCAATGGGGATGTGGATGCCAGCGACGTATTCGATCTGGGACCCGGCGGCGGCGCGAACGATGTCAGGGTCGCGCAGTGGCTACAGGCGCTGGAGATCGACCCGCACCATGGTCACCGCCATCACCCGTTTCGCCACGGCGACGCCATCGGCGCGGTAGTGCTGCGCTGCAACCGGCCGATCGCCTGGCGGTCGTTGCAGCTTTGGTTGGAGTCGGTGTTGTCGCTGCGCGGCAGCGACGTGCTGCGATTGAAGGGGTTGGTGCGGTTGGCCGGCGATGATCGGCTGGTCGTGCTGCAAGGCGTACACCACGTGCTGCACCCACCGGTGTTTCTGGAACGGCAAGCGGCGGACGCCGGCGACACGCGGATCGTGCTGATCACCCGCGGGCTCTCCGCTGTGGGCTTACGCGCAAGTTTCGCAACAGCGATCGCGTGACCAGCCGTCGTCGCGAGGAGCGCAGCGACGAAGCAATCTCCCGCCGGACAAACGGCCCACTCCTGCCGGCACGCTGCTGGTTGCAACCATTTGTGGGTGTTTGCTTCGTCGCTGCGCTCCTAGCAATGACGGATGAGCGCCATGATAGTGAAGCGCCACGCCCATTAGCCGAGACAGTGGAACGCCCGGAGACTATCCACCCGTCACGCTCATATGACGCGCCACCGCCGGTCGGTCATGCCGCCGGTCGATGATGAAGTCATGGCCCTTCGGCTTGCGGCTGATCGCCTCGCGGATCGCGTCCTCCAGCTCGGCGTCGGAAGCGCCGGAGCGCAGCACCGCGCGCAGGTCTGCTTGGTCGTCCTGCCCCAGGCACATGTACAGCGTGCCGGTGCAGGTCAGCCGCACGCGGTTGCAGCTCTCGCAGAAATTGTGCGTCATCGGCGTGATGAAGCCGACCCGCCGGCCGGTTTCCTTGACGTTGAAATAGCGGGCCGGACCGCCGGTGCGGTAGTCCGTCTCCTCCAGCGTCCAGCGCTTGCGCAGGCGACCGCGCACGATCGACAGGGGGAGATATTGATCGGTGCGGTCCTCGCTGATCTCACCCATTGGCATGGTCTCGATCAGGCACAGGTCAAGCCCATGCTCGCCGCACCAGGCCAGCATCGCGTCGAACTCTTCCTCGTTCACGCCCTTCAGCGCGACGGCATTGATCTTCACCGCGAGTCCGGCCGCCTTGGCAGCGAAGATGCCGTCCAGCGTTTGCTCGATCTTACCCCAGCGGGTGATCTGGGCGAACCGCCCCGGATCGAGCGTGTCCAGCGACACGTTCACCCGGCGCACGCCGGCAGCGAACAGCGTCTCGGCATGCTTGGTAAGCTGGGTGCCGTTGGTGGTGACGGTCAGCTCGTTCAGGCCGTTGCCGATCCGCGCGCCCAGGCTGTGGAACAGCGTCATCACGTCGCGCCGCACCAGCGGCTCGCCGCCGGTGAGGCGGATTTTCGTCGTGCCCAGGCCGATGAAGGCGCCGCAAATCCGGTCCAGCTCTTCCAGCGTCAGCAGGTCGCGCTTCGGCAGGAAGTGCATGTCCTCGGCCATGCAATAGACGCAGCGCAGGTCGCAGCGGTCGGTGACCGAGACGCGCAGGTAGGTGATGGCACGGCCAAACGGGTCGATCATGGCAGCGGCGGGACTCCTTCCACCGATGACTTGCGCCATCACGGGGCGGTATTCAAGCCCGACGGCCCCGGCGGCCGGTCGCGGCGGCCCGAATTGGTCTCATCGACCCCGGGATGGGCGGCCTTGCAGCGCAAGGCCAATTCGCGGCGTAATCTGCCTCTGCCGCATCGCGATCAGGAGGCCCCCCGTGGATATCGAGGAACGCCCGAGCGTCTGCACGTTCGACTGCCCCGACACCTGTAGCCTCACCGTCACCGTCGAGGCGGAGCATATCGTGAAGGTGCGCGGCTCCGAGGCGATGCCGTTCACCGACGGCGTGATCTGCAATAAGGTGGCGCAGGACATGGCGGCCTTCGTGCACGGGCCGTTGCGGCTGCTGCATCCGCTGCGCCGCATCGGACCGAAGGGCGCCGGCGAATTCGAGCGCATCTCCTGGGGCGCCGCGCTGGACGAGATCCACGCCCGGACCAGCGCGGTGATCAACCGCTGGGGGCCGCAGGCGGTGACGCCGCTGAATTATGCCGGCCCGCACGGCATGCTCTCCGGGGACAGCATGTCGCTGCGGTTCTTCCACAAGCTCGGCGCCAGCCTGGTGTATCGCCGGTCGCTGTGCGGCGGCGTGCGCAGCGAGGCCTGGGCCGGCACCTATGGCGCGGTGCCGGGCTGCCCGCCAGAGCATGCGGAACATGCGCAACTGAACGTTGTGTGGGGCAATAACGCGACGGTGGCGAATTTGCATCTGGTGCGCGCCGTTCGCCGGGCGAAACGCAAGGGCGGCAAGCTGGTGGTGGTGGATCCGCTGCGCACCAAGATCGCCGAACAGGCGGATCTGCATGTGGCGCTGCTGCCGGGTACCGACACGCTGCTGGCATGGTCGCTGGCGGCGGAGCTGGAACGCGCCGGCGCCTTCGACGCCGACTTCATCGCTGCGCACGTGCTGGGCGCCGATGAATTCATGGCAGGGGCGCGCGAATGGCCGGCGGCGCGGGCGGCCGAGGCCTGCGGTGTACCGCAGGCGCAGATCCTAACCCTGGCGCGCTGGATGGCGGAGGCTGATCCGCTGGTGCTGGCGCCGGGCAACGGTCTGGAACGCGGGCGCAATGGCGGCAGCGGTATCCGCGCGGCGATCGCGCTGCCGGCATTGCTGGGTAAGCTGGGCAACGGCAGCGGCATCACCCTCGGCGCCGGCAACGCGTTTCCGAAGACGATGGCCCGCTTGCAGCGGCCGGACCTAGCGCCGCCGGGAACTCGCACGCTGAACCTGATCGATTTCGGCCGGCATCTCGAAAACGACGACGTCGATCCTCCGCTGCGCGCGGTGTTCGTCTACAACCACAATCCGGTCGTCGTGCATCCGGACCAGAACCGCATGCGCCGCGGCTTAGCGCGCGACGAAATATTCACCGTCGGCATCGACGTGACGATGACCGAGAGCATGGCGTTGTGCGACATCGTGCTGCCCGCGGCGACCAGTTTCGAATGCGCCGATCTGTATGGGGCCTATGGTCACCACTGGCTGCAACGCGCCGAGCCGGTGATCGCGCCGCAAGGCGAATCGCTGCCGAACACGGAAATCTTCCGCCGCATGGCCGCGCGTTTCGGTTTCGACGAACCGTGCTTCCGGGCGAGCGATGCCGAACTGATGGACGAAGCCGTCGATCCCGACGATCCACGCCTTGGCGGCGTGCGTCCGAGCCGCATTCCCACGTCGCGGGCGCAACGCATGTCGGGCGCGGACGGCGCCCCGCTGGTGTTGTTCGAGAACATGTTTCCCGCGACGCCGTCCGGCAAAGTGGAGCTGGTATCCGACGTGCTGGCGCAACGTTGGGGCGCCGCGGCGCGGATTGCGGGGTGGCGGGGGCCGGAGTCCACACTGCCCCTGAGGCTGATTTCGCCGGCCTCCGACAAGCGGATTTCATCGACGCTTGGCGGGCTCGATGGATCGTTGCGGCCACCGAAATTGCTGATGCACCCGACGGATGCGGCGGCGCGTGGACTGCAATCCGGCATCGAGGTGCGGCTGTGGAACGACCGCGGCGAGGTGATCCTGCCGCTGGAGATCACCGACGCCGTGCGCCCCGGCGTCGTCGCTAGCGAGAAAGGCGCGTGGCTGTCCACCAGCCGTACCGGCCAAACGATTTCTGCCCTCGTGTCGGCCGACATGCGCGCCGATCTGGCCGAGGGTGCGTGCTTCAACGACACGCGGGTGGAGGTAGGGAGCCCGGCCTGAGCACGACGAGATTCTCCCCTCCCCTTGTGCGCTTGGGCAGCGAAGCGGACCAAGGTCGTGGGCGCGCGCATCCGCCGGGCGTGCGTTTCGCACCTCTCCCCCTAAACTTGGTCCGCTTCGTTGCCCAAGCCCACAAGGGGAGGGGGAGGAACTCTTTCTTCCAGCAGCCGCGCTCAGCCCGGAATGCGCACCGGCAGCGACGTGATGCCGTGGATGACGTTGGAGTAGCTGCGCTTCGGCTCGTCCATCTGCTCGATCATCGGGAAGCGCTTGAGGATCTCCTCCCACAGGATGGTCAACTGCAATTCGGCCAGCCGGTTGCCGACGCAGCGATGGATGCCGAAGCCGAACGAGAGATGCTGCCGGGGACGCGCCCGGTCGATGATGAAGTCGTCCGGCCGTTCGATCGCGTCCTCGTCGCGATTGCCGGAGATATACCACATCACCACCTTGTCGCCTTGGCGGATGCGCTTGCCAGCGAGTTCGACGTCCTCGACCGCGGTGCGCCGCATGTGGATCACCGGCGTGACGTAGCGGATGATCTCCGGCACCATGCTGGGGATCAGCTCCGGATTCTCCCGCAGCTTGCGATACTCGTCCGGGAACCGGTTCAGCGCCAACACGCCGCCGGAGATCGAATTCCGTGTCGTGTCGTTGCCGCCGACGAGCAGCAGTATCAGGTTGCCGAGGAACTCGTGCGGACGTGACGGCAGGTCGCGTGTCGCCTCGCCATGCGCCAGCATGGAGATCAGGTCGGGCTGCGGCGCCTGGCGCGCCCGGGCGTGCCATAACCCGGTGAAGTACTCCAGCATTCGTTGCATCACCGCGTCGCGCTTCGGTTCGGAATCGATCTCGGTGCCGGCGCGCGTGTTCACCGTGGCGACGTTCGACCAGTAGGTTAGTGTGCGCCGCTCCTCGAACGGAAAGTCGAACAGCGTCGCCAGCATCTGTGTGGTCAGCTCGATCGACACGCGGTCCACCCAGTCGAACGTCTCGCCACGCGGTAGCTCATCGAGGATGCGTCCGGCCCGCTCGCGGATCGTGCCAGCGAGCTTCTGCAGGTTCATCGGCGCGACGATCGGTGCGACCACCTTGCGTTGCTCGTCGTGCTTCGGCTGATCCATGGCAATGAAGCTCGGCCGCCGATAGTCCATCGGTATGTCGCGGATGACGATTCCACCCAGCATGGCGTCGGAGGAAAACACCTTCTGACTGGTGTCCACCTGCATGATGTCCTTGTACTTGGTCACCGACCAGTACGAGCCATACATGCCATCCTTGGTGTAATGCACGGGGTCGTCCCGACGCAGGCGCGCAAAGTAGGACTGCCAGGTGTCGTCCTGGTAGAGATGCGGATTGCTGACGTCGATCCGGTCCAGCGGGATGGACCAGGCATCTTCCGTCGTTGCGACGGCAACTGGCGCATTCATGGCGTTCCCTCGGAGCTCCCGCTCGGGACGCTAGAGCATTTCCGGTCCGATTGGAAAGGCCGGGCTCTGCCGCGGATGCGGCGCAGTGGCGCAGCCACGTCCGGATTAATGCTACGGGTCAAGCCGACGCTGCTCGGACGTTACGGGACCGACGGCGTTCCCCGCTGATGGCGCCATGCGCCGCGCTGTTCCGCCCTCCGGTGGCACGCTTGGTCGCGGCCGCTTCACGCCGCCGACACGGTCGCGAGAAAGGACTCGACCCGCTGCTTCAGCGTTGCTGATTCGCTGGAAAGCTGCCCCGCAGAGTGGAGGACATGGGCGGCCGCCTCGTCCACCTCCCCGGAGGCGCGGCTCATCCCCGACATGCTCGCGCTCATCGCCTGGGTCCCGGTCGCGGCATGCTGAACGTTGCCGGCCATCGCCCGCGTCGCCGCTCCCTGCTGCTCCACCGCCCCGGCGATAGCCGCGGAAATCCGGTCGATCTCGGTGATCGTGCCGCCGATCGCCCGGATCGCCTCGACCGCGGCGCCGGTTGCGGACTGGATCGCCTCGATCTGGCTGGCGATCTCCTCGGTCGCCCGCGCCGTCCGGCCGGCGAGGTGCTTCACCTCGACCGCGACCACCGCGAAGCCCTTGCCATGCTCGCCGGCCCGCGCCGCTTCGATCGTCGCGTTCAGCGCGAGCAGATTGGTCTGGCCGGCGACGGTCTGGATCAACGTTACCACCTCGCCGATCTTTTGTGCGGAGACGGCCAGGCTCGCGACCGCGTCATTGCTGCGGCGTGCCTGCACCACCGCGTTCTGGGAGATAGCCGAGGAATGCGCCACCTGTCCGGCGATCTCGGCGATCGAGGCGGCAATCTCCGCCGCCGCCTGGGCGACCGACTGAACGTCGGCGCTGGTCTGCTGGGCCACTGCCAGGCCTGTCGCGCTTTGCTCTGCCGTCTCGCCCGCGCGTGTGGACATCGAGCGGGCGGCCGCGTCGAGTCCGGTGGCGGCAGCGGCGAAGGTTGCCAGGATCGTTGCCACGTCCTGCTCGAAGCCCTTGACCCCAGCTTCCAGGGCCTGCGCGCGAGCCAACCGGTCCTCGCGCTCCGCCGCCTGCTCGCGCAGCAGTCGGGCACGCTCGATGGTGTTCTCGTTGAACACCTGAAGGGCACGCGCCATCGCGCCAAGCTCGTTGCGGTGCTCGGAGCCGGCGATCGCAGTCTCGCTTGATCCTTGCGCCATGCGAGTCATCACCTCGGTCAGCGCGACGATCGG
>JBEKNT010000142.1:0-14639 GCA_049522565.1 Acetobacteraceae bacterium
CCAACCCCCTCCCTCAAGGGGAGGGGGAGCAATCTGCCCCGGCCACTTTCCGGGCGCCCGCCTCGCCTCGCCTGCTGGTCACCGCGTCGCTGTTGCTGGAGGGCGGCGCGCTGGGCGGCGTGGCGACGGCCTTCTCGGGCGGGCGCTTTGCCCCCGCGCCACTCACCCCGGCGGAGCTTGCCGCGCTGCGCCGGCTGGAAGGCCACACGCTGGAACACCGCGGCATGCCCGACGCAGTGCGCCTGGAGGTGCCCGACTGGTTGCTCCCTCGGCTGGCCGAACGCTACGGCCCGGCGCTGGAGGCCGAGCTCCAGGCGCTGCTGCAACCCGCCCCGCTCGACCTGCGCGTCAACCTGCTGAAGACCTCGCGCGAGGCAGCGCGGGCGGCGCTCGCCGCCGAGGGCCTGGATGCCGTCCCGACCCGCTTCTCCCCCTGGGGTTTGCGCATCGCCAACCGCCGCCCGGTCACCGGCGGCCCCGCCTTCCAGGCCGGCCTGATCGAGATCCAGGACGAGGGCAGCCAGCTCGTCGCCGCCCTGCTGGGCGCCCGCCCCGGTCAGCGGGTCTGCGACTTCTGCGCCGGTGCCGGCGGCAAGACCCTGGCGCTGGCCATGACCATGGACAATCGCGGCCAGCTCGTCGCCTGCGACACGTCTCCCACACGGCTGGAGAACGCGGTCCGCCGCCTGCGCCGCGCCGGCGTGTCCAACGTCGAGCGCCACTTGCTGCAGCCCGGCGACAAATGGGCCAAGCGTCGCGCCGGCGGTTTCGATCGGGTGCTGGTGGATGCGCCCTGCACGGGCACCGGCACCTGGCGCCGCAATCCCGACGCACGGCAACGCCTGACCGAGGCCGACCTCGCCGAGTTGATCGTCCGCCAGGCCGCCATCCTGGACGCCGCCGCGCCCCTGGTTCGCAAACGCGGCCGAATGGTCTACGCTACCTGTGCCCTGCTCGAAGAGGAAAACGAGGCCCAGGTCATGCGCTTCCTTGCCCGCCATCCTGGCTTCTCGCTGGTGCCGCTGGCCCGTGCCTGGCCGTTCGACGGAGCGCCGCCCTGCGGGGGGGATTTCCTGGCGCTGACCCCGGCCCGCCACGGCACCGACGGGTTCTTCGCCGCGGTGCTGGAGCAATCCGCGTGATCGCCATCAGGCGGGCCCGGCCGGCGGACGCGTTCGCCATCGGCGCGGTGCACGTCGCCGCCTGGCGCAGCGCCTATCCCGGCATCCTGCCGGACACCTACCTGGCGAGCCTGTCGGTCTCGCGCCAGGCGGCCTACTACGACGCGGCGATCCGCGGCGCCACCGGCGTGTTCGTCGCCACCGCGTCCGGCCTCGACTTGCCTCCGGCGCCGCGCCCGGGGGCCAATCCCACTGCGGCACCGAGCCCGGGGGCTGACGCCAATGCAGGCGCCAACGCAGGGTCGGGACCGGGCACCGGCAACGGTCCGCGCATCATTGGCTTCGGCACCGCCGGCCGGGCGCGGCCCTCCGGCGACATCGGCGGCCACCGCCTGGGCGAAGGCGAGATCGAGACGCTCTACGTGCTGGACGACTGGCGAGAGCGCGGTATCGGCCGCCGCCTGATGCGGTCGGCGGCGGCGCACCTGGCGGAAAACGGCTGCCGGTCGGTGTTCCTGTGGGTGCTGCGGGACAACCCGAGCCGCTGGTTCTACCAGCGGCTGGGCGGCAAGCCGGCGGCCGAGGCGGCGATCCAGTTCGCCGGCCGCGAGGTCATACAAACCGCCTTCGTCTGGGACCCGATCGAGCGATTGCTGGCTGCGTCGCCGCAGGAGTCGTAGAGGACTGGACGCTCACCGCGGGACCTCACGCGCGTCAATCGGTTCAGACGCCCTGGTGGTGCTCGATCCGACGGCGTCGGTGGTCCTGTAGCCAGGCAGCGTTCTCCGCCAGGGCCTCGCGGCCGAGGTCGAACACCAGCGTTTGATACTCCTGCGCATCGGTGGTGCAGGGCGGCTTCAGCGCCTCGGCCTTAGCCTGAGCGAAGATGCCGCCCAGCGCGTGGTAGGAATGCACATGCGCCTCATAGGCGCGCCGTTCCCGCGAGATGATGAATGCGGCGGCGATGCCGCCCGCGCCGGCGGCGAGCAGCAGCAGCCAATCCTGCACGGCCTCCAGAAAGTGCGGCGATAGCGAGGCCCAGCCGGCGCGTTGGCTAAGCTCCAGCACGAGCAGGAGCATGGACAGGCCGAGGCCGATGCCGGTAAACGAGTCGGACCAGAAATTCGACCCGCGCAGCGCGGTTTGATTCAGGGCCACGCGCCCGGACTTGCCGTCCTCTCCCTGGAAGAACCGGCATTGATCCTCGATCCAACACTCGTTCACCAACGGCCGGCACGGGCCCGGCAGCTCCAACGCCAGCACCGCTGCCCACAACGCGGGGCCGCGTAACGCGAATTGTACCCAGCCGAGTTCATCCCGTTGCAGGCGCAGGTAATGGTCCGACACCGCGCTGGGCACCGCTGATGCTGCCCAGAAGATCTGCACGCGCATCCCCTCGGCCAACGCCCGATAGTCCTGGAACCGGTTCTGCCATTCGCCGCGCTCGACGACGGCGTGATACACGCTGAAACCCAGGACCGGTGCGGCCACATAACCGATCAGTGGCCATAGTCCCCGGCCGTGATGGGCGTAGGTTTCAAACAACAGCACGGTGACCGGCACCAACGCGGCGAACAGGAACAGCACGCCGAGACATGGCCAACGCCGTTCCTCGCGCATAATCTTCCATCCCTTACCCAGCATGCTTCGGATGCCCATGGCGGGCAGATACTCACCGAGCAGAGAACGCTGGTAACTCTGCGCCGCGGCGTCGGCGCCGGCCTGCAGGTTGCGCAACAGCGCGAGATGGATGCCGGCCTCGCCCGGCGGGTCGGTCGCGGGATCCTTCGGGCACAAATACCGGATCTGACGGGTGTGAACGGCCCGGTCGATCCGGCCAAAGTTGCGTACCGCGTGGTTCAACTCGCGGATACGCGTGAAATCCTGCCGGCTCTCATCGATCAGGGTGGACAGCAAGCACGCCTTCTCGCCCTCGTGCAGTTTCCGGTCGATCTTGCCGGTGTCCTTCGGCCGATCGGCCGATTTCGCATACGGCCGAAGCAATACGCAGTCGCCGGCACGCACCGCTTCGGCGGAGCCGCTGGCGACCGTGCCGCCGGTCTTCTGCCGCGGCGTGACCACGTGCAGCGCCGGCCCGCCGCGCGCCAGGTCCAGCCGCGAGCCGGCGTCCTTGAACACTTTGCTGTGGCGAAAACCCCGAGCCTCCCGCTCGGCGAACCGGCGCAGGTGCAGCACATGCGCCGTGCCGCCACGCACCGCTTCTTGCTCTTTCGGTGTGGCCAGCCCCTCCCAGTCGCCCTGCCCGTCCCACAGCGCCAGCAGCACATGGCTGTAGCGAGACAACACCGCGCCAACCTGCTCGTATTGCAGCTTGTGGTCGCGCTGCCGCTCATTGCCCGCGACCCAGGGCAATACCAGGCGCAGATGCGCATCCGACCAGAGCCGATCGAACACAGCCGCGGCATGCGGATCGTCGTTCAGCGTGACGCGATAGTCGTCGAGTGGCATCGGTGAAACGGCGATCAGCCGCAGCCCGAGATCGGGCGCGGTGGCGATTTCGGCCACCAGTTGATCCGCCCCTTTGGCAAGTGCGGACAGCACGCATATCGCGTCCGCGCCGAAGGTCTGCTTCAGGCCGCCCAACACGCAGCGCAGCGAGTCGCGTAGCGCGCGCTCGGCGTCGGGCAGGATATCGCGGTGGCCGGACACGCCAACGATCACCGGGAAGGGTTTGGCCGGCTCGGCCTGGCTGGTCACGGACATTGAGTCTCGATCCGTCGCCACAACGAGTTGGCATATGCCCTGATCCGTTGCATCAGGGCCGCGCCGGCGCCGTGACCGTAGCTGACGAACACCTTCAGTCCCATGCCGCACAGTCTGCCCGTGCGCCCGGCAGTATCGCAAGTGAAACCGTCAGCCCCCATCAGGCCCCATCAGGCCCCGGGCGCGGCGTCCACGAACCGGTTGGTGTAGGTCCGGCCGATATCCACCGTCGCCGCGCCCACCTTCGGGTTAAAGCTGGCAACGACATCCTTGGCGCGCAGCAAATCCGCCTCGTTGAACCGGCCGCTTATGGGAAACACCGGCTTCGCGTGGCCGAGCACGCTGGTGAAGGTCGCCATGTCGCCCACCACGAACTCCTTCGGCATCATCGTCGCAAGCTGTTCCGGCGTGCTGTCATGGATGCAGCGTAAACTGCGAGCGAATGCGTTGACCACATGCTGCACGGTGCCGGGATTCTGCTGGATGAATGTTTCGGTCGAGTAGAGCACGGAGGTTGGATACTTGCCGCCGAACGCCTTGTCGGCACCTTCGGTCGTGCGCGCATCGACCAGGATGTCGATCAGCCCGCGCTGTTGCATCACCGTGATCGCCGGGTCGTTGCCATTCAGCGCATCCACCGCCTTGTGTTCCACCGCCGCAATCGCCGTGGCATCGGAGCCGATCGGGATCAGCGTCAGATCGTCCGGCTTCAGCCCCGCGCGCGCCGCCATGTAGCGCACCTGGAACTCGCTCGACGAACCGAGCGCGGTGATGCCGACCCGCCGCCCCTTCAAATCCGCCACGCTGCGGATCTCGCCCGCCAGGTCCTTGCGCGCCGCCACCACGATGCCGGGGATCTGGTTCAACAGGATGACGGCACGGATCTGCTTGCCCTGCACCTGCATCTGGATGGTGTGGTCGAAGAACCCGACCACCATGTCGGTCGAGCCGCCCAGCAGCGCCTGCAACGCCTTCGACCCTCCGGCATCGAAGTTGTTGACGGTGACGTTCAGGCCTTCATCCTTGAAATAGCCTTGCGCCACGGCGACCGGCAGCGGCAGGTATTGAATGATCCAGCTCCCGATCGACACGCTCACGTCGCGCTTTTCCACCGCCTGGGCGCGCGAGGCCTGGAACGGCACCAGGCCCGACAGCAAGCCGGTCGCCAGCAAGGTCCTGCGTCGCATGATCATCTTCCCCCGTGTTCCTGTTGCGGCCGCCACACGATGACCCGCCGCTCCACCACGCTGATGCCGGCATCGAGCAGCAGCACGAAGATTCCCAATACCGCCAGGCCGGCGAACACGCCCACCGCGTCGAACGAGCCTTCCGCCTGGGCGATGACATGGCCGATGCCGGCGGCGGAGCCAAGATACTCGCCGACCACCGCGCCGGTCACGGCGAAGCCGATCGAGGCGCGCAGGCTGGACAGAATCCATTGCGCCGCCGAGGGCAGATAGACGTGCCGCAATAACAGCCCACCGCGGGCACGCAACAGCTTCGCATTGGCCAGTACCACCGGGTTCACATCGCGCACGCCCTGATAGGTGTTGAAGAACGCCATGAAGAACACCAGCGTGACGACGATCGCCACTTTCGATGCGAGGCCCAGCCCGAACCACAGCGCGAAGATCGGCGCCAGCACGATGCGCGGGATGGCGTTGAATGCCTTGATGAACGGCTCCAGCACCTGCGACGCAAACGGGCTGAGGCCGAGCCACAATCCCAGCATCACGCCAAGCGCTGTGCCGGCAACGAAGCCGAGCGCCGTCTCCGTCAGCGTGATCGCCAGGTCGCCGTAGATGCGTGGTGTGGCGGCCCATTCCGCCACCTGGGCGACGATGCTCGACGGCAGCGGAAAGAAGAACGGGTCGATCGCGCCGGTCCTGCCGCCCAGCTCCCATAACCCGAGTGCTCCCAGCAGCACGGCGTAGCGCGTGAGTCGGACGCTAATCCTGACGCGCATGGCTTCTTCGCACCTCGTCGCGCAGCACGTTCCAGATCTCGCCGTAGATACGCCGGTATTGCTCGGTCAGCACGACCTCGGTCACGTCGCGCGGCCGCGCGAGTTCGACGGGAAAGCGCGCCAGCGGCCGGCCGGCCGGGCCGGCGGACATCACCACGACGCTATCGGACAAGGTGATCGCCTCCTGCAAATCATGCGTGATGAACAGCACCGCCATGCCCTGCGCCTGCCAGAGTCGCAGCAATTCGTTCTGCATCAGGTGGCGGGTCTGCAAATCCAACGCGGAGAAAGGCTCGTCCATCAGCACGATCGGCGGCGACAGGATCAGCATCTGCGCCAATGCCGCGCGCTTTTTCATGCCGCCGGAGAGCTGATGCGGATAGCGGTCGGCGAACCGCGCCAGGCCGACGCGTTCCAGCCAGGGGCGCGCACGGTCGCGCGCCTGGCGCGGCTTCATGCCCTGGAAGATCAGGCCCATCGCCACGTTGTCCAGCGTGGTCTTCCACGGCAGCAGCCCGTCCTGCTGCAACATGTAGCCGACCTTGTCGTTGGTACCCGCCAGCCGACGGCCGAAGATTTCCACCAAGCCGGCGGACGGGTGTGCCAGGCCGGTGATGACGTTCAGCAACGTGCTCTTGCCGCAGCCGGTCGGTCCGACCAGCCCGACGAATTCTCCGGCGCGCACGGCGATATCCACGTCCTGCACCGCGGTGTAGTTGCCGAAGCGCACCGCGACGCCGGTGAGCCGGATGGCAGCCGCATCCTGCAACACGTCAGGAATGGGAGTACATCCGCTTGCCGCCAACCGGCAGACGCACGGCAAGAATGCTGCCGGACCGCGATTCGGTGATGTAGAGCGTCTTGTTGTCGGGGCCGCCGAACGCAACGTTGGTGGTCATCTCCTTGGCGGCCGACTTGATGTAGAAAAGCGGCTCGCCGATGCGGCTGAACAGCCAGACCGCGCCGATGGTGGGATGCGCGACCACGACGTTGCCGTCGTCATCGAGCGCGATACCGTCGGGACCGGCGGCGAAAAGCTGGGTGAACAAACCGGCGCGTCGCGCGGGATCGTCGAGTTCGATGCGCCAGATCGCGTTGGCGCGGGTGACCGCGAGGTAGAGTGCGGTCTCGCGCTTGTTCAGCACCAGGCCGTTCGGGCTCGGCGCATTGGCGATGATGCAGTCCAGGCTGCCGGCGGCGGACAGGCGATAGACGCAGCCGGTCGGATCTTGCAGCCCGGTGCGGCCCTGGTCGGTGAAATACAGGTCGCCGTTGGCGGCGAAATGCAGGTCGTTCAGGCCCTTGAAACGCTGACCCGCGGCAGGGCCTGACAGCAGTGTTTCGATCTTGCCCGTGACAGGGTCCAGCACCATCAGGCCATTCTTGCGATCCGCGACGAAAACGCGGCCATCGCGATGCAGCTTCAGGCCGTTCGGGATGCCGTCGTATTCGACCACGATCTCCCAATCGCCGCGCGGCGAAATGCGATACACCCGCCCGGCCTGCACATCGACGCAAAGCAGATTGCCGGCTCGGTCGAAGGACGGGCCTTCGAGGAAGCCGGCGCGCTTGCCGCCGGGGCCGGTGCGCATGTGGTCCGGCACGGTGGCGAACACTTCCGAGGGAAGCTGTTGCGGCGGTGGTCCGAAATACATGATTCCTCCTATCGTTGTTAGTTCTCCCCCTCCCTCAAGGGGAGGGGGAGAAATTCAGCGCCCTTTCATATCACTCCCCCGCTGCGTAGCTCCTCGATCTCCTCGTCGCTACAACCCAAGCCCCGCAGCATCTCATCGGTATGCTCGCCCAACGCGGGTGGCGGCAGCGCAATCGGCACCGGCTTGCCACCGA
The DNA here is from genome assembly GCA_049522565.1 of Acetobacteraceae bacterium. Taxonomy (GTDB): domain Bacteria; phylum Pseudomonadota; class Alphaproteobacteria; order Acetobacterales; family Acetobacteraceae; genus JASHVB01. The sequence goes on from JBEKNT010000142.1 coordinate 7,660, forward strand.
GTTGGAAACCCAGCCCCACGACCTGCACATCGCGATCCAGTGTCGGCACGTGGACTGTCTGCAACTGGCCGCGCTCGCGGAGCTGCGCATGTTCCGCGACCTGCGGCACCGCCAGCACCGGACCGACCGGCACACCGGCATCGGCCAGGCGCTGTTCCCACAGCGTTGCGCCGGCCTCGGCGAGCCTCGCTTCCAGGATCGCTTGCAGTGCCGCCTGGTGCTTCATGCGATCGTCGCGTTCGGCAAAGCGTGGATCGGTTTTCAGTTCGGCCAATCCCAGAGCATCGCATGTCGCCTGGAACTGCTTCTGTTCGTTATTGACGATGTTGAGCGGCCCGTCGCCGGTACGGAACGTACCGGACGGTGCCGAAGTCTGGCTGTGATTGCCGATCGGCCGCGCCGCATAGCCGGCATTCAAATAGTTGGAGATCACCCACGACGTCATGCTGGCCAGCGCGCAATCCAGCATCGACACGTCGATGAACTCGCCCTCACCGGTCGCGTTGCGTTTTACCAAAGCCGCAGCGATGGCAAAGGCAGCGGTGATCGCCGCGGTGGTGTCGCACACCACCAGGCCCGCCTTCACCGGCGCGGTGTCAGGCTCGCCGGTCAGCGCCATCAGCCCGCAATAGCCCTGGATGATCTGATCGTAGCTGGCGCGCTGCGCCAACGGACCGGTCTGACCGAAACCCGACACGGCGCAATAGATCAGCCGCGGGTTCAGCGCGCGCAACGCCGCCGCGCCGAGGCCAAGACGCTGCATCGCGCCGGGCCGGAAATTCTCCAGCACCACGTCGGCGTCCGCACACAACGTGCGGAAGATCTGCTTGCCGCGCTCGCTTTTCAGGTTGAGCGTGATCGACTTCTTGCCGGCATTGAAGGCCAGAAAGGAGGCGCCCATCTGCTGCCGTCCCATGGCGGGATCGGCCCCCATCTTGCGCGACAGATCGCCCACGCCCGGCACTTCGACCTTGATCACCTCGGCCCCCATCAAGGCAAGCAGATAGGAGGCCAAGGGACCGGCGATCACATTTGTCAGATCGAGGACACGGGTCCCGGACAGTGGCAGGCTCATGGCTCGGTCCTCAGGGCGCGAAAATCGGCAGTGCAGGCCTGGATCAGTGACTCGAGGGAGGCGAAGCAGCGCGCGCCCGCCGCGGTCAGGCGGCGAGTCTTGGTGGCCAGCGAGCCGGTTTCGCCGTGCACCAAAGCGCCGGCGTGCCCCATCGCCACGCCCTCCTTCGCCTCGCGCCCGGCGATCAGCGCATAGACCGGCTTGCGCAGTCCCAGCTTGCGTAATGTATCGGCGCACTCTTCCTCTTCGGTGCCGCCAACTTCGCCAACCAGGACGATCCCGTGCGTGCGCTCGTCATTGAAGAACGGTTGCAGGAGATCGGCGAAACGCACGCCCTTCACCGGGTCGCCGCCGACGCCGACCCAGATGCTTTGTCCGAGCCCTTCGCGCGCCAACCGATAGCCGACTTCGTAGGATAACGTGCCGCTTTTCGTCATGATCGCCAGCGGACCCGGGCGCAAGGCAACGTCCGGCAGGAAGCCGAGCTTCACCTCGCCGGGAATTGCCATGCCGGGTGTGGAAGCGCCGATCCATGTCGCCCCCGCCTCGCGTACGGCGCGGCCGATGCGGATCGCGTCGTGCAGCGGCACACCTTCCGCTACCGTGACGACCAGCTTGAGGCCGGCGGCCAGCGCTTCCTGCACCGCGACAAGCGTTCCATCCGGCGGCGCCATCACCACGGAAGCTATGGCGCCGGTAGCAGCCACGGCCGCGGCGCAGTCCGCGAACACCGGAACACCGGCAGCTTGCGTGACGTCGGTGCGCGTCGCGGTGCCGCCGACGATGTTGGTGCCGTAGGCGCGCATCAACGCCGCATGGGTACGGCCCATGCGGCCGGTGATGCCCTGCACGATGACGGGTGTGGCGCGCGAGACGGTGGCGATCATGCGCGCCGCGCCCTGCCCGTCATGGCCGTTCAACGCGTCATGGCCGTTCTGGTCGTCATCGCCGTACTGCTCGTCGTGGCCGGGCCTGACCCGGCCATCTGCCCCGGAACGATCGGGGCGTATGGGTGCAGCAGCGCGTTGCGGGTCGGGGATGGATGGCCGGGTCAAGCCCGGCCATGACGACAAAGACATGGCGGACGCGGCGGGCATGACATGCGTGAGTGCCGCTTCCAAATCCTCGGTGACCAGCATGCCGGGCTGGCGTTCCGCAAGAATGCGCTTTGCGTGGTCCGCGCCGCGACCCACCAGGCGCGCGACCACCGGCACGCGCAGGCTCGGAGTCTGGTCGATCGCGGTCGCCAACAGAGTCGCGAATTCCGCCAGGTCGGTGATGCCGGCAAAGATGTTCACCAGCACAACACGCAACGATGGGCGCGACGTGATCCACTCCAGCACGCGTTGCAGCCGGGCCGGACTGCCGCGCATCTGGCCGGTGCGGATGTCGCAGAAGTTCAGTGGCTTGCCGCCGCGCGCAGTGAGTTCGTCGATCAGCATCATCGACAGGCCGGCACCGGTGGTGACCAGGCCGATCTCGCCATCCGGGTCGAGTTCGACGTAATCGAAGCCCTCGCGCAGCTTGCGGTTGGCGTCGGCATAGGTTTCGCCACGCGCTGCGATCATCGCGGCAATCCGCGGCTGGCGGTCCACCGCGTTCAGATCCACCACCACCTTGGCATCGCCCGCGACGCAGCCAAAGCCGGAGATGAACAACGGGTTGATCTCGGCCAATGCCAGTTCGTAATTCAATAACAGCGTCGCCAGTTTGCCGCCGACGGCGACGATCGCGTCGCGCTGGGCCGGCGGTTCGGCGGCGACCAGTTCCCTGACCGCGGCAGTGATCGCGTCGGGCTCCGGCGCGCAGACACGGCCCGCCGCGGCGCCGGTTTGTTCGATTTCGACGCCACCGCTTGCGGCATAGATCACGCGCACACCGTAGCTCGCCGCATCGACCATCACCGCGAGATACCGTTCGTCCCCCGCAACCGCCTGTTCCACCAGGCAGGCATCCACCTGATGACCTTTCAGGCGTGTCCCCACCAATTGCTGCACCGCCGCGTTGACTTGTTGCAACGACACGCCGCGCAACACGCCGCCCGCCTTGCCACGCCCGCCGACCGGCACCTGCGCCTTGACGATCCACGGCCCGGTGCCGGGAAGGTTGGCGACCGGCGGCGCGGTCACCAGGACGCTGTCCGGCACGGGGATGCCGTGTTCCGCGAACAGCGCCTTGCCGTCGGCTTCGATCAGCAGCACGTCAATAGGTTCCCAGCCCGAGAATGCCCTGGCTGAAATCCGTGTCGCCGACGATCTTCTTGCCCATCAGGTCGCGCAACGTCTCCGAGGTGCCGCCGCCGATCGTGCCGTAGCGGGCGCCACGATAGAAACGCGACACCGGGTATTCGTCGGTGAAGCCGAAGCCGCCGTGCAACTGCACCGCCTCGCTGGTGACGCGCAGTGCCATCTCGTTGTTGAACACTTTCGCCGCCGCGGCCATGAACGGATCGGGGAACGGATTGGCGGTCAGGCAGGCGCGATACAGCAGCCCCCTGCCCGCCTCGATGTCCTTGAACATGTCCGCCAGCTTCCAGCGGATGCCCTGGTGGTCGGCGATCGGCTTGCCGAACACGGTGCGCTCGCGGACATAGTTCACCGCCTCGTCGAACGCGCCCTCGGCCAGGCCGAGCGAGATCGACGGGTTCAGGCAGCGCTGGGTGTTGAAGGCGGCGAGAAGTTTGCGGAAGCCGTCTTCGCGGATCACCAGGTTTTCCAACGGCAATTCGCAGTCGTTGAACTGGATCTCGTGCAGGTTCTCGCCGCCCATGGTGTGGAACGTGCCGGTGACCTCGAAGCCCTTGGTGTCGGGTTCCAGCAGCACGCAGCCGATGCCCTCGCGGCCCGGCTTGCCGTCGACGCGGGTGAACACGATGAACATGCCGGCCTCCGGCGCGCGGCTGATCAGCGTCTTGGTGCCTTTCAGGATCACCCGGTCGCCGACGATGCGCGCGTTGGTGCGATAGTTGGCGACGTCGGTGCCGGCATGCGGCTCGGTCATGCAGATCGCCAGCATGCAGTCGCCGCTGACCACGCGGGGGAGAATACGGTCGCGGATCGCCGCGGGGGCGTAACGGGCGATCACCCGGGTCTGCACGCCGGCCTCGCCGAGCGTGGCCATCGCGGTGACGTAACAGACCTTGGCGATTTCCTCGAGGATCAGCGCCGTATCGAGGATCGGCAGGCCAAGGCCGCCGTATTCCTCCGGCACCGACATGCCCAGCACGCCCAGGGCGGCGAGCTTGCGCAAGTTTTCCCAGGGGAAGGTGCCGTCCATCCAGCGTTGGGCGTTGGCCTTGAACTCCGACTGCGCAAGCTCGCGCACCGAAGCGACCATTTCGCGTTGCTGCGGGCTGATGTGGAAGTCCATGCGACGTCTCCCCGGGTTGGCTTCCGCCAGACTAGCCGAGCGGCGAAACGCCCGTCGATACGGCGCGGTTTGGCAAGCGGCGGCGCGGATGCTATCGACCTACTGAACAGTAGCGGAGCCTCAGGTGAACGACGTGCTTCCGCCGGGATCGCCCCTTGCCCTGCCCTCGATCGAAGCGGTGGAGCTGGGATTGCGGTCGGCCGGCTATATTCCGAGCAGACAGATCGCGACGGCGGTTTATCTCGCCCATCATTTGCAGAAGCCGATCCTGGTGGAAGGGCCGGCTGGCGTGGGCAAGACCGAGCTGGCCAGGTCCGTGGCCACCTGGCTGGAGCTGCCGCTGATCCGCATGCAGTGCTACGAGGGGTTGGACGAGGCGAAGGCGCTGTATGAGTGGAAATACGGCAAGCAGCTTCTCTATACCCAGATCCTGAAGGACAAGATCGGCTCGGTGATCGGCGACGCCGACGGGCTGGTTGCGGCGCTGAACAAGCTGCATGATTTCGGCGACATCTTCTTCTCCGAGCAATTCCTTGAGCCGCGGCCGTTGCTGCGCGCCTTGCAACAGCCGCACGGCGCCGTGCTGCTGGTCGATGAAGTGGACAAGTCGGACCAGGAATTCGAGGCATTCCTGCTGGAGATCCTGTCCGACTACCAGGTGACGATCCCCGAGATCGGCACCGTCGTGGCGGTGACAACGCCGATCGTGATGCTGACATCGAACAGTACCCGCGACCTGGGCGACGCTCTGAAGCGGCGCTGCCTGCATCTGCATATCGGCTTCCCGGATGAGAAGCTGGAGGCGCAGATCATCGCCTCGCGCGTGCCGGGCATCGAGGCGAAGCTGCTGCGCCAGCTTGTCAGCTTCGTGCAGCAGTTGCGGGTGCTGGACCTGAAGAAGGTACCCTCGGTCAGCGAGACGATCGACTGGGCGAGGGTGCTGGTGCTGCTGCACGCCGGCGTGCTGGAGGTTGACCTGGTGCGCGACACGCTGAACGTGCTGCTGAAGTTCGAGGCCGATATCGAGATAGCCGGCAAGCAGCTTGCCACGCTGACGCACAAGGCCCGGCAGGATGCCTGAGGTAAACAACCTCTCCCGCACGCAAGCGCGGGAGAGGTATGCGGCGAGCGAACCGCTGCGCCGTTTCTTGCAGGTGGCGCGCGGCGCCGGGCTGCGGGTTTCGGCGGCCGAGGGCATCGACGCGGCGCGCGCGGTCGATGTCGTCGGGTTCGGCGACCGGGCGGTACTGAAGGACACGCTTGGGCTCGTACTGGCGAAGACGCCGGACGAGAAGGGGCTGTTCGACGAGTGTTTCGAACTTTACTTCAAACGCGACGAGTTCGCTGCGCAGGACGCGGTGGAACCGCCGGTGCTGCCCGAGCCGATGTCGGCGCAGGACCCGACGGTCAGCGGTGACGGCGCGGGCGGACAAGGCGGCGGAACGACGCTCGGGCAGATGCTGCTGGACGACGATCGCGCGGCGCTGGCGGCGGCGATGGAGCAGGCGGCGCGCGAGGCCGGGCTGGAGAATATCCGGTTCTTCACGCAGAAGAATCTATATGCGCGGCGCATTCTGGACCGCATGGGACTGCGCGCTCTGGAACGCGAGATCGAGGCGCTGCGGCAGAGCGGCGACGACGAGGCCATCGTGCGTGCCGGGCGGCTGGAGGGTCGGATCGAGGCGCTGCGCGACGCGCTGCGCGACTTCGTCGAGCGCCACCTGGTGCTTTTTGCCCGCGGCGAGACGGAGCGGTTTCGCGAGGAATTGCTGAAGAGCGCTCGGCTGTCCAATCTCGAGCGGCGCGACCTGGATCGGATGCGCGTGCTGGTGCGGGCGATGGCGAAGAAACTGGCGGCGCGTTATGCGAAGACGCGGCGGCGGCGGTTGCGCGGGCAGTTGGATGTGCGGCGCACGATGCGGCGCAACATGGGCTGGGGCGGCATTCCGTTCATCACCGTGTGGAAGCAGAAACGCATCGAGAAGCCGCGCGTCATGGTGCTGTGCGACGTGTCAGGCTCGGTCGCGCCGATGGCGCAGTTCCTGCTGATGTTCCTGTATGCCGTGCACGAGGCGCTGTCCGACATCCGGTCGTTCGCCTTCGCGAGTTCGACGATCGAGGTGAGCGATATACTGGAGAAGCAGGAAATCGAGGCGGCGATTGACGACATCATGCGGACGATCGGTTATGGGTCGTCGAACTACGGGAACTCGCTGGCGGATTTCGAGGATGGCTGGGGCGCTCAGGTCACTAACAAGACGACGATCATCATTCTTGGCGACGCGCGCGGCAACCGCACCGATCCGCGCACGGAGATCATGGCGCGACTGGCGCAGCGGGCGTAGCGGATCATCTGGTTGAACCCGGAATACCGGTCGGCGTGGGGGACCGGGGATTCCGACATGTATCGCTATGCCGCGTTCTGCAACCTGGTGACGGTGTGCAATACGTTGCGGCACCTCGAACGGGTGATCACCGATTTGCTCGAAAGTGCCGCAGCGTAGTTATCGGGCCCTGTTGGAGCGCCAGGCGGCGT
>JBEKNT010000143.1:0-14629 GCA_049522565.1 Acetobacteraceae bacterium
CGATCGGTGCGAGCCTCCGGCCGACCCCTCCCCCCAACCCCCTTCCGCAACGGGAGGGGGCGTATTCTTTACCTCCACGAACCCCGCGGGGCCGACATGGCGTTCGGTCCAGCCGTCGGCCCGCCGGACGAACTGGCGGATCGGCAGCGCGTCGAGGAACTCGTTGGCCAGCAGCAGCAGCGGGGCGTGCGGAACGGTGTCCAGCCGGTCGTGCCAGGTCGCTCCAGGCAGGCGTGCGGCCTGCAAGGCGCGCAGCCGGGGCGAGGTCTCGATCAGGTGCAGCGACAGGGCGGCGTGGAAGTCCGGTGCCACCTGCGCCACCGCCCGCAGCGCGTCGGCCATCAGCGTGCCGCGGCCGGGGCCGGCCTCGACCAGCAGCACCGGGCGAGGCCGGCCCAGCAGCCCCCAGGTCACCGCCGCCCACAGGCCGAGCAATTCGCCGAATACCTGGCTGATCTCCGGCGCGGTGGTGAAGTCGGCGAACGGGTCGTGGGTGGCGTAGTAGGCGGCGTTGGCCCGCGCCATGAACGCGTCCAGCCGTTCGATCATGGCCCGCGGGAGGCCATCGGGCCGGGCGCCGGCTGGGGCACCGGATTGGACGCGGCGCGGGCGCGCCAGATCAGCCAGCCGCCGGCAAGCAGCATCGGGAGGCACAGCACCTGCCCCATCGTGGTGCCGAACGGGAGGAATCCCAGGAACGCGTCCGGCTCGCGAAAGCACTCGCCGGCGATGCGGGCGATGCCGTAGCCGACCAGGAAGGCGCCGGTCAGCCAGCCGAACCGCGCACGCAACGCCGCGCTGCGGGCCAGCAGCAGCATCACGCAGAGCAGCACCAGGCCCTCCAGCGTCGCCTCGTACAACTCGCTGGGGTAGCGCGGCACGCAGCGGGACGGGTCGAGGCCGGCGCATACCGTCTGCCGCAGCGTCTCATAGACCTGCATCGAGGGGTGGTCGGTCGGCTCGGCGTTCGGAAATACCATCGCCCCCGGCCACCACAGCGGCGCGGGCCGGCCCCACAGCTCGCCGTTGATGAAGTTGGCGATACGGCCCAGGCCCAGCCCGATCGGCGCACATACCGCGATGCGGTCGGCGAACCCCAGCAGGGGAATACCGTTGCGGTAGCAGAAGATGACGATCGCCGCGGCGACGCCGAGCATGCCGCCATGGAAGCTCATGCCGCCTTCCCAGACGGCAAGGATCAGGGCCGGGTGGCTGAAATACAGCGCCGGCTGGTAGAACAGCACGTAGCCGAGGCGACCGCCCAGCACGACGCCCAGCGTCGCCCAGGTCAGGAAGTCATCCACCTGCACCGGCGTCGCCACCACCGGCGGCCGCGCCGCCAGCCGGCGCATCAATTGCCAGCCGATCACCAGGCTGGCGATATAGGCCAACGCGTACCAGCGAATCCCGAACGGTCCGAGCTGGACGATGACCGGGTTGAACTGCGGATACAGCAGGACCGAGATCATACGTAGCGATCGGCGGTTGCCAGGTGATCCTGCACGTAGCGGCGCACGCCTTCCTCCAGCGGGGTGAACTGGCCCGCGTAGCCGGCGGCGCGCAGGCGGTCGATCGGCGCCTCGGTGAACGACTGGTACTGGCCGCGCAGCGCGGGCGGCATGTCGATGAACGCGACCTGGCGCGGCTGGCCGGCGGCGTCGCACACCGCGTGGGCCAGGTCGAGATAGGTCCGCGCCCGTCCGGTTCCCACGTTGAACAGCCCGTTCACCGCGGGCGTATCCAGCAGCCACAGCATCACGTCCACCACATCCCCGACCCAGATGAAGTCCCGCTTCTGCTCGCCGTCCGGCAGGCCGGGGACGTCGGAGCGGAACAGCTTCACCGGGCCGCCGGCGGCGACCTCGTCGTGCTTCACCTTCACCACCGAGATCATCGACCCCTTGTGGTATTCGTTCGGGCCATAGACGTTGAAGAACTTGAGCCCGGCCCATTGCGGCGGCCGCTCCGAGCGCGCCGCCAGCGAGCGGGCGACCAGCAGGTCGAAGGCGTGCTTGGTCCAGCCGTACAGGTTGAGCGGCCGCAGCTTCTCCAGCGCGGCGACGCCGAACGCGTCATCGAACCCGGCCGAGCCGTTGCCATAGGTCGCCGCGGACGACGCATAGACCAGCCGCACGTCGCGCGCGGTGCACCAGCGCCACAGGCGCCGGCTCATCTCGAAATTGGTCCTCCAGGTGAGGTCGCCGTCCCGCGCGGTGGTCGCGCTGATCGCGCCCATGTGGAACACCATTTCCACCGGCGGCCTGGTGTCGAGGAATGCCTCCAGCTCGGTCGGCGGGATGATGTTGGCTGGCGGGTGCTTGGCAAGGTTGCGCCACTTGTCCTCGCTGCCGAGCCAGTCCACCACGACCGTTTCGTGCCCGCGGGCGGCCAGCGCCGCCTGTAGAATCGAGCCGATGAAGCCGGCGCCGCCGGTGACCAGGATCATGGCGCCGGGTTATACGGAGGTCGGGCCGGCGGCGAAAGACGGCGCGGCCGCAAGGAGCAGCGACCATGAGCGATCGTCCGAAGTTTTTCGATGACCTGGCCGGGGTGGCCGGTGGCGCCTTGTCGGCGCTGGCCGGACTGCGCGAGGAGGCGGAGGCGATGGTCCGCGCCCGCATCGACGAGACGATCCGCAAGCTGGAACTGGTGCGGAAGGAAGAGCTGGACGCGATGTCCGAACTCGCCGCCAATGCCCGGGCGGGGCAGGAGGCCGCCGAGGCCAGCCTGCGCGAACTGGCGGACCGCGTCGCGGTGCTGGAGGCGCGGGTGGCGGCGCTGGAGACGGCGCCGAAACCGCGCGACTGAGCAATCCGGCCGAACAGGATCCATGCTTGTCGCGACCTCCGGCGCCTGGGGCTGCCCCGACATGTTAGCCTGGACCGCGTGAATATGCGGTTAAGCGCGGCCGGCGCGGCGGGAACATCCTACCGCGGCGAACCACTTGCGGCGCGGGAGCTTACACCGCTAGGTTAGGATTCGTGGGTAACCTGGGACGATTCCACGGCTTTCCGGTCTGCGCGACTGGCGCCCTCGGCTACCCCGCCCGGCCTTCCTTCAGATGGGAGACCCCGCATGTCGGCCTCGCTCTCCACCTACCTCGAAGCCGCGGCCAATCCGCTCGACGTCCTGGAGCAGATTGTCGCCGCCAACGACTGGTCGTTCGACCGTCGAAATGACTCGGAAATGGCCGCCGAGGCACCCGGCCGCTGGTGCGACTACGGCCTCTACTTCAACTGGTCGCGCGAGATCAGTGCCATGCACTTCACCTGCGCCTTCGACCTGAAGGTGCCGGCGGGGCGTCGCGGGACGCTGTACGAATTGCTCGCCCTGGCCAACGAGAAGCTGTGGATCGGTCATTTCGGGCTGGAGGGCGAGGACGGCATGCCGGTCTTCCGCCACTCGGTACTCCTGCGTGGCGCGCCCGGCGCCTCGGCGGAGAGCCTGGAGGACATGGTGGACATCGCCCTGACCGAGTGCGAGCGCTTCTTCCCCGCCTTCCAGTTCGTCCTGTGGGGCGGCAAGGCTCCGGCCGATGCCCTGACGGCGGCGATGCTGGAATGCGCGGGCGAGGCATGAGCAGCGCCGGCCATCCCGCCGGCGACATCCCGCCGATCCTGCTGGTGGGCTGCGGCCGGATGGGCAGCGCCATGCTGTCCGGCTGGCGCGAGCGCGGCCTGGCGGCGTCGGTCGCCGTGGACCCGGCGCCGGAGGCAGCCCGGCTGGCCGGCCCGGACCTGACCGTGGTGGCGGAGGCTGCGGGCATCCCGGCGGACTTCTCCCCCGCCGCGGTGGTGCTGGCGGTGAAGCCGCAAAGCGCCGCCGAGGCCCTGCCGCCGCACGCGCGCTTCGCCGGCAAGGCGGTGTTCCTGTCGATCATGGCCGGCCGCACCATCGGCGGCATCACCGCCCTGCTCGGGGCCGAGGCGGCGATCGTGCGGGCCATGCCCAACACGCCCGCCGCGGTGCGCCAGGGCGTGACGGTGGCCTGCGCCGGTCCCGGCGTGTCGGTCCCGCAGCGCACGCTGTGCGACCGGCTGTTGCAGGCCATCGGCGTGGTTACCTGGGCCGACGACGAGGCCTTGCTCGATCCCGTCACCGCGGTATCCGGCAGCGGTCCGGCCTATGTGTTCCTGCTGGCCGAGCTGCTGGAGCAAGCCGCGGTGGAACAGGGAATCCCGGAGGACATGGCGCGGTTGCTGGCCCGGCAGACAGTGGCGGGCTCCGGCGCACTGCTGGCAGCCAGCACCGAGGATGCGGCGGCGCTGCGCCGCGCGGTCACCAGCCCGGCCGGCACCACCGAGGCCGCGCTGAAGGTGCTGATGGCGCATGACGCCTGGCCGGTCGCGATGAGCCGGGCGATCGCCGCGGCGACGGCGCGCTCGCGCGAGTTGGCGGGGTAGGGTTTCACCCCCATGAGCGTCAGGATAAGGCCACGGTAAGACGACCGTATTGCCCACATCGTCATGGCGGGGGAAGGCCCGCCATCCACGATTGTGCCGCTCGCACGAAGGCAAGGCGTGGATGGCGGGCCTTCGCCCGCCATGACGATGAACGGATGGCAGGCGGCGTCTCACCGGCGTCTCGATTATCTGCACAAGATATCGTGTCGCATGGCATGAGAGACGGCCGACGCAGCGGTGTCGGCCATCCCGGTCACGCGAAAGCGCTCTAAACACGAAGCACCGGCGTCTCATCGGCGTCTCGTTTCTTGGTACCCGGGATTGCGTCGCATCCAGCGAGAGGCGCCTGCCGCAGAGGCAGGATTTTGTGCCTGCCATTCCCCGGATCACCGGCGCCTGCGTGCGGCAACGCAAGGGTCCAGCCAGCGCGCCTGCTCCGTATCATGGCCGTCGCACGGGACGGGCCGAAAGCCGGCCCGAGGATAGGCTCCAGCCGGCCGCCCACGACTTTTCTTTCTATGCCGCCTGTGCCGCAACCAAGGTCGCGGATGGCCGGCCTTCGCCCGCCACGACACGGAGCGGGTGCGCATTACGCGCTGGCCTGCGGGACGGGGACGCAGCCTCACGGCGCGGCGGCGTTCGCACCGTCGAGTGCCCGCAGGGCCGGACTGCTGCCAGTGACGATGGCATGCACCAGCTCGTCGTCGGGCGGTCCGAAGCTGCAGTTGGGCGGCAGCCCGCGGTGGTGCCGTATCTCTCGGGCGCGGCGGGGATAGGTGAGGGCATAGTACTCGGCCTCGGTGGGCAGGCTTCGCGGCGGCTCGTTTGCCTCTGCCGGCTCGGCCGTGCTGCGAGGCCGAAATGGCGCCAGGGCTGGCACGAGAGCGGCCGGCGTCGGCAGGCCTGCGGCGACGGGCGCGGACACTTGCGGCAGCATCGATGCCGCTTCCGGCACCGATGCCGGCGCCGCGGCCAGGGCGGGCGCCGGCTTCGCTGCGACCGGAGCGGGCTCGGGGGCGGGTGCCGGCGGTTCGGCGGCCGGCACCGCTGGCCCGGCCGGCGCCGGACCGGCGTCCATCGCCTGCTGCATCGAACGGACGACAACATGCTGCGTCCATTCGTCGGCCTTGAGCGTGGCGTCGTTCGCCTCGCGCTTGTGCCGGATCGCCTGCGTCCGCTGCAAACGCCCAAGCACGGCCAGCGAGCTCCGCACCATCGCGTTGTACTGGGCGTTGAGCTTCATCTCGAGCATGATGTCGCCTTGATGTTTGCGCAGCAGCCGCAACACGTCCTCGGCCTGCGCGCGCATGGCGACGCACTGGGCGGCGAGGTCCGCCTCGTTGGCGTTGGTCGGCAGCATGTCGGCCACCTTGTCCATGGCGGCGTGGGTGCGGGCGGCCAATGCTTCCGGCGTGTCGTTCACCGGCGGCGGCAGGATGGCGGCGAGGGTGTGGTAGAGCTGGTAGTAGGCGTGGAAGGGGAGGGCGAGCGTGAGGTCGGGCTGTGTGGTGTTATTCATGCTATCCATGATATGTCACTATTAGTGACAAAGCAAGCAAAAACGAAAGCGGGTCGGTTGGGGCGTCACCTGCCGGCCCAAAGCAGCGGTCGCCGAGTCGCACGGGCTGAACAGCCGGATTCGAGCCATTGCGGCGGTAGCCTGAGCGCTCGGTGCGATAATTCTGTTGCCGAATGGTGCGGGGAATGGGCTGAGTACGGTCTCAGCCGCCGAAACCGTCGCCCATCTATGGCGCTGCCGGAGGAGGTGAAGCACTCGTCGCTCACCGCGCTGCGCGATCGACTGGTGAAGATCGGCGCCAAGATCGCCAGGCACGGGCGCTCAATCACCTTCCAGACGGCGGCACGCAGCCTGTTCAAGTAGGGCGCGGGCGATGGATACTGTTCGGTAGGAACCGCCGAAACCGTCGCCCCTCTGGGGAATCTCGGAAAACGGGGCCTCAGCGCGCAACCAGCCGCTGTGCGAGCGGCTTCAGTACGCGAATGCCCGGCGTGCCGGCCAGCAGGTCGGCCTGCGCCAGCGTCATCACTGCCACGCCACGGCGCCGCACGCTCTGGTCGAGGCCGACCGCTTCCATCCAACGCAGGTCGGCATCGCGCGGCAGCGACCCCTCGCAGTTGCGTTCGACTACGACAAGACGCGTGTCCATCGGCACGTCGGGCGTGTGATCGAGGCCGCGGAACAGGTTGCGGTGCCAGTTGGCCATCTTCGTCTGCCAATCGCCGGTGTTCGATGGCCCGGCGTTCGCGCGATAGGCATCGGAGGTGAACACCTCGGGGCCATCCACCTCGTGCAGGGCAACGAAGGGTGAAGCGGCAGTGTGGATGCATTCGAACCGCTGGCTGGCGTGGATGCCCGGGATCGCCAGTAGCCGATGCTGATGCGCGACGTACCAGGCATCCCACTCGGCGCGGTGTGCCGTGTCGAGCAGCGCCATTTCCACCATGTAGATCATGCCATTCTCCGCTCGCCTTCATCCTGATACTGCATGGCCGCGCCACGATACACCAGAATGGGTAGTCTCTGCATGGCGTGGCACGATTGAGTCGTTGCCGAAAGGTGCAGGCGACGGAAGCCGGGTTCCGCCCACACTTGCACCCGCTCAGAACGTAGCTCGGTGGGGGGGGCATATCTGCTAATTCACTTGGCATCAAAGATGGCATGGAACCGGCCCCATTGTGCATTAGTGATTCGAACTTCTGATCAGCTCTGCACGGAAGGCCAACAGGGCCTGGAAGAATTTGTCCAACGGTTGAGTGCGACAATATTTTTCGAGCCACGCCATGCGTCCCTGCGTATTGGTCCCTTGGCCTACAAGACTATGAACCGGATCAAGAGCATTGGCACCGGATAGAAAACCCTCGGCTGCGCTCGGGTAGGCTTGATAGTTTATGTCATAGACGGCGTTCGGGTATGCGTGAGGCGGCCGGGCCTTTCGTTCGTCGTCCACAGCCTGGACATACTGCCCGCACGAGGCATTGGCGTCCCCGATCACCCAAATTACCTGCTGAGCAGAGACGCTCGAAATTCCAGCGGTCGCCCCGATCAGCGAAGAAAGGAGTGCTAACGATGGACGCGTGCTCATTCCGATGGCTTTGCCGACTCTTCCTCGATCCTGCGGCGAGCGGCGTCTTCATCGTCGAAGGCCAGGCATCGCTCTCCCACCGCACTGCCTGGTATAAGACACTCTTTTGGCAGACGGTCCAGGTGCGGCTTATTGGCTACATGTACCACTTGGCCCCCGCAGAACTTGCAGGTCCAAGTCTGGGAGATGTCGGGCGACCACGCCGTTAGCGAAAACTCCGATTCCACCCTGAAGCGCAGCGCAGAGAGCCACCGGCCACGGCACAATTCGGAATACGCATCATTCCAACAGCGAGTGCCAGGGCACCTTGTTCCGGCAGGTGCCCGAAGCTCGGGCGCTTCCTCTCGCGTCGCCGCTTCAGTTCAACCGGGCTCTGACGATAAGTGTCACGATTCGATTGCGGCGCCCGGCACGATTAAATCGTTGCCGGAAGGCGCCGGCGAGCGATACAGTTCGGTATGAGCCGCCGAAACCGTCGCCCATCTGGGAAATGTCGGTGAATAGGGCCTCCGCGTGCAGCTAACCCCGGCTGCGCGCGACGAATACGAAAAGCATCGGCCTGCGGGCCGACTGCACAAAAAATGGCACGAGGAGGCGACATGGACTATCCCTATGATCTCGGGCACTATTCCCGGACAGTGACCACCACCTCGACGGACGCCCAGCGCTGGTTCGACCGTGGCCTCAACTGGTGCTTCGGCTACCACCACGAGGAGGCTGTCGCCTGCTTCGAGAAGGCGTTGGAGGCCGACCCAAACTGTGCCATGGCCCATTGGGGCGTCGGATACGCGGCCGGGCCGAACTACAATTTCCCCTGGGAACTGATGGATCCCGCCGGTAAGGCCGCGGCGCTCGCCCGCGCCTATGACTCCGCCCGCGCTGCCCTCGCGCTGGTCGGCGGCGTCACCGCGCCGGAACGCGCGCTGATCGAGGCGCTGCCCGCCCGATATCCGCAGCGCGACCCCATCGACGACCAGCGCCCCTGGAACGACGCCTTTGCCGACGCCATGCGTCTCGCGCACCGGGCGCATCCCGACGACCTCGATCTACAGTTCGTGTTCGCAGAAGCGATCCTCAACCGTACGCCCTGGCGCATGTGGGACCTGCGTACCGGCGAGCCGGCGCCCGGCGCCGGCACGCTCGAGGCGCGCGAGGTGCTCGAGTCCGCCTTCCGCGATCTGCCCGGGGCGATGAACCATCCCGGCCTTCTGCACCTGCACGTCCACCTGATGGAGATGTCGCAGCATCCGGAGGCGGCGCTGGTAACCGGTGACCGGCTGCGCGAGCTGACCCCCGACATGGGCCACCTGGTGCACATGCCCACCCACATCGACATACAATGCGGCCACTACCGCGACGCGATGCACTGGAATCAGAAGGCGATCATCGCTGACCGCAAGTTCTACGACCGCGCCGGGCCGATGAACTTCTATTCGGGCTACCGGATCCACAATTACCACTTCGCCGCCTACGGTGCCATGTTCCTTGGCCAGTACGCGCCCGCTATCGCCGCCGCCGATGAGCTGATCGAGACCATGCCCGAGGAGATGCTGCGCATCCCCTCGCCGCCCATGGCCGATTTCTTTGAGAGCTACGTTGCCATCCGGCAGCACGTCCTCATCCGCTTCGGCAAATGGCACGAGATCATCGCGCGGGATCTGCCGGCGGACCGCGACCTCTACTGCAACACCGTCGCGATGATGCACTACGCCAAGGGCGTCGCCCACGCCGCGCTGGGCGACGTGCCGGCGGCAGAGGCCGAACAGGCGCTGTTTCGCGCGACCGCGAAACTTGTGCCCAAGTCCCGGCAAATCCACAACGTGCCCTGCGTCCAGTTGCTGGCCATTGCCGAGGAGATGCTAGAGGGTGAGATCGCCTACCGCCGCGACGAGCACGACGCGGCCTTCGCCCATCTCCGCGCTGCCATCGCGCTGGAGGACGACCTGCCCTACGACGAGCCTTGGGGCTGGATGCAGCCGGTCCGCCACGCGCTCGGTGCGCTGCTGTTGGAGCAGGGCCGCGCGGCGGAGGCCGAGGCGGTTTATCGCGAGGATCTCGGCCTCGGCGGCGCGCTGCCCCGCGCGCAGATCCACCCGGACAACCTGTGGGCCCTGCGCGGATTGCTCGACTGCCTCGAGCGGCGCGGCGAGACTGTGGAGGCCGCTCTGATCCGCCAGCGCGTGAACTTTGCCGCCGCCCGCGCCGACCTGCCGGTGTCGGTGTCCTGCTTCTGCGCCCGCGGCAAAGCGCCAGAGCATCAAGCGGCCGCAGCACCTGCAGGGAGTTGCTGCGCATAGGTGGTCCAGGTCGAAGCTTGGTTGAGCGCGACGTTGGGGCTGTGTCGCGACGCTGTCGCCGCTGGCAGCCGTGCTGCGCGCCTATCTGCTGGCCGCCGAGCGGCCGCTTGTCAACGTGGGATGGGCGTTTGAAAGTCTTGAATCTCGGTCAGCAGCTCGTGTGAGAGAAGGTCGGCTTTCCACCCAAAGCGGCGATAGCAGGGTCCACTGGCATGCACCTCGGAAAGCACGTCCAGATGAACGCGCCGTCAATGATCACCGGTCGTTACCGACGCGGGTCAGTCGGTGTCCGGCAGTTCGAGCACCGATTGCAAAATCGCGCTTCGCCAGGCGCAATGCTCGTCGATCTCGCCAGGGCTGCGCTCCACGGTTTCCGGTTTCTCGCCGATCAGCTTCGGCGCGACGCACACGTGCAACGGATGATCCGCATCCTGGTACCGAGGATCGGACATTGGGTCGCGCCGCCGCCGGGATGCAGCCCGCGTTGCCATCCCGTCCAATATAGGGCCCTTGGTTCGCGTTCGGCCACTGTTCGGCAATCCGCGCCGCCGGAGGACGGGCGCTCGATCGCCGCCTCAAGGGGGCGCCTGGCCCTGCAACTGGTGCAGATGGCGGTGGCCACCAGCGTGTGGGTCCGCTTCCCACCGAACTCGCCGCCGAACGGCATCGGACCCCGCTTGCGCGAGCGTCAGGGCGCACCGGGGGATCGTCGCATGGCGGAGGGACGGGAAACAACGCCGCTTCGTAAGGTGCTGTGGCTCGGGTTGGATGTCGCTTTCCCGCCCTGAGCAAAAGTCAGATCAGAGGCGGGGGCGAATTGTTTCCAGGCTACGCCTGACCGGCGACTATGCGCCGGGGCGATTGCCGCGGCGACGGTGCGCTCGCATGAAGTGGCGGGGTAACGGCCGCGGCCGTGACACTGAGGGCAGTAAAGCTGGTGGAGGGTCAAGGCGAGGCGGCGCGGGTGTTGTCGTAGCCAGCGCCTGACCGCGCAAACTCAAATCCGTCCTGGTCGGAGTGGCATTGCTCTACGCTTTCACCATCGGACAGCCGCCCTCGCTTTCCGGGCGGAATGCTTGCTCTGCCGGGGTTTCCGACAACTGGCGGTAATAGTCCCACGGATATTTCGAATCGGCCGGAGCCTTCACCTCGAACAGGTACATCTTGTGGATTTTCCGCCCGTCCTGGCGTATCCGGCCGGTGCCGAAGATCGGATCCTCGGTGGGAATCTCCTTCATGCGCGCGACCGTCGCGCGACCGTCCGCCTTCGCCGCATCGACGCCCATCGCTTGCACCGTCTTCAGATAGTGGATGGTCGCCGAATACATCCCGGCCTGGGTGGAGGCCGGCATGAACCCCTTCATCTCCGCCGCGAACCTGCGGCCAAACGCGCGCGAGTCATCGTCGCGGTCCCAGTAGTAGCAATCGGTCAGGATCAGCCCCTGGGCGGCGGACAGACCGATCGCATGCACCTGCGGGATATGGAACAATGTCGCGGCAATCTTCATGCCGTGGCTGGTCAGGCCGAACTCGGACGCCTGCTTGATCGTGTTGCCGGCATCTGCCCCGGCATTGGTCAGGCCCAGCACCTTTGCGCCACTCGCCTGCGCTTGCAGCAGGTAGCTGGAGAAATCCGTGGTGCCGGGGAACGGATGTTTGGCAACGCCGAGCACCTTGCCGCCCAGCTTCTGCACCATCGCACTGGCATCGCCGGTCAGCGATGCGCCCATGGCGTAGTCCGCCTGGATGAAGAACCAGGTGTCGCCGCCACGCTGCACCATGGCCCGCGCCGTGGAACTGGCGAAGGAATACGAGTCGTAGACCCAGTGCACGTGGTTCGGTCCGCACGCCTTGCCGGTCAGCTCGGAGGTCGCCGGGCCGGTCAGCATCAGCACCTTGTTGCGGCGTTCCGCCACGGTGCGCAACGCCAGTGCCCCGGCGGAGAACGGCACATCGAAGATCGCGTCCACACCCTCCCGGTCGAACCAGGCGTCGGCGAGGCTGACATAGGTGTCGGTCCTGGTGCCTGCATCGGCGCTCATCAGCTCGACCTGCAACTCCGGGTGCTGTTGTGCGAAGTCGGCGATCGCCAGCTTCGCGGCGACGACCGAACCGGGGCCGGCATCCTCGGAATAGGGGCCGCTCATGTCGGTCAGGATGCCAAGCCGGATCGGTTGCCCGGCACGGCCGCGGCGCGGCCGCAGCACCGTGGCGACGGCGGCGCCCCCGAACATGGCGGCACGGCGGGACAGTGACATCATCGCAGGTCCTCCGGACAAATTTCGATGCCCCTATCAGATGCAACCATTCGCCCAACGCATGGCATATCCGATCGGGCCCGGGCCGGGCGAGTGCGGCCCGTTCCGATTGCACAGGCTGGTCCCCGGGGCAGGGGAGCGGCGCGCGCTGATCGAGCCATGTCCGGGCGGTACGGACGACACAGGCCAGAAGTAACGCACCGCCTCGCTGGTGCGCATGAGCGGCCAGGCCGCAACGGCGTGGTGTGCGGCGTCACGGATCAGCGCACCGATGCGACCGCGGGCACCGCTCGGCGCGCAGCCGTGCGCGGCATCCACAGCGCGCAGCCGAGCGCGGTCACCGCGGAGATCGCTGCGCCGCCGGCGAGCACGTAAATCCCCGCCTCGAAGCTGCCGGTGGTGTCCTTGGCATAACCCACCACGATCGGGCCGAGATAGCCGGCGAAATTGCCGATCGAGTTGATGAAAGCAAGGCCGGCGGCCAGCGCCGATCCGGTGAGGAACGCCGAGGGCGTCGCCCAGAACACCGCCTTCATGCCGTAGAAACCGGCGGTGGCGAGCGAGAACGCCGCCAGCACCCAGAACAGGCTGCTATGCATGATCGCGCCCATCACCAGGCCCAACGCGCCGCAGGCACAGGTGATCGTGAGCGTCCAGTAGCGGTCCCGGGTGCGGTCGGAGATGACGGCGCACACGACCATGGCGATCGTGCCGAAGACGTACGGTATCGCGGTGAGCAATCCTGCCTGGGTGTTCGACACGCCGAGGCCCTTCAGGATTTGCGGCAGGAACAGGACCAGGCCGATGGCGGACATGCTGATGCCGCCGAACAACACGGTGAGCACCCAGACCCGCGGATTGATCATCGCGGAGAGGATCGAGTGGGCGCGGACCGATTCGATCCGGCGGCGTTCCTGTCCGAGTTCGGCGGTGAGCCAGGCACGCTGCTCCGGCGTGAGCCACGTCGCCTCGCTCGGCTGCTCGGTCAGGAAGAACCAGACGGAGACACCGATCAGCGCGGTGGGCACTCCCTCGCCCAGGAACACCCATTGCCAGCCGTGCAGGCCCGCGATGCCGTCAAGCTGCATGAAGGCGGTGGAGAGTGGCGCGCCGATGGCGGCGGACAGCGGAATCCCGATCAGGAACCCGGCCACCACCTTGGCGCGATGGTGCTGGGGGAACCAGCGGTGGAAATACAGCAGCATGCCGGGGAACAGCCCGGCCTCGGCGATGCCGAGCAGGACGCGAACGACGAAGAAGCTCCATGGACCGACGACGAAGGCGGTCGCGGCGGACAGCAGGCCCCAGCTCACCATGATGCGGGTGATCCAGATTCGCGCGCCGACTTTTTCCAGGATGAGGTTGGAGGGAACTTCCAGCAGGCAGTAGCCCCAGAAGAACGCCCCGGCGGCGAGGCCGTAGATGTAGGCCGAGAGACCGATGTCCTGGTTCATCGTCAGCGCCGCGAAGCTGACGTTGATGCGGTCGATATAGCACAGGATGTAGAGCAGGAAGCAGAACGGTACCAGGCGCAGATACACCTTGCGCAGGGTGGTCTTTTCCAGTGTCTCCGCGGTGGGTGCTGCCATGGACGCTGCCACTGTCGTTCTCCCGGCGATTGTTATTATCCGACATGTCCCACCTGGCCGGCCTTCGGGGTTAGCCTGGCTGTCTTGCGCGGCTATCGGTCGGACTTAAGCGAGGACGTGCCGGAGGCTGGACGTCGCGTGTCATTGCCCGAATTAGTCCGCACCGAGCGCTGGCGGGTCATTGATCTGGATCAAGGTCGCGATTTCCGGAAGGCCGCCGGAAGCCGGGCAAGCGACCCGCGCAACAGCGAGCCTGATCGCCAGGTTGAGCGGGTAGGGCTGGTTGCCTTACATCAGGCTATACGAGAAGTCATACGGGCGTGATAACAAAAGACGCGCAGCAATCTGGCAGGTTGCCGATGCGACCCGTAGGACAGCACACCGTGGCGCCGACGCGCGGCATAGGAGAATCGCATGAGCGACTACGATAGCGACATCCTGGTTTGGAGCGAGCGCCAGGCCGAGTTGCTGCGCCGCCGTGCGGCCGGCGAACTCGTGAACGACGCTGCCTTGGACTGGCCCAACATCGCCGAGGAGATCGAGGACGTGGGGCGCAGCCAGTTGAATGCGGTCGAGTCCCGGTTGACCCAGGCGCTGCTGCACATGCTGAAGGCCGAGGCTTGGCCGCTGACGCGGGATGTGCCGAGTTGGAGGGCCGACGCGCGGTTGTTCCGCCGGTAGGCGCGGCGCCGATTCGTCCCCTCCATGCGGCAGAGGATCGACCTTGCGGGCCTCTATGCCGACGCGCTGGCGGGCTTGCCTGATACGATGGACGATTAGCCGCCGCTACCGGTTCCCAAGGTCTGCCCGGTCACGCTCGATGAGTTGCTAAACGAGGAGCCCGCAGCATAAAGCGGCGGCCGTTGGCGCGATTGAAGCAATTACCAGCGTGAAGGGCCGCCGCTTGTCAGGTGGGGGATTGCTTCGCCGCTTCGCTCCTGGCCAGAAACAGAGAGACTCCCCCTCCCCTTGTGGGGG
>JBEKNT010000144.1:0-14611 GCA_049522565.1 Acetobacteraceae bacterium
CCCGCGCCCCCCCCCCGGGGGGCGGGCCCCGGGCCCCCGCTACGGCCACCCCCCCTTATCCCCCCGGGTTTCCGGGTCGGGGGGGGGGTGCGCGGGCTGGGGGGCGGCCGGGGGCCGCCGGCCCGCCCCCCCCCCCCAACGCTACACGCGACCCCCCGCCCTGACCCGAAACGAAAGGGTTCTAAGGGCTGTGCCCTTAGCGGGGTCCAGGGGCAGAGCCCCTGGTCGGGGTTCCGGGGGCGAAGCCCCCTGATGCGCGGGCACCTCGGCGCGCGCATTGCGCAGATCATTCCCACCCTGCTGCTGGTCAGCGTGCTGGTGTTCTGCCTGCAACAGTTGATGCCTGGCGATCCGGCGCTGGTGATGGCCGGCGAGGAGCGCGGCGATCCGCAGGTGCTGGCGCAGATCCGCGCCGAGCTGTGGCTCGATCGGCCGCTGCCGGTGCAATACGTGCATTGGCTGGGCAATGTCGTGCAGGGCAATCTCGGCTATTCGTGGCGCATCCGCCAGCCGGTGTCACAGCTCATTGCGGAGAAGCTGCCGGTGACGCTGCAACTGAGCAGTATGGCGTTCGTGATTGCGGTGCTGATCGGCGTGCCGGCGGGGGTGATTGCCGCGGTGGATCGCAACGGATTCTGGGACTACGTGGCGAACGGGATCGGGCTTGCGGGGCTGTCCACGCCGAACTTCTGGCTGGGGATCATGCTGATCCTGCTGGTGTCGGTCGATCTCGGCTGGCTGCCGCCGTCGGGCTATGTGCCGCTGACCGAGGATTGGCGCGCGTCGCTCGCCACCACGATCATGCCGGCCTTCGTGCTGGGCAACGCGATCGCGGCGATCCTGATGCGGCACACGCGCAGTGCGATGTTGACCGCGCTGGACCAGGATTACGTGCGCACGGCGCGGGCGAAGGGGTTGCGCGAATACGTAGTGGTCGTGCGGCATGCGCTGCGCAATGCGCTGATCCCGGTGGTGACGCTGGGCGCGCTGGAGTTGGGCACGCTCCTGTCGGGCGCGGTGCTGACCGAGCAAGTGTTCTCGATTCCGGGGTTTGGCAAGCTGATCGTGGATGCGGTGTTCAACCGGGATTATCCGGTGGTGCAGGGCGTCGTGCTGGTGACGGCGGGGTTGTACGTGCTGCTGAATTTGCTGGCGGATGTGTTGTACGTGGTGATCAACCCGCGGCTGCGGGCATGAAGAAACCTCGCCCACGCCGTGGGAGAGGTCGCGCGCGCGTCAGCGCCGAGGGTGAGGGCGATCGGGTCGCCCCGCGGCTTAGCAGTGCTGTGTGCCGACCCGATCACCCTCACCCTCGTCGCTGCGCGCCTCGACCCCTCTCGCGTTGCGGGAGAGGTTTGTTATCATGAGCGCCACCGTCGCTTCGGCCGCCGTCCCGCTGCACCAAAGCCCGGCGCGCCTGGCGCTGCGGCGCTTCCTGCGCCGGCGCGTGGCGGTGGCGGGCCTCGCGGTCATCGTGGTGTTCATCGGTGTGGCCGCGCTGGCGCCGCTGATGGCGCCGTACGATCCGATCGCCACGTCGTGGACCACGATCCGCAAGGCACCGTCGCTGCTGCACTGGATGGGCACCGACGAGAACGGCCGCGACGTCCTCTCGCGCGTCATCTTCGGCGCGCGCGCCAGTCTGCTCGCCGGCGTCGTTTCGGTGCTGATTGCCGCCGGGATCGGCGTGCCGGCGGGCCTGCTGGCCGGGTTCGCCGGCGGCTGGACCGACGCTCTGCTGTCGCGTCTGGTGGACGCGATGCTCGCCTGCCCGTTCCTGATCCTGGCGATCGCGCTGGCGGCGTTCCTCGGGCCGGACCTGACCAACGCGATGATCGCGATCGGCGTGTCCACCGCGCCGCGCTTCATGCGCGTGGCGCGCGCCGCGACACTGGATGCGGCGAGCAACGAGTATGTCGAGGCAGCACGCGCGATCGGCAATCCGCCCTGGCGCGTGGCGGTGCGGCACGTGCTGCCGAACATCGTGCCGCCGCTCCTGGTGCAGGGTACGCTGTCGATCGCCCAGGCGATCATTGCGGAGGCATCGCTGTCGTTCCTCGGGCTGGGGCAGCAGCCGCCGGATCCGTCCTGGGGCTCGATGCTGAACTCGGCGCAGCGGTTCCTGTCGCAGGCGCCGTGGCTGGCGGTGTTTCCCGGCGTGGCGATCTTCCTGTGCGTGCTGTCGTTCAACCTGGTGGGCGACGGGCTGCGCGACGCGCTCGACCCGCGGGGGAAGTGAGGCGGCGCCTGGCAGCCGGTCGTTACGCCGGGTAGTGGGTGCCCAGGCTCTGCCCGGCCACCTGCACCGGATCGGCGTCGATCAGCACGAACGCGAACACGCAGGGTTGCGTGCCGTGATTGACCCAGGCGTGCATCGTGCCGCGCTGCACGACGATGTCGCCTGCCGTCATGTGCACGGTCGCGCCGTCGTCCAGTTCCAGGTCGCATTCGCCCGACAGCAGGATGGCGTAATCGACCGTCTCGGTGCGGTGCATGAACTTGGGCGAGCCCGCCGCGAACTCGACGACGCGCACCACCGTGCCCTGGCCCGAGCCGACATAGTTGTGCCGCACCACGAACCCTTGGCGCTGCGCGGCCTCGGCGGCATCCGAGTTGTCCACCGGCATCCGGTCGGTGGACCAGATCTCGCAGCGCGCGCGGCCGGGGCCGCTGGTGGCGGTCAGGCGCTCGTCGGTGGTGACGATGGCTTTGCCGTTCGCGTCATGGCCGGTGACGATACGGCGGACTTGCAGGGTCATGGTTGCCTCCCTTTGCCTGGACGACCGGAGACTACCGCGGGAACGCACCGCATTCGAGTGGCAGGATCGCAATCCGTGCGAACCCTGCCGCCTACGCGTATTTGAACAGCGCCATGAAGCCGAAATCCATGTGCAATTGCTGGTGGCAGTGGAACAGCGTCAGCCCCGGATTGTCGGCGACAAAATCGAATTCGAGCTCCTGGAATCCGCCCAGCATCACCACATCCTTGATCACCCCCGCGGTTGCCTTGCCGCCGACCCGCGTCAGTTCGAAGCTGTGCCGATGCAGGTGCAGCGGGTGAACATCGTCGCTGGCATTGCGGAATTTCAGTCGGTAACGCCGCCCCTGCTGCACCGTGTACATCGGCCTCATGGTATCCATCGAAAACGCCTCGCCGTTCAGCGTCCACTGGTTGAAGCCATCGAGTGCGGCGTTGTGCTTGACGATGGTGATCTCGATCGTCTCGTCCGGGGTGGCCGGCGTGGCACCCACCTTGCCGAACCGCGTGTAATCCCAGTGGAACGGCTTCGGCCTGCTCCATTGCGGCTTACCTGCGCGGCCGGCGTATTCGACGACAATGCCCATCCCGTGACCGCGGTCGTCATCTGCAAGATCGCCCATCACCCACACGCCCGGATGGTTCATCTCGACAACCGCGCAGACCCGCTCCGCCGTACCCAACCACAGCACCGGGACCTCCGCTTGCGTCGGCACCGGATTGCCATCGAGCCCAACCACACGAAACACGTGGCCGGGCAGCGCGAGGCTGCGAATTTCGGTCGCGCTTGCATTGAGAACATGGAACAGCACGCGCTCGCCCTGTTTCACACGAATGGGTTCGCCGTGACCGAGCATGCGGCCGTTGATGCCGAACAGGTCGTAGCCAACCTCGAACCCCTTGGTCTTGACCGGCGCCGCCGCGTCCGCCGCGGCACCCATCTGTCGCAATTCCTTGATGGCAGCGCCTGCCAGCGCATCCATCGCCATGTCGCCGCCCTTGCTGAAGGTCGGTGAGAACTCTTTCAGCACCAGGAAGACCTCCCGGTCGTACGCGCCGGGATGGTTGGCCGGCTCGATATAAACCGGCCCAGTCTGCCCGCTATAGGTGCCGCGGTTGAGGTCGGCTCCTGCCACAACGTGCGTATGGTAGAAACGGAAGCCCGCGGGCTTCGGCACGAACGCAATCCGCTGGCTGCCATGCGGCGGCACGTACGGCGAGCCTTCCTCGGCCGCGCCGTCCACGTCGCTCGGGATCATCTGCCCATGCCAGTGGACCAGTTCCGGGGTGTCGGTGCCGTTGTGAATATCGACCACCACGCGCTGGCCTTCCTTGAAGCGCAGCAGCGGGCCCGGAAACTGGCCGTTGTAGAGCGTGGTGGAGACGATGTGTTCCGGCGCCAGTTCCACCAGTCCGGTGGCGATACGCAGCGTATAGTCCGCCTTTGCGTCGGCGATCTGATCGGCCGCACGCGCGACGCGCGGCACCGCACCGATGAATGGCAGCAGGCTCGCGTGCCGGAGCAGGGAACGGCGCTCGATCATCAGGGCTGCAATCCTCCGGGAGGAACAGAGGCCACGCGGCTACTTCGGTATTATGTGGCAAACGCCACCACAACATAGCAAGGTCGACCGTGGCAAGATCATCGCGGCGGTCCTGCTGCAATGCCTCCAGGCGATCGGCGTGCAGGTTGTTAGGCTCGAAGACTTTTAGAACCATCAGCCATTTGGTAGGTAGGAGGACGTCTCTCTCAATCCGGCCACAAGCAAAGGGATGTCCGCTTTCTTCACCAGCGGCTCATAAAGAGCTTATGCTCTAGAGCCGGTGGTCGCCTAACCGACACATCGGAACTTGTGAGTGTATCGTGCCTCGCGCTATCGAATATTCGCTCTTTGTACTCACCATCAGACAGACTGCTATATCCCGGCCTTCGGCCGGAGCCCGAACCGGTGCACGCCATCGTCTCCGGCACCAGCCCGGCCTTGCGCGCACTGGACACGCCAGCCGCTGCCGCGGCGTAAGTCTTGGTCTCATCCCGCCGGGAATTGTGGCATGCGGCAGCGCAAGGTTTTCACCACGGAGTTAGCCAGCGGCCGCTGCCGCACCCCATGGCTGGAAATGGCACGCGTTGGACGGCCGGTACGGGCGCTCAGGGATTTTCCATGGCAGGAGAAATGGTAGGAGAGACGGAGAGGCACGGAGCGCCACAGGAGCCTGGGCCGGCGCAGCAGTGTGCGCTCCGGCCGAAAGGTCGCTAGGCCAGTCCCCCGTACGCGGTAGCGGCACGACTCCTGTAGCCCACCGTGACGCTCGGCCCTATCTCCGTGTTGACATTGCTGCGCTACCGCAAGACGGCGCAGGCGATCCGCGGAGTCCCACAACCAGTCCAGCGCCTGCCCCCATTCTCACACCATGCGTCGCCGTCTCTTGTGCCGCGAAACGAGATGTCTGCAAGACATCGCTGGCTCCCCAACGCACTACCGTGGAAATGGCCCTGAGCGCCCGTACGGTGATCCAATGCGTGCCATTTCCAGCCATGGGAGTGCGGTCGCGGCCGCTGGCTAACTTCGAGGTGAAATTCCTGCCCTGCCGCAAGAAGGCACCTGCGGTCCGCGGAGTCCCACAGCCGGTCCAACGCCTGCTCGCACCAATTCTCATCCCACGCGGCAGCGTCTCCCGCACCGTAAAACGAGACATCGGCGAGCCGCCGCCGGCGCTCCAACGCAGGGCAGGATGCCGCGCCCGCACGCACCCCCCGACGCATCCGGCCGCGCCTTGTGCTTGCACCGCTGGGCCGTTTGCTTCATGGTCAGAGCCGCTCCGGTGACGCGATCGGGGAGCGGCGACCGCTTCGCTGTTCCTTGTCACCCCCGCGGAAGCGGGGGGCTGAACCGGTGGGCGCCGTGATCCATCGGCCGACCGGGCACTGCCCGGCATTTGTCGATCGGGGGAAGGTCCGCGCCCGCCGAAGCCGCGTCATCGCCCGTCGCGCGCCGCATTTGGCGCGCCGGGGCCGATCTTCGGGCCAGGCCGGACTTGCTTCAGGCACGGGGACAGGCAGGCAATCGATTCACACGGGGCGGCGTTCTCCACGAACGCACCGCGCCGACGCCGGAGACCGATCATCGTGCCAGCCCTTCCCGCAACGGAAGTCCCGCGCACCACCCCTGGTGGCGCGGCTGGCATGCGCGTTGCTGCATCCTATCTCCGGCGGGCCGGGCCCTTTCCCGCAAGCCTTTCCAGCCGCCCGACGCCGCGCGCCCGACCAGGGACCGCGCCACCATGTCCGGCGGCACACCGGAGTTCAGGACTGAATGACCAAGCGCATGCTGATCGACGCCACCCACGCGGAAGAAACCCGCGTGGTGGTGCTGGACGGTAACCGTCTCGAGGATTTCGACGTCGAGACATCGACCAAGCGGCAACTCAAGGGGAACATCTACCTCGCCAAGGTGGTCCGCGTGGAGCCCAGCCTCCAGGCGGCGTTCGTCGAGTATGGCGGCAACCGCCACGGCTTCCTCGCCTTCAGCGAGATCCACCCGGACTACTACCAGATCCCGGTGGCGGACCGGCAGCGGCTGATCGACCAGGAGGCCGAAGAGGCGCAGCGCGAGGAAGAAGAGGTCGACCGCGAACTGGCGGGCGGGCCGGAGGCGCGGACCTCGCGCGAGCCGCCGCCGGAGATGGTGTCGTTGGAGACCGGCGAGCCCCGGGTCGAGCCCGGGGCCACCGCCGCCATGTTGCGCGACAGCCCCGCGGCGCCGGAGTGGGAAGCGGGGCCGCCTGATACCGCCTGGGAGCGATCCGAGGCTGGCGACAGCATCGCCGGTGGCGCGGCGATGGCCCCGGCCGAGGATGGCTCGGCACCCGCCGCAGCCTCGGCCAGCGACCTGGGCGCCGGGGTCACCGGCGCCGCCGCGGTCGCCCCGGTCGATGCCGCCGCCGCACCAGCCGATCCCGTTTCACCCCCCGCCGGCGTTGCCGATAGCGGCGCGGCAGCCGCGGAGGCGCCGGCTGCGGCGACGGCGGCGACCGCGGTTGAGGCTGCGCCAGGCGAACCGGCGCAGCAGTCGCCGTCCGCCGGCATCGCGCCTCCCGCATCGGACCCTGTGGGGGCGGAGCACGGGGCGCCCGAGCACGGGGCGCCGGAGCACGGGGCGCCGGAGCATCGGGCAGCCGGGCATCGGGACGCGGAACCTGGCGAGGAGCCGGACCCGCCCACCCGCCGCGCCCAGCCGATGGTCATCGAGCAGGAGACCCGCAGCGGGCCGGTGGAGACCGGGACAGGAGGTGACGAGGCGGACTCGTTCACCCTGCCGAATCCGGCCGACGCGGCATCCGAGGCGGATACCGACCACGAACCGGGCGACTACTATTCCGACTCGATCCCCGAATCCCCGCCCCCCGAGACGGTCGGCGGCGAACCCGATAACGGCGACGAACAGCGCGAGCGCCGGCCGCCGTCGCGCTACCTGCGCAACTACAAGATCCAGGAGGTGATCCGCCGCCGGCAGATCCTGCTGGTGCAGGTGGTGAAGGAAGAGCGCGGCACCAAAGGCGCGGCGCTGACCACCTATCTGTCGCTGGCCGGCCGCTTCTCCGTGCTGATGCCGAATTCGCCGCGCGGCGGCGGCATCTCGCGCAAGATCACCTCGGCGACCGACCGGCGGCGGCTGAAGGAGGTGGTTGCCGAGCTGGAAATGCCCAAGGGCATGGGCCTGATCGTGCGCACCGCCGGCGCCAACCGACCCAAGCCGGAGATCAAGCGCGACTGCGAATACCTGCTGCGGCTGTGGGACGACATTCGCGAGCACACGCTGAAATCCGTCGCTCCGGCGCTGATCTACGAGGAAGCCAGCCTGATCAAGCGGGCGATCCGCGACGTGTATTCGCGCGACATCGACGAGATCCAGGTGGACGGCGAGGAAGGTTGGCGCGCGGCGCACGAATTCATGCGCATGCTGATGCCGAGCCACGCCAAGAAGGTGCAGCTCTGGCGCGATCCCACCCAGCCGCTGTTCACCAAATACCAGGTCGAGGCGCAACTCGACGGCATGCTGCAGCCGACCGTGCAGTTGCGCTCCGGCGGCTACCTGGTGATCAACCAGACCGAGGCGCTGGTGGCGATCGACGTGAACTCCGGGCGCTCGACGCGGGAGCGCAACGTCGAGGAGACCGCGCTGCGCACCAACCTGGAAGCCGTGGACGAGGTGGCGCGGCAGTTGCGGCTGCGCGACCTGGCCGGGCTGATCGTCATCGACCTCATCGACATGGAGCAGAAGAAGCACAACTCCATGGTCGAGCGGCGCATCAAGGAAGCGCTGAAGAACGACCGTGCACGCATCCAGGTCGGCCATATCAGCCATTTCGGCCTGCTGGAAATGAGCCGGCAGCGGCTGCGGCCGTCGCTGGCGGAGGCGAGCTTCATCCTGTGCCCGCATTGCGGCGGCACCGGCCATGTGCGCAGCACGGAGAACGCCGCGATCCATGTGCTGCGCGGCATCGAGGACGAAGGCTCGAAGCGCCGTTCGGCGGAGATCGTGGTGCACGCGGCGACGCCGATCGCGCTGTACATCCTCAACCACAAGCGCGAGCGGCTGGCCGAGATCGAGCGGCGCTATACCATGGGCGTGACGGTGCTGGGCGACGACACCCAGGTGGCGTCGCAGTTCCGCATCGACCGGGTGCGCCCGCAGGTTGCGCGGGAGGATATGCCCGCGGCGATCACGCCGGACGCGCCGCAGCCCGCCTTGCCGGCGCCCCGGTTCGAGCCGGAGGAAGCGGAAGAGGTCGTCGGGGAGGAGGAGGACGTCGAGGAGTCCGGCGTAGAGGAGGTGGGCGGCGAGGAAGCTGGTGCGGAGGAGGCGCGCGGCGAAGGCGCGCGGGCCGAGGGCACCGAGACCGAGACTGCCGCCGAACAGGCCGAACGGCGGCGGCGCCGGCGGCGGCGGCGGCGGGGTGGCGGGCGCCGCGAGGATGCGGCTCAGCAGCCGGCGGGCGAGGTTGCCCCGGGTGCCGTGCCGGCCGAGGCAGCGCCGGGTTCGGTCCCCCCGGGCGAGATCGCCGGGGAGTCGGCCATCGCGGCGGGCGAAGCTGAAATAACCGCGGCGGAGACGCATATCGAGGGCGTGCCGGAACACGCCGAACCGGCGGGCGAGGACGACGCGCGGCGACGGCGTGGCCGGCGCGGCGGTCGTCGCCGGCGGCGCGAGCCGGGCGACGGCGAGGGATCGCCGTTTGCCGCGCCCGGCGCCGAACAGCCGGACCTGCCGCCGGTGTATATTGGCCCGACCCCCGCCAATCCGTTCGGTGGCCACGCGTTCGACATCTTCGACGTGCTGGAGCAGGTGGAAGCGAGCGCCGCGGCGCGGCAGGAGCCAGCCGAGCCGGTGATGCGCCAGCCGCAGGCGGAGCCGGGGGCCGTGGTTGAGCCAGCCGAGCCGGTGATGCGGCAGTCATTGCCGGAGCCGGAAGCCGTGGTTGCGCCGGCTGAGCCGGAGGGCGCGGCGGCGCCGGGTGAGTCGGAGGCCGTGGTTGCGCCGGGTAAGCCGGAGGGCGCGGCGGCGGCGATGGGCGGATCGGGGGCGTCAGGTTCGGCCGAACCAGAGGCACCGGCCGCATCGTCCGACCGGGAGATCGTCAACGCGACCGCGCCGGAGCCGGCCCCCACCGAGGCGACAGGCGAACCTGCGGTCGCAGAGCCGGCCTTGACGGAGTCCAGCCCGCCGCCGGTCCCCGCACCGGAGCCCATATCAGCGGAGATGGCGAACGACGCCGCCCCTGAGCCGGCGATCCGGCCGATCATCATCGGCAGCGGCGAGGAATTGGCGGAGAAGAAGCGCGGCTGGTGGCGGCGGTAGTGGAATACCCCTGCCGCCATGCGGGGCTGAGCCGCATAGGCGTCAGGATAACCGGGACGCGGAGAAGAAAACGCCCCCTCCCCTTGAGGGAGGGGGTTGGTGGATGCGAATCCCGGAACAACCCCTCCCCCCAACCCCCTCCCTCAAGGGGAGGGGGAGTGAATTTTTGCTCCGTCGAGCGCTTATCCTGACGTCTATGGGGTTGAGTCGCGCGGCGGCTCGACGCGGTTGGGTCACAAAGCGAACCAACCGTGAGCGCAGAGGGTGGCGGTGATTGGGCTGGCACACAGGTGACAGTGCTGCGGGGCGACCCGATCGCCCTTACCTGGCACTGCGCGCCGACCTCTCCCGCTCGCACGGGAGAGGTTTACTCAATGCGAGAGGAATACCGGGGCGGTCATCTCGGCCAGCAGGGTGCGGGTGACGCCGCCGAACACCAGTTCGCGGGCCCGCGAATGGCCATAGGCGCCGCAGACGATCAGGTCGGCGCCGATATCGGCGGCATAGGACAGCAGCGCCTCGCCCTCCGGGATGTCGTTTGCCACGGTATGCGCCGCCTCGGCGCGCACGCCGTGCCGCGCCAGGTGCAGAGCGATATCCGCCGCCGGCACGTCGCCATGGCCATTGATGCCACGCCGCGGGTTGACCGCCAGGACGGTGACGGCTTTGGCGTTGCACAGCAGCGGCAGCGCGTCATTGACCGCGCGGGCCGCCTCGCGGCTGGCATTCCAGGCCACCAGGACGCGCTCGCCCACGGTGGGAAAATCGCCAGCGAACGGCACCGCCAGGACCGGCCGGCCGGACCCCATCACGGTCGCCACCGCGACCGCGTCGTGGCCCAGGCCGTCGCGTTGCTCATACGGGTTGGCCTGGCCCAGCACGGTCAGGTCGGCATAGCGCGCGTGCAGCGCCACCGTGGCGGGGAGGTTGCCCTCGACCAGGCGCCAGCCGCCATCCATTCCGTCGCGCCGGAGCAGATCGCGGAAGGCGGCCTCGATGGGCTCGGCGGCGGCGACGGCCTCGGCGCGGATCTGGTCAACCACCCGTTCGGCGCCACCGGCCGCCAGCGGCATGGCGGCGCCATAGAAGAACTCCGCCGACGGTATGTCGACCACATAGACGCCAGTCAGGCTCGCGCCGGAGCGCCGCGCCAGTCCGGCGGCAATCTCGAGCCGGAGCGCGGAGCGCGGACCGCTGTCGAGATGCACCAGGATATCCTTGAACGCCATTGCCACCTCTCCTGCCATTCAGGCTGGTATTAGTTTGCACCCAGAGACGCGCAACGCGCCTTGACATGGATCATCCGGCGGTTTGCCGCGGGATCAGCGCATCCGCAACACCCAGGCCTTGAAGGCGGCGAGGTGTGCGGCGATGAAGTCGCGCGTCGGCTGGTCGGTCAGCTTGCCGCCCGCGTCGAACTTGTTTTGTGCCGCCGGGACCATCACCTCCGGCCGATTCATCACCATGCCGTTAAGGAAGACGAAGCACTGGCGCAGGTGGTACTGCGCGCGGGCGGTGCCGAAGCCGCCCCCCGAGGCGCCCATGATGCCGACCGGCTTCCCGTCGAACGGTTGCTCTGGCGGACGGGAGGCCCAGTCGATGGCGTTCTTCAGCACACCAGGGATGGAGTAGTTGTATTCCGGCGTGACAAACAGCAGCCCGTCGGCGGCCTTGATGCGGGCGCGGAAGTCCTCGACCGGCGGGGGGAAGCCCTGCTGGCGAACATCCTCGTTGTAGAGCGGGATCGGCGCGATATCGAAGCTGTCGATGCGCATGCCCTCCGGCGCCAGTTCCTGAGCCGCGCGCAGCGTGGCGCGATTGAACGAGCCCTGCCGAAGACTGCCGGCGATGCCGAGAATGCTGATGGTACCGCTCTCACTCATGACTGGGATCTCCAAGGTGGCAGACCACAGGATGATCGGCTTTGCCGGAACAAGCCAGAGTTCCCGCAAAGTCCGATCTGACGTGGCGGACAGAGCTTGCTTCCGGAGGCGCGTTGCCCGGCAGGTTGCGACCCATGGAGGCATCGGGTGCCGCGATCGGGGGCAATCCGATGGCCGCCGTCGGCAGAATTAACGATGTTATATCGAATTTCTTACGCCACCCGCAAGCCGCACGGGGCAATGCTCCACCCGGGTCCGGAGCAACAAACCAACAGGCGAGTCGCGGGTAGTGCCCCTGGTACTGCTCGGAGCACATGCAGGGGTCAGGGAAAGTCATTCCGCTTTTTGTGAATGACCTTCCGTGAAGGTACGAAATGTGCCGCAACAACGATCGCAATAATATCTTCGGAGAATAAGTTAAAATAACAGCGGCATTTCCCAGAAACCTTCTGTTACTGGGTTGCGTGTAGCTGCCACTATGGTAAACTAAACGTGAAACAAAAGTGACCATGCCGGCAACTGCATCGCCGGCTGGAGATGGACTTACGAAGGGGCCGGGCGAAGATGAAGAAGAAGCTGCTGATCATCGACGACCAGACAGGGATCACCAAGGTCGTCGGGCTTATCGCCAGGCAGCTTGGATTGGAATTCAAGGCACTGAACAGCTCCGCAACCGCGACGGAGGAGTTCATCGATTACCGGCCCGACATACTGATGTTGGACATGATCATGCCTGAGAAGGATGGGATCGACGTGCTGAACGAGATCCTGCTGACCGGCATCCCAGCCAGGATCATCCTGACCTCGGGCTACAGCGATGCCTACCTGCGCCTGGCCGAGGGCGTGGCGAAATTCCACGAGAGCGGTCAGGTATCGATTCTGCGGAAGCCGTTTCGCCGCGCCGACCTCGTCAGCCTGCTGAGCGAGCTGAGCAAGGGGGACTGACTACCAAGCCGCGTCGAGCAGCGAACGGACCGTTGCCGGGCCGTCGATTTTTCGCGGATTGGTATGAATCCACCGATCGTGCATGGACTCCGCGGCAACCTGATCGAGTTGGTCCTGTCGCATCCCGACATCGCGCAGCCGACCGGGCAGACCCAGGCCGGCGATCAACGCCGCCACCGCATCCCCCGCCGACTCGCCAGGTCGTCCCAGCGCCTCGCTGACCCACGCCTGGCGCTCGGCATTCACCGGTTCGTTGAAGCGCAGCACGTGCGGCAGCATGATGCAGGAGGTGTAGCCGTGCGGCACGTGCGCGGTGCCGCCCAGCACGTGGCCGATGCCGTGGCTCGCCCCCTTGGTCACGCCGTTCTGCGAGCCGGTGATCGACAGCCAGGCGCCGAGCTGGCAGTCCAGCCGCGCGTCCAGGTTGTCCGGATCTGCCTTGGTTGCCGCCAGCCCGCGCGCCAGCAGCCGCAGAGCGTGCAGCGAGGTGCCGTCGGAGAACGGCTGGCTGTTGACGGAGCAGATGTCCTCCACGGCGTGATCGACGGCGCGGATGCCGGTGGAGAGGAACAGCCATTCCGGGGTGTGGATCGTGACGGCCGGGTCCAGGATCACGGTGCGCGGCATCATCAGCGGATGGGCGTAGCTCTGCTTGGCCTGGGCCACCGGATCGGTGCAGCCGGCCATGGCGGTGAACTCGCCGGCCGACAGGGTGGTGGGGATGGCGGTCGAACGCAGCGGCGGCGGGTTGACCGGCGGGCGAACGGTCTCGCCGGCGGCGCTGGTGCGCGCCCGCAACGCTTCGAGCTGGCCGGGTTCGGTGATGTCGTTGCCGAGACACAGCCCGACCATCTTCGCGGCATCGGTGACCGAACCGCCGCCGACGGTGAGCAATGCATCGGCTTTCGCCCCGCGCGCGGCATTGGCGGCGACGACCACGTCGGGGCGTGGCGTATGCGCGCCGATGCTGGTGCAGATGCCGGCCAGCTTGTTGCCGAGCACGCGCTGTACCGTCTCCACCACGGCGGTCTGCCGCGCCAGGGTGCCGCTGGCCAGGACGTAGACCGCGTGCACGCCGGTGTCCTCGATCTCCTGCCCCAGCGCGTCGGCGAAGGGGATGCCGTAGATCACCCGCTCCATTGGCGGGAAACGGTGGGTGCCCTGGATCATGGGGCCGTCCCCTGGCTGTTGCAGAACGCGTCGAGCGCGGCGGTCTCCTTGCGATCGCCCTCGTAGTCCGCGGCGATGCGTTCGTACAGCCGGGCAGCGGCTTGGTAGAACTGGCGCGCGGCCGGATCCTCGCCGACGAATTCGGCGATCTCCTCCATCTCGGCCACCCAACGATACGCCTTGGAATACATCCGCGGCATCTGCCGGGTGAGCCAGCCGACCAGTGCCGGCTGGCTGGTCAGCAGCTCCTGCTTCAGGTCGTCGGCGGTGCCGGCGCGGGTGGCAGCCAGCATCATCGCGGCGCCCAGCGCGGTGAAGCCCTTGGTGATGCCGGCATACGACATCTTCATCGCGGAGGCGGCACCGATCGGGCCGGGCTGCACCGGCATTTCCAGTCCGTATTGTTGCAGCACCGCGACGCGCGGCGCCGCCTCGCCGGACAAGTAGATGCGGGTGCCCTTGCTGCCCGGTGTGGGCGGACCGCCGATGATGCCGCCATCGACGAAGGTGGCGCCGGCTTCCTCGATGACACGGGCGATGCGCAGTACGGTGCCGGGATGCACCGCGTTGCAATCGACATAGATCGGCTTGTTGCGTGCGGCACGCAGCGCCGGGGCGAGGTGCTCCGCGAGGCCGAGCGCCTCGCCGGGCGGCACGATGGACAGGATGATGTCGGCGGCGGCGATCTGGTCGTCCGAGACGCCGACCATGCCGGTGGCCCTGGCGCGGACGAGGGTGGCCTCGCTGCGCCCGGCCAGCGACGTGCGCACCGCGACGCCGTTCTGGACCAGACGCTGACCGACGGCACTGCCCATCATGCCCGGCGCGATCACGGCAACGACTGGCGGCATGGCTTTCCCTCCTGATGCGACTTCAGGGAGAGCATGTCACGCTGGGGGAGACAGTTAAACCTCTCCCGCCGTCGGCGGGAGAGGTCGAGACGCGTAAGCGTCGCGGGGTAGGTCGATCGGGTCGGCACGCGGCACCTGCTGCGT
>JBEKNT010000145.1:0-14541 GCA_049522565.1 Acetobacteraceae bacterium
GGCGGATATACGAACCCCTCCCCCAACCCCCTCCCACAAGGGGAGGTGGGTCTGCCACACCGGACGAAACAATCTACCCGCGTAGCCAGAATGGCCGCGCCGATGGTTCGGCGATCTCCTGCACCATCCGCCCGGGTTCGGCGACCGTCGCGCGGTGGGCCCGATAAAGCCGCTGCGCCGCATCGATATCGACCGCAGCGAAGCTCACCGGGCTACCCGCCCTGCATTGCGCGAAGCGCGGCAGATCCGCGGTAATGATCGTCGCCAGCTTCGGGAAGCCACCGATCGTCTGACAGTCCATCAGCAGCACCACCGGCTGCCCCATGCCAGGCACCTGGATGCAGCCGGGTACCAGACCGTCCGACACGACATTGAAGCCGTTCGCATGGGCGATCGGCGGCCCGTCCAGCCAGGTGCCCATCCGGTCGCCGCGATGGCTCACCCGCCAGGGTGTGGCAAGAAACGCCGCGATCGTCTCTGGCGCGAAGAAATCGTCTTGCGGCCCGAGCACGACTCGCATTGGCCCCGAGGCCCGGGGCGGCGCCGTGACGCGCCGTTCCGGCCCGCCCGGTGCCTGCGCAACCCGCAGCGGCAGCACATCGCCCTCGGCGACGCGCCGCCCGCCCGTGCCACCCAGACCGGACCGCAGATGCGTGGCGCTACTGCCAAGCTGCGGCACCACGTCAAACCCCTGCGCGACGGCGAGATAGCCCCACACCGCATCTGGCGCGGCCCGGAGCGACAAAAGCTGGCCGTGTCGCAGCGTGTGGCTCTGCCAGGGCGCCAGCGCGACGCCGTCCGCCGAGACCGCGAAACTGCCCCCGGTCACCGCGATGCGGCATGAGTCAGCAGCAATCGCCCAGGTTCCGCCCACATGCGCAAACTCCAGCGCGGCGGTGTCCGGCGGATTGCCGACCAACGCATTCGCCACGGATAGCGCCGGCAGGTCCATCGCCCCCGAAATGGCGACACCGAACCGCCGCCAGCCGCGCCGTCCGGCATCCTGGATGGTGACGTGTGGCCCGGGCGCGACGGCGCGCAGTGCGGCGCTCATGCCGGGGACCGTACGAGCGGTAGCAGCGCGTCGATGCTAAGGGCGGCGAGGCGGTCGAACGCGGCGGCATCGATGCGGCGGAATCGCAGACGGTCACCGGCGCGGAACAGAAACGGGTCCTGCCGACCCGGATCGAACAGGCGCAACGGGGTCTGCCCGAGGACATACCAGGCGCTGGGCACCGGCATCGGCACGATGTTGGCCTGGATGCCGCCGATCATCACGGCACCGGCCGGCACGTGCTGAAGCGGGGTTTGCCGGCGTGAGATGTGCAGTGCGGCCGGCAACGGACCCAGGTACGGCAGGCCAGGTGCGAAGCCGACCATGTAGACCTGGTACTCCGCCTCGCTATGGATGGCGATCACCTGCGCTTCGGTCAGTCCGAGACGCTGCGCGACCTCCGGCACGTCGAGGGCATAGGGCGGGTCGTAAACCACCGGCACGCTCCAGGCCACCGCATCGGCTTGCCGTGTCGGCCGGTCGCACGCCAGCAGCCCGCGCAACGCGGCGACCAGGTGCTGGAAGGAGATTTCCGCCGGCTCGTAGCAGATCAGCAGGGAGCGATAGCTCGGGGCGGTTTCGATAATGCCGTCGATTTCCGCGGCGGCCAGCGCGATATCGAGCGCGACAACCCGCGCGTTCAGCTCGGGCGTTATGGCGTCGCCGAACTCGACGGTCAGCGCGGCATCGCCGACCGGCAGGAAGCGCGGATAGCAGGGGATCACCATACCTCGCCCGGGACGCGAGAGACGCAGGGATGCGTCGCGCCGGTAAGGCTGCTGCGGGGCGGCCCGATCGCCCTCACCCGCGGCGCCCACGCGCCTTGACCGCTCCCGCCCTCGCGGGCGAGGTGGACTGGCTGGCCGGTCCCAGGCCGGGCGGGTAGGTCAGCGCCAGCAGCAGCGCCAGCACGGCCAGCGTGCCGGTCAGCAGATAGGCGTGGCGCATCGCGGCGGTGGCGGCATCGATCAGGTGGGCCAGGTCGGCGGCGGTGGCGGTCGCCCGCCAGCGCGGATCCATCAGCCGGTCGAGCGCGTCGGCCGCCTGTTGCGTGCGGCCGCGCAGACTGGCGTTCAGCACCGCCCCGAACACCGCCGCGCCGAGGGATTGGCCGAGGAAACGCAGGAACATGGTGGACGAGGTGGCCGCCCCGCGCTGCCCCCACGACACCGAGGTCTGCACGGAGACCATGAAGGTGGTGTTGCAGAAGCCCATGCCGCCGCCTATCAGCACAGCGCCGACACCGGCCCAGACCGGCCCCAGCGCCGGGGTCAGGGCGATCAGCATGGCGGCGCCGGCGATCAGCGCCAGTGCGCCCAGGCTGGCGATACGGCGATACGTCGTGCGTGGCAGGCACAGCCCGGCGGTGGCGCTGCCAAGCACCCACACGACCGACATCAGCGCCAGGATGACGGCGGACACGTTGGCGCCGCGGGCCATGTTGCCCTGCACATAGGTCGGCAGGTAGGCGGTGACGCCCATCATCAGCGTGCCGGTGACCAGGCTGCCGACGCTGCTGCTGACGATCACGCGGTTGCGCCAGAGTTCCAGCGGCAGCATCGGTTCGGCGACGCGCCGCTCATGCAGCACCAGGGCGATGCCGGCCAGCACGACGATGGCGGCGACGCTGGCCCGCATGACGCCGGACAGCCCGCCGCTCTGCATCAGCAGCATCAGCATGCCGATTGCCAGCAGCAGCAGCACCGACCCCTGGTAGTCCACGTGATGCCTGCGGGACTGCACCTGCTCCGGCAGGAACAGCGCGATCATGCCGATCGCCGCGGCACCGATCGGCAGGTTCATCCAGAACACGATCGGCCAGTCGCCGTACTGCACGATGAACGCGCCGAGCGACGGGCCGATCACCGCGGAGACGCCGAACACGCCGGACAGCATGCCCTGCACGCGGGCGCGCTCGACCGGGGTGTAGATGTCGCCGACGATGGTGTTGGCGATCGGTTGCACGCCGCCGGCTCCCAGGCCCTGGATGGCACGGAACGCCACAAGCTGGAGCATGGAATGCGCGAAGCCGCACAGCGTGGAACCGAGCAGAAACAGCAGGGCGCCGGCGAAGAAGATCTTGCGGCGGCCGTAGATGTCGGCGAGGCGGCCGTACACCGGGATGGTCGCCGCCTGGGTCAGCATGTACGCCGAGAATACCCAGGCGAACAGGCCGAAGCCGCCGAGGCTGGAGGCGATGCTGGGCATCGCGGTGGCGATGATGGTGGCCTCGACCGCCGCCATGAAACTGGCCGCCATGCAGGCGGCCAGGATCAGCTTCCGGCGAGGCAGCGGAATCGCAGGCGCGATCGTGGCGGTCGCTTCGGCCATGCCGGGGAGAATGGCAGCCTAGGCGCGGAGGGCAACGACCAGATCGTCGGTCATGTTGGACTCAGGATGCAAATCGGTGCACGCCTCGACGATAGTCAGCCCGGCCAGCACGTCGTGCACCCATTCCTCCGCCGTCCACAACTGGCGGAAGATGTCGTCGCGATCGAACAGGACACGGTTCTTCGGGCTGTCGAACGGAATATCGAACACGACGGTCGGGGCGACGGCCAACTGGGCGCGCAGCGCCGCGCGGATGCTCTCAGCCGAGTCGAGATGCTCCATCACGCCGCCATGCGTGATGGCCTGGAAGGTCCGGTGCGGCGCGACGGCATCGAGGCCGAACATGTCGCCCACCTGGAACACGGCGCCGCATTCCGGGGCGACCGCCTCTGCGTTGGTCTGGGCCTGCCGCACGATCTTCGGGTCGAGATCGATGCCGAGCACCCGGTAGCCGAGGGTGGCCGAGCCCAGCGCGTGCCGACCGGGCCCGCACCCCAGTTCAAGTACGTCGCTGCCATGCGGCACCAGCCGCGACAACATGCCGAAGAAGACGGCGTTGCGGGCGACCCAGCGCTCGACGATATCCCGCGTCAATTGCCAGACACCGCGCTGCTGGAACACCTCGATCCACAGGTCACCGGCGGCGGCGGACTCTCTGCTCGTGAGCGAGAGCATTCCGTCCATGGAAGGTTTCCTTTTCGTGCAGATTAGGTAATCGCCGTTTCGGGCGGTCGATTGCTTCCACCACGATAGGGAAA
Source organism: Acetobacteraceae bacterium (assembly GCA_049522565.1). Classification (GTDB taxonomy): domain Bacteria; phylum Pseudomonadota; class Alphaproteobacteria; order Acetobacterales; family Acetobacteraceae; genus JASHVB01. The sequence continues at coordinate 4,144 of JBEKNT010000145.1, forward strand.
TCACGCAATTGTACGTTATTCAAATGTTAGATGGACGCTAAATAACCGTATGTCGTTAAGGAGTCGTAAATAATCCCGCCGCTGCCAGCGCGAATTCACGGTCAGCACCGCTACCAACGCCAGCACCGCACCTGGGCGAGACGGCGCGGCTGATCTGCGACTATCATGGGAAACCGGGCGGCTGGATGCTGGCCGCCGCCCCGGAAACCGGACGAGGAAGCCATGCTTTGGTTCAAGCTAGGTGCCTTGTGGGCTCTCACGGTCGCTGGGTGGCTGCCGCCGGACGGAGCCGCCCACGCCTTCGAGGGCGAACAGCTCGTCACCGTGGCACCCAATTGGACAGGGTGGACGCCGCGACCATGCTTGGCGATATCGCCAGATTCCCCCGGCACTATTTCGAGAATCTGAAAGGCGATCGGGATGACACCTACAGCATCCGGATCTACGACCAGTGGCGGCTGCGCTTCAAATGGCCAGCTGCCTCGCCGGGTCCGGAAGATGCGACGATCGAGGACTACCACTGGGGCGGATCATGGCGCGCACGGCTATCCATCCCGGCGAACACCTGGCCGAGGCAATCGAGGTCTCCGGCATCACCGCCGCCCAACTGGCGCGTGACATCGAGGTGCCGCCCAACCGCATTACCGGCATTCTGCATGGCACGCGCGGCATTACCGCCGATACCGCCCTGCGGCTGGGCCGCTACTTCGATATCAGCGCGGCGTTCTGGATGAACCTACAGCAGATCTATAACCTGCGGCGGGCCGAGCAGGAGATCGGCGATGGGTTGTCGCGGATTCCGACGCGGCGCGGGGATCGCAGCGGGACTGCGGGACGGCGGCGGACGACGGGCGGGGGGAAGTCGATTCAGCGCCCTGTCGGGTGACGGACATGCCAGGGTCTGAAGGCAATCGAGGCGAACGATGGCGACGAAAAAGCGTGGCATCCTGACGGCGGCGCCGCAGTGGTGGAAGCACCTGCGCTGGTGCAAACGCCAGTTCTGGAAGCAGGAGCGTCGAAATGCGCGGGCGGAAACGAGGGCCGGCGTGACGGGACACCCACGCCGCTGGTCAGCCTTGCGAGTCGTCGTTGGATGCCGGCGCACTTCTTCCCAGCAGACGCGCGACGGCGTCACGCAACGTTGGGTCATGCTGATCGAGTAACTCTCGGCGCGACGGGGTCCGCCCTGCGGCAACAACAGCGTCGTAAACCGCATCGGCCGAGTTGAGTTGATTCGTCCGATCCTTTTCAGTTCGCGCAGGAAGTCGCGCATCGTGATGATGATTACGCGTGGCGATTCCTCGCGCGCAATGCGCAGGCCGGTGACCTTCCGGTCCTCGCTGAGCAGTACTGCGCGTTCGTCGGGTTCCAGATGGATGCGATGGCGGGCGTATTCGATTGCCGCGCGTTCGCCCAGATCGAGTTCGCGCTCGGTCAGGCCGGCCTCGTAGTCGCGGGCGAAGGCGGTAAAGGCGTTGGTCGGGGCGATATGCACACGGCCGAGATTGGCGTTCACCCACTCGACGATGGTGCCGGCACCGAGGCGCGCAACGTCGCGCGTGGCCTCGAAGAAGACGGCGTCGGGGATGATCACGGGACCGTTGACGTAGAGCAGGTAATCGAGGCTGGCGGCGGCGGCCAGAGTGACCAACGGACCGGCATCGACGATCAGCAGTTTCGCGGTTAGGCGGCATCGCCGCGGCCTGGCGGCTGGCTCAGCCAGCGATGCAGCCAGTCCCGGTCTTCCGGGGTCAGAGATGACGGATAACGGGGCATCGGCAGGTGGGCGGCGCGCAAGGCCAGGATCAGGTCGGCGACGGACACTTGCCGGCCCAGGCGGGCCGCGATCTCCTGGCGGCCGAGTTCGCCTCGGCTGTAGGCTTCGATCAGGGGGCGGTCGATGGTGATCTGGTCCATAGGGACTAGACTATCAGGTTGTGGGTGGGTTGGCGACGATCGAGGCGGATCGCGTCGACGGCGGAAGATCGCCTCCGCGTGCGGTGGCACGCGCGGCGCATCGACCGACGATGAGACGGTAGGGCGGATTGAAGACCCATTAAGGCCCTGTTCACATCTCAGGCCTATGCGGGCCCGCCATGCCCCGCAGACCCGGCCGACCAAGCCAGCCAGATCACCGGCGACCACCCGAATTCGAATTCTGCGTCCACGATGAGCCCGCTTCCGCGCAGGCGCGCAGTCGGGTGCGGCTTGCAGCGTGGCGGCAGCAGGTCAGGCAGGCGGCCGCGGCAGCCTGGCCCAAGGGCCGCGCCCCGATCGAGGTGGCGGTCGAACTGCGGACCATGCATTATGGTGAGCGGCACTTCATCGACATGGACAACCTGGTCAAGCCGGTTCAGGACGCCTCCATAGAGACGCTCATGATCATCGCGCCCGAGCCGCCAGCGATCGGCAGCATCGGTCGGACTGCCTCACTGACAGGCCAGACACTCCTCGTAATTCGCCCCACTCCCCACCACCGCCGCCGCCACCAGCGGCAACGGCGCCTGCCCATCGTTCGCCGCCGCACCGCCCATCACCCCGGTAAACGCCGTTGGCGCCACCGCCTTCTCGCTCACGTTATCCGCCCGGGCGATCGACAGACTCCGGCAGTAGTACAGCGACTTCACCCCCTTCTTCCACGCCATGAAGTGTATCTGGTGCAGATCCCGCTTATGCACATTCGCCGGCAGGAACACGTTCACCGACTGGCTCTGGCAGATGAACGGCGCCCGGTCCGCTGCATGCTCGATAATCCACCGCTGATCCAGTTCGAACGCCGTCTTGTAAACCGCCTTCTCATCCGCGCTCAGGAAATCCAGATGCTGCACGCTCCCCTGAGTCAGCGTGATCGACGACCATACCTCGTCGTTATCCATTCCCTTCTCCGCCAGCAGCTTCTGCAAATGCCGGTTGCGCACCGTGAAGCTACCCGACAGCGTCTTCTGCAAGAACACGTTCGCCGCGATCGGCTCGATCCCCGGCGACGAATTCCCCGCGATGATCGAAATCGACGCGGTCGGAGCGATCGACATCTTGTGCGAGAACCGCTCCATCACGCCGTATTCCGCCGCGTCCGGGCATGCGCCCCGCTCCTCCGCCAGCACATACGACGCCGCATCCGCCGCCGACCGGATATGCCGGAAGATCCGCTTGTTCCACACTTTCGCGACCACGCTCTCCCACGGCACGTTCAGCGCCTGGAGGAACGAGTGGAAACCCATCACGCCCAGCCCCACCGACCGCTCCCGCATCGCGGAATACTTCGCCTTCGCCATCTCCGACGGCGCACGATCGATGAAATCCTGCAACACGTTGTCCAGGAACCGCATCACGTCCTCGATGAAGGTCGGATGCGTCGACCACTCGAACCACGTCTCCAGGTTCAGCGAACACAGGCAGCACACCGCGGTGCGCTCCATGCCGTGCTGGTCGCGCCCGGTCGGCAGCGTGATCTCGCTGCACAGATTGGACGTCTTCACCTCCAACCCCGCCAGCTTATGATGATCCGGCTGCGCCCTGCTCACATGATCGGAGAAGATCAGGTACGGCTCGCCGGTCTCGATCCGCGCCGTCAGGATGCGAATCCACAGTCCGCGCGCCGAGATCGAGCGCACCGCGGCGCCGTCCTTCGGCGACAGCAGCGGCCAAGCCTCGTCCGCCTCCACCGCACGCATGAACGCGTCCGACACCAGGATGCCGTGATGCAGATTCAGCGCCTTGCGGTTCGGATCGCCGCCGGTGGGCCGGCGGATTTCCACGAACTCCTCGATCTCCGGATGCCACACCGGCAGATACACCGCCGCCGAGCCGCGCCGCAGCGAGCCCTGCGAAATCGCCAGCGTCAGAGAATCCATCACCCGGATGAACGGGATCACGCCGGAGGTCTTGCCGACCGCCCCCACCTTCTCCCCGATGGACCGCAAATTCCCCCAATACGACCCGATCCCGCCGCCCTTCGACGCCAGCCACACGTTCTCGTTCCACAGCCCGACAATGCCGTCCAGGCTGTCGGACGCCTCGTTCAGGAAGCAGGAGATCGGCAGCCCACGATTGGTCCCGCCATTCGACAGCACCGGGGTCGCCGGCATAAACCACAGCTTGCTGATATAGTCGTACAGCCGCTGCGCATGGGCGGCATCGTCGCCGTAATAGGACGCGACCCGCGCGAACAAATCCTGAAAACTCTCGCCCGGCATCAGGTAGCGGTCGGACAGCGTCGCCCGCCCGAAATCGGTCAGCAGCGCGTCGCGCGAGCGGTCCACATGGACCTGGTGGCGCCCCGTCATTTGCACGGCATCGAGCACGTCTGCCTCCCCTGGCGTCGTCGGAGGGACAGCATCCCGTCCCGCGCGATTCGAGGTCAACAACATATGGCAGGCTCCCGGGTGTCAGCCCACAAGATATCCGAATGACGTTGCGGCATTGCCACATTGACACTGCGCGATCTTAGCCGCGCGGCGGTTTTCGCCCAAGCGGAGCCCCGCGCCGGCCCGATGTTCTTCCCCTGTTCCACAACCTCTGGGGCGATCGGCAACCGTTGCGCACCTGCTCGTGATGCGCCGCCCCGAACCGGCCACGAAGCGGACCGGCCGGCGCCACGAACCGGCACAAGTTTCGCTTCCCGTTGGCGCCGCACTCCACGGCGCCAGAAACCACACGAGGAACACCATCCCATGCGCGCTTCCTTGCTTCTTCTGCCGCTCGCGGTGCTCGGCCTGGTAGGCTGCGTTGACGTGCACTCGAATCCGCCGGCGCGCGACACCACCGTCGTCACGCCGGCCCCCGCCCCGGCCCCCGTCTACGCTGCGCCTGGCACCACCAGCACCACGGTGGTCACCCACCCGTAAGATCACCCTCGACACACTGCGGCGATCGGCGCGACAGGCCGGGGGACGCAGGTCCTCCGGCCTGATCGCGTACCGGCGATGGCAGAGGGACCCCGGTCGCCGGCCCAGGCGATTGCCTGGCGGCCGGTCAGCCGGCCTCGCCGGCCAGATAGGCCATCGCCGCCTCGACCCCGCCCCGGCCATGCGGGATGTGCTCGATCCGCAGCGCCATCTCGATCGCCGTCAGCGCACCCAGCAGCATCGGCTCGTTCAGGTCGCCAAGGTGGCCGATGCGGAAGATCTTGCCCCCCAGCCTGCCCAGCCCGCCGCCCAGCGACACGTTGAACCGCTGCCGCACCGCGCGGCGCACCAGTTCGGAATCGTAACCCTCCGGCATCAGCACCGCCGTCACCGAGTTGGAATACCGCGCCGGATTGAGGCAGTACAACTGCGGGCCATCATTGCCGGCCCACACCTGCACGCAGCGCCGCGTGGCTTCGGCCAGGCGAGCGTGGCGGGCGATCACGTTGGGCAGGCCCTCCTCGTCGATCAGCCGGATCGATTCGCGCAGGCCATAGAACATATTGACCGGCAGCGTGCCGATGAAGCTTTTCTGCGCCCGCTTCGCCATCAGAGTCCAATCGAAATAGAAGCGCTTCAGCTGCGCCTTGGCATGCGCCGCCATGCCCTTGTCCGACACGCCGGTAAAGCTCATGCCGGTGGGCAGCATCAGGCCCTTCTGCCCGCCGCCGACCACACAGTCGATCTTCCATTCGTCCATGCGGAAATCCAGCGAGCCGAGCGACGAAATCGTGTCCACCAGGAACAGCGCCGGATGCGCCGTGCCGTCGATCGCCGCGCGGATTTCCTCCAGCGGCAGCATCATGCCGGTGGCCGTCTCATTGTGCACCACGCACACCGCCTTGACAGCGTGGTCGCGATCGTCCGCCAGCGCCGCGCGCAACGCGGCGATATCGACGCCGCGCCGCCAGTCGCACGGCAACACGTGCACGTCCAGCCCGTGGCTGCGCGCCATGTTGCCCCATTCTTCGGAAAAATACCCCGATTCCAGCACGACGATCCGGTCGCCGGGGGAAAGCAGATTGGTGAGGCTGGCTTCCCAGGCGCCGTGACCGGAGGCGTTGTACATGAACAGATGCTGCGTGGTTTGCAGCACGCGCTTCACGCCAGAGAAGGCGGCGTCGTAAACTTCCACGAATTCGGGATCGTTGAAGTCGATGCTGGGACGATCCATCGCCCGCAACACGCTGTCGGGGATGTTGGTCGGCCCGGGATTGGCGAAGAAGTGCCGGCCGCGGGGCTTGGCGACGGTGGTGCTCATAGGTCGATCCTCGTGACAGGCCGCTGGAGTAGTCGGCAGGGCGGCAAGACGCAACCATGCCGCCGCGCGCTCTCAAACAACGCGCTGGATCTCGGTCCGCGAGAAAACATCACCTACGAAGAGCAGGCGGCAGACATGCTCCTTAGCCACGTCATAGGCGAAGCAATTGCCGAAATTGACCGCGGCCGGGGTCACGCTGTTGCCCCATCGCTGATCGGCCTGGGCGATCCGCCGCGCCACCGACGGCAACTATCCTGGAACCCTGACAGGAGCCTCACTCATGACAGCAGCAGATCGATCGCGTGCGCTACCAGCCGGCGCGACACCAGCACCGGGCGATCCGATGCCTGTTTCACCACCTGCCGCATCGCCTCGGAATAGCCGATGCAGTGCATCACGATGATATCGGTGTCCGCCAACGCCGCGCCGCCGTCCCGCAGCGCCGCCTCGGGATTCGCCACGTAAGGCGAAGCACTGGCGGCCTTGATCGCCACCCCGGGAATGCCGTGGAACTCGTCGATCTGCGCCGCGTGCGGCAGCAGGATGCCGATCCGTTCCGCGCCGTACGCCAGGCCCTGCACGAAATGATCGACCGTATGTTGCGGCTCGATGAACGGCGTCCGCAGGTCGAACCGGGTGAACTGCCCGGTGCACAGCAGCACCAGCAGGTCGAAGCCGCCCGTGTCGAGTTCCGCCAGGATCGCGTGCAGCCGCCGGTCGATCGCCGGCTTGCCCAGCAGCACCTCCCGCCCGTCGCGCAAGCGGGACACCAGGCATTCCTCCCCCGCCCGCGGCGCCAGGTCGGCGATCGCCGCATCGTCCAGCGCATCCAAGGCGCCATGCTCCGTCACCGCGAACGGCGTCCGCGTCTCCGCGAGAATATCCGGCAGCACGTCGCTGCGCGGCGACTGGCCGATGGTGACGAATGCGACGCGGCGCGGCATGGGGAGGCCTCCGGTCTGGCTGATGCGGTGCAAGCGTAGCGGCCTTTCGGCACGCAAAACAGGGTCCACGCGTGCCACAGGGCCGCCAGGTTCCGCGCGGCGACCGAGGCCACCGTCGCGGCGACAGGCGAGGGGCGACGGCGATCTGGCATCATCGCGTTTGTCCGGTCTGGCCCTAGGTGTCGGCTTCCCAACAGGCTAGGCAGCCTGTGTGGCCGCCGCCCCCTTGCACCCGCCACGCGCGCGGTGCATTGGTGCGCTGCCGCATTTGCCCGGGGCAATGGCGTCTCCCGTCCGCTTGCCCGCAGAATTGAAGGACCGTGACCCCATGCGCCTTGCCGTGCTGAAGGAGCGGCGCGCCTCCGAGACGCGCGTGGCAGCCGTGCCGGACACGGTAAAGCGGCTGATCGCCCTGGGCCTCACAGTTGCCGTCGAGGCGGGCGCCGGTGCCGGCGCCTCCATCCCGGACGCCGAATTCACCGCCGCCGGGGCCGAGCTTGCCCCCGACGCAGCCACCGCCCTCGCCGGCGCCGGCATCGTGTTCGCCGTGCAGACGCCGCTGCCGGAGCAGCGGGCGCTGATTCCGCGCGGCGCGTTGCTGATCTGCATCGCCAATGCGTTCGCCGAACCGGACCTGGTAGCGGACCTGGCCCAGGCCGGCATCGACGCCGCGGCCATGGAACTGCTCCCCCGCATCACCCGCGCCCAGGCGATGGACGTGCTGTCCAGCCAGGCCAACCTCGCCGGCTACCGCGCGGTGATCGAGGGTGCCGGTGCCTTCCAGCGCGGCTTCCCGATGATGATGACCGCCGCCGGCACCGTGCCGCCCGCCCGCGTCTTCGTCATCGGCGCCGGCGTCGCCGGGTTGCAGGCGATCGCCACCGCCCGCCGGCTCGGCGCCATCGTCTCCGCCACCGACGTCCGCCCGGCGGCGAAGGAGGAAATCAAGTCGCTCGGCGCCGTGTTCGTCGGCGTGGAAGACGAGGAAACCGCCGGCCAGACCGGCGCCTATGCCCGTGAAATGAGCGACGCGTTCCGCCGCAAGCAGGCCGAGTTGATGGCCACCACGATCGCCAAGAACGACATGGTCATCTGCACCGCGCTGGTGATGGGCCGTCGTGCCCCAACCATCGTGACCCAGGCGATGGTTGACTCGATGCGCCCCGGCAGCGTCATCGTCGATCTGGCGTCCGACGCCGGCGGCAATTGCGAGGCGACCAAGCCCGGCGAAAGCATCGTGACATCGAACGGCGTGCGCATCCTGGGCTGGAACAACTGGCCGGGCCGCATTCCGGTCGCCGCGTCCGCGCTGTATGCGCGCAACCTGCTGACCTTCCTCACCACCTTCTGGGACAAGGACGCCAAGGCGCCGAAGCTTCCGGAAGGCGACGACATCGTCAAAGGCGTCATGCTGACCCGCGGCGGTGCCGTCGTGCACCCCAACTTCCTGCCAGCCCAGGCCGCCTGATCCAGCGGAGACCGACCGAATGAACCCCAACCAGTTGGCCGACGAAGCCGCCCGGCTCGCCGAACGCGCCAACGAGCTTGCCGCCCACGCCCAGACACTCGCCAACGGCGTCGCCGCCGTTGCCCCCGAGGTCGAGCCGATCGTCTTCTTGCTCGCCATTTTCCTGATGGCCTGCTTCGTCGGCTACTACGTGGTCTGGAACGTCACCCCGGCGCTGCACTCGCCGCTGATGTCGGTGACCAACGCGATCTCCTCGGTGATCGTGGTCGGCGCCATGCTGTCCGCCGGCCTGGGCACCAACGGCTGGGCGATCGCCTTCGGCTTCATCGCGGTGACCCTGGCAAGCGTCAACATCTTCGGCGGGTTCCTGGTGACCCACCGAATGCTGTCGATGTTCAAGCGTCGGCAGTAGGACACGCAGCCATGTCTGCCAGCCTGACCTCACTCTGCTACCTCGTCGCCGCCGTCCTGTTCATCCTGGCGCTGCGCGGCCTGTCGCATCCGGAGTCGTCCCGCCAGGGCAACCGCTTCGGCATGATCGGCATGGCCGTGGCAGTGGTCGCCACCCTGGCGCATCATGGCATGAGCGGCGTCGGCTATGGCCTGATCCTGCTCGGCATCGTCATCGGCGGTTCGATCGGCGCGGTGGTCGCGCATCGCATCCAAATGACCGCGCTGCCGCAGCTCGTCGCCGCGTTCCACTCGCTGGTTGGTCTTGCGGCGGTGTTCGTCGCCGCCTCGGCACTGAACGCACCGGAGGCGTTCGGTATCGGCGTGCGCGGCGCGATCTACACCGAGAGCCTGATCGAAATGTCGATCGGCCTGGCGATCGGCGCCATCACCTTCACCGGCTCGCTGATCGCCTTCGCCAAGTTGCAGGCGCTGATGAGCGGCGCGCCGATCACCTTCCCGGGCCAGCACAAGCTGAACCTCGGGCTGGCCATCCTGCTGCTGGTGCTGGTCGTCGCGTTCGTCGCGACCGGCGGTCACCAGGTGATCTTCTGGCTGATCGCAGTGCTGTCGTTCGCGCTGGGCTTCCTCATCATCATCCCAATCGGTGGCGCCGACATGCCGGTGGTGGTGTCGATGCTGAACAGCTACTCGGGCTGGGCAGCGGCGGGCATCGGCTTCACCATCCAGAACCTCGCGCTGATCATCACCGGCTCGCTGGTTGGCTCCTCGGGCGCGATCCTGTCGTACATCATGTGCAAGGGCATGAACCGCAGCATCTTCAACGTGTTGCTGGGCGGGTTCGGCAGCGAGGGCGGGGCCGCGGCGGCCGGCGGCCCGGCGGGCGACCGCCACGTCAAGAGCGGCAATGCCGAGGATGCGGCGTTCATCATGAAGAACGCGTCGAAGGTGATCATCGTGCCCGGCTACGGCATGGCGGTCGCACAGGCGCAGCACGCCGTGCGCGAGATGGCGGACACGCTGAAGAAGGAAGGGGTGGTGGTGAAATACGCCATCCACCCGGTGGCCGGCCGCATGCCCGGCCACATGAACGTGCTGCTGGCGGAAGCCAACGTGCCGTACGACGAGGTGTTCGAGCTGGAGGAGATCAACAACGAATTCTCCACCGCCGATGTGGCCTACGTGATCGGCGCCAACGACGTGACCAACCCCGCGGCGAAGACCGACCCGAAATCGGCGATCTACGGCATGCCGATATTGGACGTGGAGAAGGCGGGGACGGTGCTGTTCGTCAAGCGCTCGATGGCGACCAGCTATGCGGACGTGGACAACGAGCTGTTCTTCCGGCCCAACACGATGATGCTGTTCGGCGACGCGAAGAAGATGACCGAGGAGATCGTGCAGGCG
>JBEKNT010000146.1:0-14505 GCA_049522565.1 Acetobacteraceae bacterium
TGTGCATCGTGCGGCACGTCGTCCACCTTGCCGACCACCCCGAACGTCACGCCCACCGCATCGAGAATGCGGCGCCACTCCGGCATGTCCCGCGTGGCAAACACCGCATCGAGTTGCTCGACCAATGCGGTGGCGTTGTTCTGCCGCGCCTGCTTGGTGGCAAAGCGTGGATCGTCGGCCAGCTCCTCGCGTCCGATCGCCGAGAGGAACGGCCGCAACTGCCGCTCCTCGTTGAACAGCGCCATGATGAACCATCGGCCGTCGCGACACTGATAATGGTTCGCCAGCGCATTCGGCGCCTGCTCACGCGGCGGGCGGTGCGGCATCGGTTCGCCGAACAACCGGGTCTGCACGAAACAGCCATTCGCCCACAGCCCGTTCGCCAGCAGCGACGAACTGACCACGCCGCCGGTTCCCGTCTTTTCTCGACGGTACAGCGCAGTAACGATCGCGGCATACAGGCCGGTGGCGCTGGGATGATCGCCCATGCCCGGCGCGGACCGCGCCGGCACGGTATCGACGTCGGCCCGCACCGCATCCATCAGCCCGGTGCGCGCCCAATAGGCGGTGGAATCGAAGCCGGTCTTCGCCGCCTCCTCGCCGGACTCGCCATAGGCGGTGAACGACGCATAGATCAGCCGGTTATTGAGCGGCCGCAGATCGGCCGGCGCCAGCTTCAGCCGATCGCGCACCGGCAACGGAAAATTGGTGACGAAGACGTCGGCGCCGGCGACCAGTTGGTACAGCACGGCGCGCCCCGCCTCGTGCTTCAAATCCAGCGCCAGGCTGCGCTTGTTGCGCGACGTCAACTGCCAATAATAGTCGGTTGGCGCGTGCGGATTGGCACCGCGGCCGCGCCACGGATCGCCCGCGCCCGGCGGCTCGATCTTGATCACGTCGGCGCCGAAATCGGACATGATCGTCGCTGCCGCCGGCCCGGCGATCCAACTCGCGCAGTCGATGACCTTCAATCCGGAAAACAAATGTTCCGCCATGTTCCCTGCGCCTTCATGTCTTTTCGAAGTCGATCCGCTCCACCACCGGCAGCCCCTGCAACAGCCGCCGCAGGCAGTCCAGCGCCAGCTCGGCCGCACCGAGCCGCACCCATTCGCGCCCGCCCAGAACCCGTGAACGGCGGAACGCCACCTGTTGTTCCGTCGCAATGCCGATCCAGATCGTGCCGCCGAAATCGATGCGGTCGGGGCCTTCGTCCAGTTCGATCAGCACCACCAGCGCATGCGTCGCACCGCACCGTTCGCGCGCCACGCGCGCAACGGCTTCGGTGGCTTCCTGCGTCAGCGGGCCAGCAAGATGCACGCCCTCCAATCCGAGCAATCCGTGCAACTGGGTGGCGTCGCGCACCACGATGCCGCGGCGGAACACATGCTCGGCCCCCGGCAACGGCGCCAGCCGCACCGCGATCTGGCCGCCAGTGAAGGTTTCCACCACCGCCAGCGAGCCTTCGCGTTGCAGCAACCCCGCCAGCACGACGCCTTCCAGCGACTGATCGTCCTCGGCGAGAATGAAGTTGCCAAGCCGCTTGCGCACCTCCGCCTGCACCGGCTCCAGCTTGCGGCGGATGTCATCGGCGTCGGTGCCGCGCACCGTCAGCTTCGTCTCGATCTGCGGATAGTGCGCGCGGAACCCCAGCTTGACCGATCCGTCCGGCACCATCTCCTCGACGCCGGTCAGCAATTGATCGACATGCGATTCGCCGAGCCCGTATGAATGGAACCGCTTGAGCAAGATCGACGTCGGCGCCCCGCTGCGCGCCAGCAAACGCGGAATGATCTGTTCTTCCAGCATGCGCCGCAACTCGCGTGGCACACCCGGCGTGAAGAAGCAGCGGGCACGGCCGATGTCCATCGCAAATCCGCAGGCGGTGCCGATCGGGTTGTCCAGCATCTCCGCGCCGACCGGCAGCATCGCCTGCTTGCGGTTGTTCGGCGGCATGTTGCGCGCGCGGCGGGAAAAGAATTCCTCCATGCGCACCAGCCAATCCTCGTGCAGCTCCAGCGCCACGCCCGCCGCCTGCGCTGCGACTTCCTGCGACAGGTCATCGACCGTCGGACCCAGCCCGCCATTGACGATCACCGCATCGGCGCGGCCGCCGGCCTGCAGGAATGCCTGCAGCAGACTGTCGCGGTCGTCGCCGACGGTGGTGCCCCAATGCACGGAAAGCCCGACATCTTCGAGCTTCTGGGCCATGTAGCTGAAATTGGTGTTGACGATCTTGCCAGTGAGGACCTCGTCCCCCGTGCAGATGATCTCGATGCGCATGTCGCTGCTGTCCTCCCGAGCCCAGCTTGCGGGTTGTGCGGGCGGAGGGCAAGCTTGCCGGGAAAACCGCGGCACACCGGAGGAGCATAACCATGGTCAAGCTGCTGTCCCGCCTGCCCGAACGCCTGCATCATCACGCCTATGTCGTGAAGGACCAGGAGAAGAATCGGCAGTTCTTCGAGGACGTGCTGGGAATTCCGCTGGCCGCCACTTGGTGCGAGCAGCATTTCAGCCCTTGGGTGAAGCGTGACGTGGCGTTCTGCCATACCTTCTATGCGCTCGGCGACGGCGGCGCGCTGGCGTTCTTCTCGTTCGCCGACGACGAGGTTTACCAGAAGACCCAGGCGGAAAAGCCGGCACAAATCGGCAGTTTCGACCATGTGGCTTTCAAGGTGGACGACGCCACCTATGACGAATTGATCGCGCGGGTGAAGGCGGCCGGTGCGGCCGTGCGCGAAACCGATCACGGCTATTGCCGGTCGATGTATTGCACATCGCCGGACGGGTTGATCGTCGAATTCACCGTCGATCCGCCGAACGCGGCGGAGATCGATGCGATCCGCCGCGCCGACGCGCATGCCGAACTCGCCCGCTGGGTAGCCGGCGACCACCGCACCAACAACGATCTGCGGACGCGTGAGGCGGCGTAGGCGCTACCCGCGCCATAGCCGCACCAGCGGCCCCTGACCGCCCGCCACCGGATCGGCGTTCGGCGCTGCCACCGCGGCGATGTTGCGCACCGCGCCGTCATGTTCGGCCGGATTGCCGCGATGCTGGTTGGGCCGCGCCGTGTTGTCCGGATAGGCGCCGACGATCAGCAGGTCCGCCGAATTGTCGATCCTGCAATGACCGACGCCGGCCGGCAGCACAACGACGTCGCCCGCCCGCACGTCCAGCGTTTCGCCGGCCGGGCCACCGAACTGCACCTTGGCGCGGCCGCGCGCGACACCCAGCGCCTCGTGTGCATTGCTATGGAAATGCTGGAACGGATGCACGCTGTCGCGCCACGCCGGCGGCCAGCGATTGGCGGCGAACAGCTTCTCGATCGCTGCCGGATCGGCGGGGACCGCATCGCGATACACCAGCATTGGCAGTTTGGAGTTGGGGATTGCCCCGTCATCGGCGAAGGTGAAGGTCTGCGGCTCGTTCATGCTGCGTCACTCCGCTGAGGTTGATGGGTTATGGCCGACCAGGCCCCGTTTTTCGTCGTCGGCGCCGGCCGCTCGGGCACCACGCTGCTGCGGTTGATCCTGGTCGGCCATTCGCGTCTGCATATTCCGCCCGAGACCTGGTTTCTCCGCCCGCTGGTGCGGGATTTTCCGCTGACCGGCGTGCTGACGCAACCACAGTTCGAACGCGCGATCGAGACGATGGTTCGGCACGAGCGCTGGCCCGATATGAACCTGCCCGAGAATGACCTGCGGCGTCAGGCCGCTGCTCTGACGCAACCAACCCTCGTCGGCCTGATCGACCTCGTCTACCGCCATCTGCTGGATGCCAGCGGCAAGCAGCGGCTGGGCGACAAGACGCCACACTATTTCGCTATCGTGCCAGAGCTGCTGACGCTCTATCCGGCGGCAAAGTTCATCCATCTGATCCGTGATGGACGCGACGTAGCGATATCGTGGATCGATGCCGGCTGGCAGCGCTACTACGAGCCTGGCTTCGAATGGCCGGCGGCGATGGCGTACCTGCGCCGCGACCGCGCTGCGTATCCCGCCCAGGTGCTCGAGGTCCGCTATGAAGACCTGGTGCGGCAGCCGGCGGAAGTTGCACGGTGCATCTGCGCTTTTCTTGGCGAGACATTCGAGCCGGGAATGCTGGAGTGGCAGGACAGGACCGGTCTGGTAGCGTCGCGCGACCGGCATTTGCACGCGCGCTTGCAGCAGCCGCTTTCGCAGGATGCGATCGCAGTGTGGCGTCACCGCTTATCGGCGGCCGAGTGCTTTGCCGTCGAAGCCTGCCTGCATCGCGAACTGGCGCAGGGCAATTACCCGCTGCGTTTCTCAGCGCCCGGCTGGCACAACCTGTTCCGCCTCACCGCCGCGCTGTTGCGCACGCTGGCGCCGCTGCTGAGGCGTGGCATTCCATATCTGCAAAAGCGAGGGATGCTGCCACGGAACCTGTACATGTGATGTTTCGCAGCAGCGGCCCACAGTCTGCGCACTATCTGAAGCGGGCCGCGGAATACGGCGTTGGATCGACGGCCGGCGGCTTCCCGCTGATCAGGTCTGCGACCAGACGCGCCGTCATCGCCCCGGCTGTTAGCCCGATATGACCGTGGCCGAACGCGTGCAGCACATCCGGACAACCCGAGGCCGGGCCGATGCAAGGCAGTCCATCCGCGATCGATGGCCGATGCCCCATCCAGGTCTTCACCTGAAGATCGGCCGGCAACCCCGGAAATACGCGACGTGCGAAATTGCGCAGCACGTCCGCCCGTTGCCAATTCGGCGGCGCGGTCAGGCCCGCAAGCTCGACCTGCCCCGCCAGCCGCAGGCCCTGCGGCGTCATCACGCATCCCATCTTGCCGTCGCTCGGCATCACCGGATAACGCGGTTCGATACCGGGGTTTTCGATCACCACGTGATAGCCGCGTTCGGTTTCCAACGGCACCCGGTCGCCCGCCGCCGCCGCCAGCACCTTCGACCACGCTCCGGCAGCAATCACCGCCTTGTCGCAATCGATGTCGCCCGTGTCGGTGCGTACCGCCCGCAAGCGACGCGCTTCGATGCGCAACCCGGTTGCCCGAACGCGCCGATGCGTCGCACCCAAAGCACACGCATGCTGTACCAGCGCGTTCACATACGCACCCGGATCGCGGCACTGTCCATTTTCTTCCACTAACAACGCGAATTTGTAGCGCCGGTCCAGTGTGGGCTCGCGCTGGCGCAATTCCTCCTCTGACAGTTCCAGCCAACGCACGCCATTTTCGCGCCGCAACCGCCACGACAGCCCTTCGGCGTCGAAGTCGGAGCGATTGGGAAAGACGAACAGCACACCCTGCCGCGTGATGAGTTCACCGACGCCGGCTTCCTCGGCCAGGCGACGATGCCGCTCCGGCGCTTCGAGCAATAACGGCCGCAGCGCACGCGCGGTGGCCGCGACACGCGCCTCGGTTGCTCCGGCGCGGACGAACCGCCACAGCCACGGCAGCAAACGCGGCAGGTAGGACCAACGGATTGCCAGCGGCCCGAGCGGATCGGCCAGATAGCCCGGCACCTTGCGCCACAGCCCCGGAGCGGACATCGGAATGACCGAACTCGGATTGAGCAGGGTGCCGTTGCCGTAGCTGGCGGCTTGCTCACCACCGGGGTCGCCCGGCTCGACAATCGTTACGCGGTGCCCATCGCGCAGCAACTCGATCGCGGTGGCCGCACCGACGATCCCGGCGCCGATAACAACGACATGCTGCGCCATGGGGGTATGCGCTACGCGTTCTTCTTGACGCCGTAGAATTGCGGCCAGCCGTCGCGAATATCGGTCAGGGCGTTGTTAAACGCGGTCGGCTGATCGTACATCCCAAGCGGCACATAAGGCGGGCTCTCCCAGAACTCCACCTGCATTTGCTCTGCAATCTTCTTCTGCGCTGCAAGATCGGGGGCGTCGAACCACGCCTGGCGCAGCTCCTCCATCTTCGCATCGGTCGGCCAGCCGAACCAGCTTCCCTTCGTGCCACTGCTCTGGATGCCGATATCGGGCGCCGGCGAAATGTTGCCAAATCCGCCGAGGAACGTATAGAAGATGTTCCAGCCGCCCTTATCATTCGGCGCCTGACTGGCACGCCGCTGCACCACCGTTCCCCATTCCAGCGCCTGGAAATCGGTGTTCATGCCGATCTTCTTCAACGTGTCGGAGGCCACCTGTGCCTCGGCCCAAATAGTTGGAATCGTCGAGGCCGCGAGGATCACCACCTTCTCGCCCTTGTATCCGGCCGCGATCAGATCCTGCTTGAGTTTGGCGTAATTCTTCGGACCCCGCGTCACCTCCACACCGACCGTGCTCGCCATCGGCGTGCCGGGAACGAAGATGCCGACATCGGTTTTAATGAGGCTCGGCTCGGCGCCGGCGACCGCCTCCATCACCTCCTTCTGATCGATCGCCGCCACAACGACACGGCGTATCGCCGGGTTGTCGAATGGCGGAAACAGGTGGTTGAAGCGCAGGCAGCCGATCTCACCCGTGCGGTCCTTGACCGCCAGCGTCAGATCCTTGCTGCGCTTCAATTGCGGCACCAGATCGATGGTCGGGTTCTCCCACCAGTCGATCTCCCCCTGCGTGAGAGCAGCGGACGCAGTGGCCGGATCGGGAATGAAGTTCCATACTACGCGGTCGACATAGACGATCTTCGGACCGGCATTGAAGCTCGGCGTGCCGTCCTTCCGCGGAATGTATTTCTCGTTCTTCACATAGACCACACGTTGTCCGGGAATCCGCTCCGAGGCGACGAACTTGAACGGTCCGCTGCCGACGGCTTCCGTGACCTGCTGCATCGCGTCGGTCATCGCCAGCCGCTCCGGCATGATCGCGCAATACACCTGCGCCAGCGCGTTAGGCAGCAAGGCGAACGGCTTCTTGAGCCGGAAGCGGATCACCTTGTCGGAAGGCGCAGAGATCTCGTCCACACGTGCCATCAGCGCGCCGCCGAACGGATCGCGCTTGGCGAAGCGCTGGATGGTGGCGGCGCAGTCCTTCGCCAGGACCGGCGTGCCGTCGTGAAATGCCAGCCCGTCACGCAGCGTAAGTTCCCACAGCTTGCCGTCGTCTTCGGTCTTCGCACCTTCGACCATCTGTGGCTGCACGTTGAAGTCGGCATCGTAGCCGTACAGCGTGTCGTAGACCGCAAGCGAGAAGTTGCGGGTGATATCAGCGGTCGTCCATACCGGATCGAGCGATGCCAGATCGGCGTGCGGGGTGAAAGTGATGGTCTTTGCGCCCTCTGCATGCACGACGCGCGGCGCGGCCAGTGCGGTAACCCCGGCAAGGGCCGTCTTCAGAACATCCCGGCGCTGCATTTTATAGCCTCCTTCACCCCGATATTGCGAATTTTTACTCCACCCGGCCGACATCAGCAATCACACCCGCCTTACGCCGTAGAACTGCGGCAACCCCTCGCGAATATCGGTCAGGTCGCGGCGGAATGCGGTCGGCTGGAACAGCATGCCGAGCGGCGCGTAGGACGGATTGCGCCAGAACTGCATCTGCATCTCGCGTGCGACCGACTGCTGCGCCGCCAGGTCGGGCGCGTCGAACCAGGCCGCGCGCAGCCGCTCCATCTCGGGATCGGTCGGCCAGCCATACCAGCCATTGCCGTCAGCGCGCAGCGCCACCGCCGCGGCCGGCGTGATATTTTGCGTGCTGGTCTGCAACGTGAAGAAAATGCTCCAACCGCCCTTGTCGGTCGGCGCCTTGCTGGCGCGCCGCTGCTGCACGGTGCCCCAGTCCATCGTTTGCAGATCGACGTTGAAGCCGATCCGCCGCAGCAGGTCGGCGCCCACCTGCGCGATCGCGTTCGCGCTGGGCGAGTCGGATGCAGCCAGTAGCACGATCTTTTCACCGCGGTACCCCGCCGCCGCGAGTTGCTGGCGCAGCCTGTCCGGGTCGGAGGCGCCCTGCATCGCCGCTACACCGACATCGCTCGCCATCGGCGTGCCGGGGACGAACAGCCCGACCTTCTGCGGGACCAACAGATCCGGCGCGGTCCCGCCGACCGCCAGCATGAAGCTTCGTTGATCGATGGCGGAAACCACCAAACGACAAATCGCCGGATTATCGAATGGCGGGTACAATGCATTGAAACGCATGATGGCGTTCTGTGCCGAACGATCCTTCACGGCGACGGTCACGTCCTTGCTCCGACGCAGCGTCGGCACGAGGTCGATCGTCGGGTTCTCCCACCAGTCGAACTCACCCGCGATCAATGCCGCGGCGGCGGTGGCGGGATCGGGCACCACCGCCCATTCCACGCGATCGAACCAGGCGATCTTCGGCCCGGCAGCAAATTCCGGTTTGCCGTCGCTGCGCGGCACGTAGCCGGCGAATTTTTCATAGACCACGCGCGAGCCAACCACGCGTTCGCCGGCAACGAAGCGATACGGACCGCTGCCCACCATCTCCGTCACCTGCTTGAACGGATCGGTCATCGCCAGGCGCTCCGGCATGATGACCGGCACGCTGATCAGCACCGCCAAAGCATCAGGCACCAGCGCGAACGGCTTGTTCAACCGCAGACGGATCAGTTTGTCGGTCGGGGCGGAGATCTCATCGGTCCGCGCCAGCATCACTGCGCCGAACGCGTCGCGCTGGCCCCAGCGCCGGATGCTGGCCACCGCATCGCGTGCCAGGACCGGCGTGCCGTCGTGGAAGCGCAATCCATCGCGCAGCGTGAGTTCCCATAGCCTGCCGCCATCGCCCACAACTTCGCCCGCCACCATCTGCGGCTGCGGCCGATAGGCGTCGTCCATGCCATACAGCGTGTCGAACACCAGCAGCCCGTGCTCTCGTGTCACCGAGGCGGTGGTGAAGTGCGGGTCGAGCGTTGCCAGGTCGGATTGCGGAATGAACTTCAGCACGCGCGCCGAGTCGGAACGCGCGATGCGCGGCGCGGCCAGCACGGCCGCGCCGGCAAGTCCCGTCGTCAGCAGGCGCCGGCGATGCATTCAGTCGGACTCCGATGCATGCAACGCAGCGGCAACGATCGGCGCAGCCGCGACCGACATGCGGCCGCCGTCATGGCCGACGTCCGGCACGTCGATGACGGTCCAGACACAGCGTGTGCCCAGAGCCTCGGCCGCCGCTCGTCCCGCAGCGACATAGTTGTGCGCGCGCTCATGCCGGGTCGCGCCCTGCCGCATGGAGCGTGGCCCCTTCGGGAAAAACCGGCCGGTGGTCTTGGTATCGTGCGTACCGGCCATCACCGTGATGCGGAAGCGCAGCAGAGCGCCCAACGCGCCCGCATCGAGTCCGGCTTCGCCCAGGCCGAACGGCCATGCGATGTCCAGGTCCGGCATCGCGTAGGTGCCGGCATTCGCGCTGACGGCGACCGCAACGTGGTCACGAAACCCGAACGAGACCATGCGATGCACGAACTGGCCGCCAGCGGAATGACCGAACAGTCCGTAGCGCCGCCGCGTCGTGACGCCCTGCGCCTGCAACGCCGCGAACAGCCGCTCATCGATGCCATAGGTCCATTGCGCGCGCGGATTCGGCGTGCCGGCCTCGTCGTGCAAATTGCCGAAATGGTACCACAGGTATTCGGGAAACGACGCTTCCGGGAACTCGACGGCGATCGCCAGGATGCCGGCCTCGTCGACCAACTTCAGCCAATAGTCGCGATACGCCGCCCCGTTGCGGCCGACGCCGTGATGCACGAACAGCACCGGCGTGTCGGCTGCACACTGCCGTGGCCGCGCCGCGTACAGCACCAACGGGCGCCCGGGAAATGCCGGATCGACATAGGGCAGCGAGTTCGCGCCGGGCGTATCCACCAGGCGCGACAGATCGCTCATCGGTTGACAGCCAGGCAGCTTGTATCGGCACCGACGCGACAGGCATCACGCATGCCGCAACGACTCATTTCGGCACCGCGGCCTCTGCCGCGGTTGGTCCGAGGACCGTCAGCTTCGCACCATTGGTGGTCGCTTCGACATGGACGTAGCCGAACCGCGCGGTAAGTTCGACGATATCCATGAGTGTCTGCCGGTTGCTCTCATCCAACTGCCCCACCGAATGAAACCGCAGGTCGAGTTCAAGTTTCGGCGCCTGCTGCGTCTGGCGGGCGATCTTGTCTCTCAATGCCGGCTCGCTGGGGAGTGGCTCGCCGTTCCACACCGCGGACCCATCCGGATTGATTGTCAGAGTCACCGGCTTTTGCGGAGGCGGTGTGTCTGCCGCATACGCCACCGCGCCACCGACAGCCGCAAAGCCACCAAGCACCACGACCAGCGTCACAAGACGGAGGATATTACGAACCATGATTGAGCCGTGCCCCGGGAAATACCCCCCGCTCCAGGATTTCGAGCGTGTATTCCCGATAGGACATGCCCGCTGCTTCCGCACATGCCAGGCGCCGCAACGCAATTTCACGCGGCGGCGTTTTCCAGGCGCGCTTCACCGCGCGCTTCCAACACCATAGGCGCCAGGACGCGTGCGGATCGGCACGCGCCGGATCGAGCGGTGGGCCGCCATTATGGCCAAGCCAGGACACGATGTCCGGCGTGGCCCAGATTGCCCGATCCAGCGGCGACAGCTCAGGCCG
This sequence comes from Acetobacteraceae bacterium, assembly GCA_049522565.1. GTDB lineage: Bacteria > Pseudomonadota > Alphaproteobacteria > Acetobacterales > Acetobacteraceae > JASHVB01. The sequence goes on from JBEKNT010000146.1 coordinate 10,538, forward strand.
CCTTCGCGACTGCGCGCTTCGCAATCACCCCGACGAGATGGGCGCGATATTCCGCGCTCGCATGGATGTCGCCATTCATCCCGTCGGCCGGCGTCTTGATATTGGCCACCGCATCCGGCGCGAAATTCGCCGACAGCGCCTGCTCCATCGCCGTCTGGCGGAACACGCCACCCTGACCTGCGCCGGTCACCGCAACGCGTACGCCGGAGGGAAACTTCGCAACGAAAACGCCGACAATGGCATAACGCGACGCCGGATTGCGGAACTTCTCGTAGCCCGCCTTCTGCGGTACCGGAAATTCGACTTCGGTTATGATCTCGTCCTGTTCAAGTGCGGTCATAAACATGCCGGTGAAGAAGTCGTCCGCCTTGATCGACCGCTTGTTGGTCTTGATCGTCGCGCCTAGCGCCAGCGCCGCGGCCGGATAATCCGCTGCGGGATCGTTGTTGGCGATGCTGCCGCCGATCGTGCCGCGATGCCGCACCGCCTCGTCGCCGATCATGCCCGCGAGCGCCGCCAACCCGGGAATCTTCGCCTTCAGTTCGGCGCTTGCCGCCACCGTCGCATGGGTTGTCATCGCGCCGATCGTGACACTGTCGGCACCGACCTTGATGCCGGTCATGCCCAGTTTCGCCAGATCGACGATCACCGTGGGCTTGGCGAGCCGCTGCTTCAGCACCGGAATATAAGTCATTCCGCCAGCGAGCGCCTTCGCCTCGGGATCGCCTTGCAGGATCTTCGCGGCGTCCGCGAGGCTGGCCGGCTTCTGATAGGAGAAATCATACATCGTCCTGGTTCCTCTTATTCCGCCGCCATCGCGGGACGGCCAGACTGGATGATCGACCACAGTTTTCCTGGTGTCGCCGGCATGTCGATATGCCGCACGTCGTAATCGCGCAGCGCATCGACGATGGCGCCGATCACCGCCGGCGGCGAACCGATCGCGCCCACCTCGCCGCACCCCTTTACCCCGAGCGGGTTGTGCGTGCACAGCGTAACCTCGGTCGCCACCTTGATGTTCGGCACATTGTCGGCGCGCGGCATGGTGTAGTCCATGAACGAGCCGGACAGCAGTTGACCGTCCTCGTTATAGACGGCGTTCTCGAGCAGGGCCTGGCCGACGCCTTGGGCGACGCCGCCCTGGACCTGGCCTTCGACGATCATCGGGTTGATCACGCGGCCGACGTCGTCCACCGCGACGAAGCTGACCACTTCGGGGACGCCGGTATCCATGTCCACCTCTACCTCGCAAACATGGCAGCCGGCGGGGAAGGTGAAGTTCTTCGGATCGTAGAACGCGGTTTCTTCAAGCCCGGGCTCGAGTTCCTCGATCGGATAGTTGTGCGGCACATAGGCGGCGAGCGAGATCTCCGCCAGCGCTTTGGACTTGTCCGTTCCGGCGACGGTGAATTTTCCGTCGGCGAACTCGATATCGTCAACCGAGGCTTCCATCAGATGCGCGGCGATTTTTTTGCCCTTGGCGATGACCTTGTCCATCGCCTTGACCATCGCCGAGCCGCCGACCGCCAGGCTGCGGCTGCCATAGGTTCCCATGCCGAATGGAATCTTGCCGGTATCCCCGTGGATTACCTCCACCTGATCGATCGGCACACCAAGCTGCGCGGAGACAAGCTGCGCGAACGTCGTCTCGTGCCCCTGCCCGTGGCTGTGCGAACCGGTAAACACGGTGACGCTGCCGGTCGGATGCACGCGAATATTGGCACACTCGTACAATCCCGCGCGCGCACCGAGCGAACCCACCACGGCGGACGGCGCGATGCCGCACGCCTCGATATAGGTGGAAACGCCAATGCCGCGCAGCTTGCCGCGCGCCTTCGCCGCCGTGCGGCGCGACTCGAAGCCGTCGTAGTTGGCTGCCTTCAGCGCGGCATCCAGCGTCGCCTGATAGTTGCCGCTGTCATATTGCAGCGCCACCGGGGTTTGGTACGGGAACGCGTCGGCGGGAATGAAGTTCTGCCGCCGCACCGCGATGCGATCCTTGCCGGTGTCGTGGGCGATCACGTCCACCAGGCGCTCCAGCAGGAAGGTTGCCTCCGGGCGGCCGGCGCCGCGATAGGCGTCCACCGGCACGGTGTTGGTGAACACCGCCTTCACTTCGCAGTAGATCAGCGGGGTTTTGTAAACGCCGGCAAGCAACGTTGCGTACAGATAGGTCGGAATGCACGGCGCAAACGTGGAAAGATAGGCGCCCATGTTGGCCAGGGTCGAAATGCGCAGCGCCTGGAAATTGCCGTCCGCGTCCAGCGCCATCTCGGCGGTGGAAACATGGTCGCGGCCATGCGCGTCCGACATGAAGCTTTCGTTGCGCTCGGCCGTCCACTTCACCGGGCGGCGCAGCTTGCCGGATGCCCAGGTGACGATCGCCTCCTCGGCATAGTGGTAGATCTTCGAACCGAAGCCGCCGCCGACATCGGGTGCGACGACACGCAGCTTGCTCTCCGGGATGTGCAGCACGAAGGCGCCCATCAGCAGGCGGATGACGTGCGGGTTCTGGCTGGTGGTGTACAGCGTGAAGTCGCCGTTGGACGGATCGCACTCGCCGATCGCCGCGCGCGGCTCCATCGCATTCGGCACCAGGCGATTGTTGGTGAGGTCGAGCTTCACCACTTTCGCGGCCTTGGCGAAGACGCCGTCCACGATCGTCTTGTCGCCGATATGCCAGTCGTAGCAGAGATTGCCGGCGGCATCGTCGTGCACGGAAGCAGCGCCGGGCTTCAGCGCCTCCTGCATCGTGGCGACCGCGGGCAGGTCCTGGTAGTCGATCAGCAGCAACTCGGCGGCGTCCTTCGCTGCCTGTTTGGTTTCGGCGATCACCACCGCAACGGGATCGCCGACATGGCGGACCTTGCCGACCGCCAGCACCGGATGCGCCGGCTCGGCCATCGGCGAGCCGTCCTTGTTGTGAATTTGCCAGCCGCAGGGCAGGCCGCCGACGCCGTCCGCCGCCATGTCGGCGCCGGTGAACACCGCCACCACGCCGGGCGCCTTCGCCGCGGCTGCCGTGTCGATGCCGTTGATCCTCGCGTGCGCCCGGTCGGCGCGCTTGATCACCGCGTGAAGCTGGCCGGGCCGGTTCATGTCGTCCACGTAGTTGCCGCGTCCGCGCAGGAAGCGACCATCTTCCTTACGGCGAACCGACGCACCGATGCCATCGAATGCCATGGCGTCCCTCCCGTTTTGTCGCGTCGCGCGTTTATTCTGCGGCGGCCTGCACGGACTTGCCGTGCATCAGCGGCCACGCGGCGGCGATCGCCTTCACGATGTTATGGTAGCCGGTGCAGCGGCAGAGATTACCTTCCAGGCCCTCGCGAATCTGTTGCTCGGTCAGCCCGTCCGGATGCGCGTTCACCAGGTCGATCGCGGACATCACCATGCCCGGCGTGCAGAAGCCGCATTGCAGCGCGTGGTGCTCGCGGAACATCTCCTGCATCGGGTGCAGCGTGCCGTCGGCCGCCGCCAGACCCTCGATCGTGGTCACCTGCACGCCATCGGCCTGCAAGGCGAGCATGGTGCAGGACTTCACCGCCTCGCCGTTCACATGCACGACGCAGGCGCCGCATTGGCTGGTGTCGCAGCCGACATGCGTGCCGGTCATTCCCAGCTTTTCGCGCAACAACTCTACCAGCAATGTGCGGCCTTCGACCTCAGCCGTGTGCTGCTTGCCGTTGACCGTCAGTGTCACCTGAGGCATGCGCGCTCCCCTTCATCCTCGCCGTGTTGCAACAGGTCTGGCCGCCGGTGTGCGTCGTGGCACTACCGGGCGGATCAGTTGGCGGAGTGTGGTCGCGGCGTGGGGAAGTGGTCAAGCGGGTGAACCGAAGCAAGGCCAGGGCTCTGCCCTGGACCCGCCAGGGGGCTTTGCCCCCATGGACCCCCAGCAAAGGCGGAGCCTTTGCAATCCATCCGTTGGCGTGGTTGGACCGGAGGGGGCCTGTGCCGTTGCTGCT
>JBEKNT010000147.1:0-14464 GCA_049522565.1 Acetobacteraceae bacterium
GGCCGCACCTTCAGCCCGCGATCCAGCAGGCCCCGGCTCGCCAGGTGGTGCAGCACGGCGGAGGAAAACCCGCCGATCGAACCCTCCTCGACGGTGATCAGCACCTCGTGGTGTCGCGCCAATTGCTCCACCAGTGCGGTGTCGATCGGCTTGGCGAAGCGGGCATCCGCCACGGTGGTGCGCAGTCCGCGCGCCGCCAGCTCGTCCGCCGCCTTCAGGGCGTCGGCCAGCCGCGGGCCCAACGACAGGATCGCGATGTTGGTGCCCTCACGCAGCACCCGGCCCTTGCCGATCGGCAACGCCTCGCCGCGCGCGGGCAACGCCACGCCGACACCCTCGCCGCGCGGATAGCGGAAGCCGGACGGGCGGTCGCCGATGCCCACCGCGGTGGCCACCGCATGCACCAGCTCGGCCTCGTCGGACGGCGCCATCAGCACGAACCCCGGCAGGCAGCCGAGATAGGCCAGGTCGAAGCTGCCGGAATGGGTGGCGCCGTCGGCCCCCACCGGCCCGGCGCGATCCATGGCGAAGCGCACCGGCAGCGACTGGATCGCCACGTCGTGCACCACCTGGTCGTAGGCGCGCTGCAGGAAGGTGGAATAGATCGCGCAGAACGGCTTCATGCCCTCGGTCGCCAGTCCGGCGGCGAAGGTCACCGCGTGTTGCTCCGCGATGCCCACGTCGAAGCAGCGGTCCGGAAAGCGCGCGCCGAACTTGTCCAACCCGGTGCCGGACGGCATCGCCGCGGTGATCGCGACGATGTCCGGATCGCGTTCAGCCTCGGCGATCAGCGCGCCGGCGAACACGTTGGTATAGCTCGGCGGTCCCGGCGGCGCCTTGGCTTGCTCGCCCGTGATCACGTTGAACTTGGAGACGCTGTGCAGCTTGTCGGCGGAGGCCTCGGCCCTGGCGTAGCCCTTGCCCTTCTGGGTGATGACATGCACCAGGATCGGGCCGGTTTCTTCCGCCTCGCGCACGTTGCGCAGCACCGGCAGCAGGTGGTCCAGATTGTGCCCGTCGATCGGGCCGACATAGTAGAAGCCCAACTCCTCGAACAGCGTGCCGCCGGTCAGCATGCCGCGGGCGTATTCCTCGGCCCGGCCCAGCGTCCGCTCGATGCCGCGCGGGAAGCGCTTGGCCAGCTTGGCGCCCAGCTCGCGCAAGCCGAGATAGTGGCGCGAGGACATCAGCCGCGACAGATAGGCGCTCATCGCCCCGACCGGCGGCGCGATCGACATGTCGTTGTCGTTCAGGATCACGATCAGCCGGGAATGCAGCGCGCCGGCGTTGTTCATCGCCTCGTACGCCATGCCGGCGCTCATCGCCCCGTCGCCGATCACCGCGATCACGTTGCGGTCGTCAGGCTCGCCGCGTGCGGTCTTCAGGTCGCGCGCCACCGCCATGCCCAGCCCCGACGAGATCGACGTCGAGGAATGCGCCGCCCCGAACGGGTCGTATTCACTCTCGGAGCGGCGGGTGAAGCCGGACAGCCCGCCGCCGGTGCGCAGCGTGCGGATGCGGTCGCGCCGGCCGGTCAGGATCTTGTGCGGATAGGCCTGGTGGCCGACGTCCCAGATCAGCCGGTCGCGCGGCGTGTCGAAAATCGCGTGGATGGCCACGGTCAGCTCGATCACCCCGAGCGAGGCGCCGAGATGGCCGCCGGTCACCGACACGGCGTCGATCGTCTCGGCCCGTAGCTCGTCGGCAAGCTGACGCAATTGCTCCGGGGAGAAATTGCGCAGGTCCGCCGGTATGCGGACACGATCGAGCAACGGAGTGTTCACCGGACTCATCCTTGCTTCTCTCTCCCGTCAGCTCCGCCGGGTCACGGCGAAGCCAGCCAATGCCTGCAACAGTGCTGCCCTCGGGCCGAAACTATCCAGATGCCCGGCAGCCTGGGCGGCCAGCATCTCGGCGTGAGCCCGCGCGCGTTCCGGCCCGAGGATTGCCACCATCGTCGCCTTGCCGGCGGCGGCATCCTTGCCGGCAGTCTTGCCGGTTTCCTCCGTGCTTCCCTCGGCGTCCAGCAAATCATCCGCGATCTGGAAGGCGGCGCCGAGATCACGACCATAAGCCGCCAGCATGTGGCGCTGCGGCAACGGTGCGCGGCCGAGGATGGCCCCCGCCTCGGCGCTGAACTGGATCAGCCGGCCGGTCTTCAGCGCCTGTAGCCGGGTGATGGCCGGCCCGTCCAGCGTCCGACCTTCCGCCAACATGTCGATCATCTGCCCGCCGGCCATGCCGTGCGCGCCGGAGGCGCTGGCCAGCGCCTGCACCAGCTCGCACCGCGCCTGCGGGTCGGAATGGGTGTCATGCTCCGCCAACACCTCGAACGCGCGGGTCTGCAACGCGTCGCCCGCCAGGATCGCGGTCGCCTCGTCGAACGCCTTGTGGCAGGAGGGCTTGCCCCGTCGCAGGTCGTCGTCGTCCATCGCCGGCAGGTCGTCATGCACCAGGGAATAGGCGTGCAGCATCTCGATCGCGGCAGCCACGCGCGCGGCGCAGGTCTCGGAGACGGCGAACAGCGCGGCGGTCTCCATCGCGAGGAAGGCGCGTAGCCGCTTGCCGCCGCCAAGGGTGGCATAGCGCATGGCCTCGGCGAGGCGCGCCTCGGCGCCTTCGGGTTCGGGGAGCAGGTTGTCCAACGCGGTTTCGACAACGCGCGCCACGCGCGCCATGGCCTTTGGCAGGTCCACGCCCACCGGGTTTCGTCCGCTCGCTTCCGATGCCACGTCAGCCCCGTGATGATGCCCCAAGTAGCCACGACCAAGTAGCCATGACCGAGTAGCCATGACCGAGTCGGGCGCTTGCCAGGCGGATAGTATGGCCCAGGTCCGCCCACGCGATAGACAGTGCTGCCTGCGCGCCCTGTGGCGCAACTGCCACAGGATACGACCGCTCGCATGCGAGCGGTCCTTTCGCTTAGCCGATGTGACGCTGCGATACCATCCCCCGGCCGACATGATTGCTGCACTGCCGTTGCCGAGGCCGGGGTGGCATGTCATATCCGACTGGACAAGTCGGTCATGGCGCCTTCCGGGAGAACCAATGGCATGATGCGCGTCGTCCTTGCGCAGCCGCGCGGCTTCTGTGCCGGAGTCGAGCGGGCAATCGAGATCGTGGAGCGGGCGCTGAAGAAATACGGCCCCCCCATCTACGTGCGTCACGAAATTGTGCACAACCGGCACGTGGTGGAAGATCTGCGGACTCGCGGCGCCGTGTTCGTCGACGAGCTGGACGAGATCCCCGCCGGCGCCCGCACCGTGTTCTCGGCCCACGGCGTGGCCAAGCGCATCGAGCAACTGGCCGCCGAGCGCGACCTCCCGGTGATCGATGCCACCTGCCCGCTGGTGGCGAAGGTCCACAACGAGGGGCGCCGCTACGCCGCCCAGGGCCGCGAGATCGTCCTGGTCGGCCATGCCGGCCACGCCGAGGTGGAAGGCACCATCGGCCAGGTCCCCGGCAAGGTGCACCTGGTGCAAACGGTGGAGGACGTGGCGCGGCTACAGGTCGCGGACCCCAACAAGCTGGCCTATATCACCCAGACCACCCTCTCGGTGGACGACACGCGCGGCATCATCGCCGCCCTGACGGCGCGGTTCCCCACCATTGTCGGCCCCGACGTGCGGGATATCTGCTATGCCACGCAGAATCGCCAGCAGGCGGTGCGGGAGTTGGCGCGGGCCGTGGACATGATCCTGGTTGTCGGGTCGCGCAATTCGTCCAATTCCAACCGGCTGCGGGAGATCGGCGAGGAATTGGGCAAGCCGGCCTACCTGATCGACGACGCCGACGCACTGCGGCCGGAGTGGTTCGCCGGCATCGAATCCGTCGGGCTGACCGCCGGCGCCTCCGCCCCGGAGACCCTGGTGCAAGGCGTGCTGGCCGGGCTGCGCCGCTTCGGCGAGATCGAAATCTCCACCCTGAACGGCGTGGAGGAGAACGTGCGGTTCCGCTTTCCGGCCGAACTGGCCGACGCCTGAGGAGTTCCTGACGCATGGCCGTGCCGTTGAACCAAGCGATCCGCGTCGGCGCCTATGTGCTGAAACAGCACCTGATCGGCCGCAAGCGCTACCCGCTGGTGCTGATGCTGGAGCCGCTGTTCCGCTGCAACCTGGCCTGCGCCGGCTGCGGCAAGATCGACTACCCGGCGGAGATCCTCAACCAGCGCCTGTCCGTCGCGGAGTGCATGGAGGCGGTGGACGAGTGCGGCGCACCCGTGGTGGTGATCGCCGGCGGCGAGCCGTTGCTGCATCGCGAGATCGAGCAGCTCGTGGAAGGCGCGATCGCGCGCAAGAAGTTCGTGATCGTCTGTACCAACGCGCTATTGCTCGAAAAGAAGATGCACCTGTTCAAGCCGAGCAAATGGTTCTCCTGGTCGGTGCACCTGGACGGCTCGCGCGAGGAGCATGACATCTCGGTCTGCCAGACCGGCGTGTATGACCGCGCGGTGGCGGCGATCGGCGAGGCGAAGCGGCGCGGCTTCCGCACCATCATCAACGCGACGCTGTTCAATACGGCCCAGCCGGAAAAGGTGGCGACGTTCTTCGACGACGTGATGGCGATGGGGGTGGACGGGATCTCGGTGTCGCCCGGCTATGCGTACGAACGCGCGCCCGACCAGCAGCATTTCCTCAACCGCGCCAAGACCAAGGAACTGTTCCGCGGGATATTTGCCCGGCAGGGCAAGGGCGCGTGGAAGAAGAAGTGGTCGTTCAACCAGTCGTCGATGTTCCTCGACTTCCTGGCCGGCAACCAGAGCTTCCACTGCACGCCATGGGGCAATCCCACCCGCACCTATTTCGGCTGGCAGCGCCCCTGCTATCTGCTCGGTGAAGGCTACACCAAGACCTTCAAGGAGCTGATGGAGACAACCGACTGGGATCGTTACGGCACCGGCAACTACGAAAAATGCGCCGACTGCATGGTGCACTCCGGCTACGAGGCAAGTGCGGTGGCGGAAACGGTTCGCCGCCCCTGGCGCGCCGCGGCCCAGGTGCTGCGCGGCATTCGCACCGAAGGCGAGATGGCGCCGGAGATCCCCTTGGAGAACCAGCGGCCGGCGGAATACGTGTTCAGCCGGCATGTCGAGCACGCGCTGACGCGGATCCGGGCGGGGAAGCAGGGCGCCGAGGACGCGGTGGCGGACGCGGCTGATTGAGGCCATCGCCGCCCGTCAGACCGTCATTGCGGTTCGATTGTTTCGCGGTAGATCGTCAGCAGGTTCGGCATCCAACTTCCTCGAAACGAGGATTGCGCCATCGCGGTTGTGGTATTACCTGGGTAATACACGCAGGAGAGATCGATGGGTACTCGCATCACCAGCAAGGGCCAGGTCACCATCCCGGTCGAGATTCGCCAGGCCGCACATCTGGCGGCAGGCACTGAACTGGAATGGAGCTACGACCCGGTCGGTCGGAGGATTGTCGCGACCAGACGAGGCGCCCGCCCTCGACGTGGCGGCCCCAGCCCATTCGCGCGGCTGCGCGGGTCCGCGACCGACCGCCGGATGACCACCGACGAGATCATGGCGCTCACGCGCGGCGACATCGACGAGTGACCGTGTTCCTGGCGGACAGCAACGTTCTGCTGGATATCACGATGGAGGATTCGGTCTGGGCGGCTTGGTCTCAGCGGCAAATCGATGAAGCCGCCCGGGTCGGGCGCGTCGTCATCAATCCTGTCATCTATGCCGAGTTGTCACTCGCGTACGCCACGGTTGAGGAATTGGACTTGGAGCTTGCGGCCGCCCGGCTGGAAGTGTGCGAAATCCCTCGCGACGCGCTGTTCCTGGCAGCACGCGTGTTCCGCGCCTACCGCCGCGGCGGCGGTACCCGCATCGGTGTGTTGCCCGACTTTTTCATTGGTGCCCATGCGGCCGTCGAGGGCATGACCTTGATCACGCGCGACCTGCGTCGCCGCGGATGGTTTCCATCCCTGCACGTTATCGCGCCGCTGTCCTGACCCGCCTACAGAAGCCGCGTCCAATCCAGCACCGCCTGCACCACGGCTTCCAATTGCTCTGGGAACATCGCGTGGCTGCAATCCTCGAGCACCACCACCGTCACCCGGTCGGCACCCAGGTCGCGACGGAAGTCATCCACCGTCTCACGCGGCCGCCACGGGTCTTGCGCGCCTTGCAGGTCCAGCACGGGCGCGCTCCCCGCGGTCCACCACTCCTCCTGCGGCGTCGCGGCACTCGCCGCGCGCTGGCTCTTGCTCGCCGCAGCATGCCAGCCGGACAACCATTCGGGCGGCGGCTCGTGGCCAGCGGCGAAGAAGGCGAAGCGCAGCGCTGCCCGGCGCTCGGCTTCCGGCAAGCTGGCATCGACGCATTTCGCCAAGGCGTCGCGCAACTCCTGCCGGTTCGATTTCGCCGCCGCCGCGGCCAGCACCACGCCGCGCACCAGGTCCGGTCGGTCGGTCGCCAGCGTGCGCGCGATCCATTGGCCGAACGCGTGCCCCAGCACCACCGCCGGGCCGGCGTGCTGGTGCTCGATCACCGCCGCCACGTCGCGCGCATAATCGTGCAGCGTCAGCCCATCCAGCGGCCCGGTGCTGCGCCCCATGCCGCGCGGCTGCGGCCGCAACACACGCAGCCCGGCCCGCGCGAATGCCGCCGCGGCATCGTCGAAATCCTCGGAATCGCGTGATGACGACGGCAGCAGCACCAGCAACGCGCCGCTCCCCTCGGCGATCACTTCGATCCGCACCTCGCCCTGTGCGACCATCTCGCGCGTCCGTTCGCCCACCATTGCCATATCCTCCGTCCTTCTCGCGCATCGTTTGGCGCCGCCTCCCGGCGGACCCCCGGCGGCGGGCTGCACCGCCGGAACCTGACGCTGTTACAGGCGGCGCGTTCGCCCAAGGGTTGCAGCGCGTCTCCGATCGGCAACTATAATATAACCAGTTGCCTGCTTGTGGCGAATGTGTCTCACTATCGCAACGTAACCAGGCTTCCCAAAGCGGAGGCAAACGTCGATGCACGCCGCCGGCGCAGCGCTGAATGATCTGCTATCGACCGCGGCGCTATCCGCGGCAGCGCGCAACATCGTGCTGCGGCAAATGGCGACATCGCGGCGGCACTATCACGGCCTGATGCATCTTGTGACATTGTGGACGCGGCATTGCCGTTTTGGCATCGGCACACCCTTCCTCGCCCCCGCCGCAACCCGGCTGATCGCCTGTGCGATCACGTTCCACGATGCGGTGTATGACGCGAAGCGACGCGATAATGAGCATCGCTCGGCCCTGCTGTGGCGGCGCTATGCGCCGGCCGACCTGTCCGCCGCCGACGTGGATTGGGTCGCTGGCACCATTGAGGCGACCGCGAACCACCTGGCCTGGCGCGATAGGAGCACGCAACGCGCTCGCCTGCGTCTTTGGTTGCTCGATCTCGACCTGACGCCGCTCGGCGAGCAACCGGAATTGTTCGCGCGCAACACGCGTAGGCTGCGTGCCGAATACCGCCATCTGCCCGAAGCGGAGTGGGAAAGCGGCCGGCTCTCGTTCCTGCGCAAGCTGCACGCGGCGCCGCGTCTGTTCCGTTCCGCCCCGCTCGCCGCGGCGTTCGAGCAGCAGGCGCGGCGGAATATCGCGCGGGAATTGGGAGAAACCTTCCCGGCAAGAGCGGACGAGGTTGAGACGCGCAAGCGACGAGGGTGAGGCTGCCGCGAGGCGCACCGTCTGTTGGCAGCGGGGCGACCCGATCACCCTCACCTTCGACGCTTCGCTTCTCGACCTATCCCGCTCTCGCGGGCGAGGTGTTCTCAATATCCGCCCGGCAACGCGATGATCGTCGGCCGTTCCGGCAGTGTCGCGCGCGAGATGTGCAGCGTCGGCGACTCCCGCTCGTCGATCGCGAACTTGTCGCGTTCCGCGCCCAGGAACCGTTCCAGCACGCCATGCATGAAATAGTGCATCGGTAGCACCACGCGCGGCTGGATCTGCTCCAGCACCGTCGCCAGGTCCGCCAGGCTGAGCGTATAGGCGCCATCCACCGGCGCCATGACGATGTCGATACGCCCCAGCGCGGCCAGGTCCTGCGGCTCCAGCAGATGATGCAGATGGCTGAGATGCGCGATGCACAGCCCGGCACTCGCGAACACGAAAATCGAGTTACCGTAACGCTCGGTGCCGCCCTCCCCGTCGCGGATGTTGGTCGGCAGGTTGGTGACGTGCATGTCGCCCACCGCCAGGTCGATGTCCGCCGGTCCACCGTCGTCGCGCCAACCATGCAACACGTACCTGATGCGCGGGTCCGGATGGTCGGTGTAGTGCGTCGCGTGCGCGTGGTTCATCGTGGCGATGTCGGGGGGAAAATCCGGCACGTTGACGCCGTTATAGTCGGTGACCGCGGTGACACCGCCCGGCGTCTCGATGAGGAAGCTGGCATGGCCGAGGAACGTGATGGTCAGCGCGTTGTCCGCGGCGCTGGCCAGCCAGACGCGCGGCGCGGCGGAGGCGATCGGCGCACAGCCGGCGGCGCGCGCGAGGCCCGGCAGCAACAGCACGGCCAACCCCAACAACACGACCAGCCGGCGTCGCATCGGCCTAGGCCACCAGCGCGTCCGGCACCGTCGGGCGTCCATCGGACACCGTGGTGCGATGCATGTCGCGCACCTGCGTCTCGTCGTACTCGCGCGCGCGATGCATGGTACAGCGGTTGTCCCACATCACCAGGTCGCCGACCTGCCAGCGATGCGTGTAGACGAACTCGCGCTGCGTCGCGTGTTCCATCAGGTCCATCAACAACACGCGCGCCTCCGGTACCGGCATGCTGCGGATCGCCCCGGCATGCGACGACAGGAACAGCGACTTGCGGCCGGAGCCGGGATGCGTGCGCACCAGCACCTGCGGCACCGGCGCCATCTTGGCCTGCTCCTCCGCCGCATAGTCGGTGAATCCGATGCGCCCGCGAGAGAAAAACTGCGTGTGCTCGCAGATCAAACCCTCAAGCCGCGCCTTCATCTTGTCCGGCAGCGCATCCCAGGCGGCACGCATGTCGGCGAACTGCGTCTCGCCGCCCTCGTCCGGGATGACCCGCGCCGACAGCAGCGAGAACCGCGCGGGAATGCGCTTGAAGCTGCTGTCGGAGTGCCACAGCCGGTTGCCCAGCGCGTTCAGCCGCCGCCGGTCGTCATTCGGCAGCACGCGGTTGCGCTCGTCGAGGTTGGAGATGTCCGCCATGTGGACGTCGAGCCGCGGCACATAGTCCTTCCGATAGGCCCGCACGGTGGTTTCCAAGTCGCCGAAGTTGCGGCTGAACGCCATCTGCTGGTCGTCGGTGATGAACTGATCGTGGAACACCAGCACGCCGTGCTGGTTGATCGCATCGTTCAGCGAGTCCACCGTCGCGCGGTCGAGCGGTTCGCGCAGATCGACGCCGCCGATTTCGCCGACGAAGACCGGGTGCAGTTGCCTCACCGAGATCGTCATCGCCTGGTCCTTTGTGGGATGTGGCGCCAGGACGCTATCCGCCGCAGTATGCGTCACGCAAGTGACGCGGAGCTCCGGTCGCGGCGAGCGGGCATGCGGCGCCCGATGTGGCGACGCAGACCGGCCCGGTTCACGGCGAGGCGGACGGCGGTACCACCCAGCAATTGGCTTTCACCGCGCGGATGCCGGTGCAGAACGCGCTGGCCTCCGCCACGTCAGCGAAGCCGGCGGCGCGCAGGCGCCAGACGTGCTGGCCGTTCACCTCCGCCTCACTGACCGCCGGGAGATGTCCGTTCGTCAGCGTTGGTGCGTGCTGCCGCAGGCGCCGCCACTCCGCCTCGGCGCGCTGTGCGCTGTCCGCCGCGGCAAGCTGCACCACCAGGCGAGTCGCCGCCCGCAGCACGGCCGGGGGGAACGCTCCCGCGTTGGGAGCCGCGGCCGGGGTAACCGCCGCGGCCGGGGAAGCAGCCGGCGCGGCGATCAGAGCCGTCGCCGAGGTGTGAGCTGCGGCGGCGGTGGGAGCAGTCGCCGGGCGGACAGCCGCCGCGGCAGAAACCGTGGCCGGGGCGGCCGCCGCAATCACCGGCGCCGCCGGGCGCGGCGATCCGGCGCTCGGCGCCACCGCGGCGACCGGACGATGCCCGCTATCGCGACTGGCCGGCGTGGCGGCCGATAGCCCGGGTTGCGTCGCCGGCAGCACATCCGCCCAGATATTGCCCGGTTGGGGCAGCAGCGGCTTGTCGAGCACATCCTCGCCCATCAACCGACGCAGGATGGTGCTATCGGCCGTTACAACCGGCGATGGTCCTTCAGCGCCAGGCGCCGCTCGCGTGACGGCGGACCCGGTGCAATCAGACAATGTCAGGCACAGGCAGAGCAGGACACTGCGCCACATGCGACGAGCCTTCCGATATTACATCCTAAAATAGCACAAATGCATTAATATGCAACCATAACATAGATCGCTTTAGCGGCTTGGTAACCAATGCGGGTGACACTGTCGCCATGCCGCCCATTGCCCTCCAGAGCATGGTGGACCTGCTTGCCAGCCGCCTGCGCGGCCGGGTCAGCCGTGGCGCGGCCCTGACGCACGGCGCGATTCTGCTGATCGCCGCGGCCGTGCTCGCCATCGGCATCACCGTGTGGCACATGCGGCGAGACGCCCTGGACGCCGCCCAGGCCAATACCGAAAACCTGGCCACCGTTCTGGCGGAGCAGACCGCCCGCTCGGTGCAAGCGGTCGATATCGTCATGCGCGACGTGCAGGACTTCGTCTCCGGCCTCGGCGTCACCACGCCGGAAGAGTTCCGGCTGGTGCTCGGCACGGAACAAGTGCACCAACTCCTGCGCAGCCGCGCCGATCGCCTGCCGCAGGTGGACGGCATTGCCTTGGCCAGTGCCGACGGCATGCGGGTGAATAGTTCCTCGGGCTGGCCGGCGCGCACGGTCGATTTGTCCGACCGCGACTATGTGCGGTATTTCGCGGCGGAGAACGATTCCGGCCTGTTCATTGGCGAGCCGGTGGTCAACCGGACGACAAATGTCTGGACGATCTTCGTTGCCCGCCGGCTGAACGGACGCAATGGCGCGTTTCTCGGCGTCTTGCTGGCCTCGATGCCGCTACAGGTGTTCACCGGCCTCTACGCATCGATCGACGCGCAGCAGCATGAGAGCCTCATGCTGCTGCGGCGCGACGGTACCGTTCTGGTGCGGCATCCGGATACGGCGCAGCACGTCGGCCAGAAGATGCCGGCCATGTCCCCCTGGTACGCGTTGGTCGCACAAGGCGGCGGCCACTACGCATCGCCGGGCTATTTCGACGAGTCGGCGCGGCTTGTGGCGGTGCGGCCGTTGCGCGGCTACCAGTTGGTGGTCGATGTCGCCATGCCCTTCGACATGGCGCTGATGCATTGGCGGCGGATGTCGACGCTCATTGCGTTCGGCACCACCAGTGCTGCCGGGGCCTTGCTGCTGCTGCTGTTCATGCTGCGGCGGCAGTTGCAGCGGCTGGAGCAATCGCGCGCCGCGCTGCGGCTGCGCAATGCCGAACTGACGCGGATCGCCGCCGCCTTGCAGCAAAGCGAGACGCGCCTCGACGCCAAATCGCACGAGCTGGCCTCCACGCTTGCCTCGATGGACCAGGGGCTGATGATGGTTGACGCGCAGGGCATCGTGGCGGTGTGCAATGCGCGGGCGATCGACCTGCTGGACCTGGCGCCGGAGCTGCTGGCCAAACGCCCGCCCCTCGCCGAACTCGCGGGGTTGCAAGGCGACGACGGCGTCTTCGCATCGATGGAAAAAACCCTGCGAGGGCGGGCGCCCGCGCACGAGTCCGCGGCAGCCCCTCCGGCTGCGCCACTGCAAAGCGGCGAGCATCATCTGGCGAACGGCACGATCGTCGACGTGCGCTGCGTGCCGCTCGTCGCCGGCGGCTTCGTCGCGACCTTCGACGACGTGACGGCGCGCCGCCACGCGGAGCAGCAGATCGCGTTCATGGCGCGGCATGACGTACTGACGCGGCTGCCCAACCGGGTGTCGTTCGTAGACCGGCTCGAACAGGCGATTGCCCATGCGGGCCGCGGCAGCCTGGCGGCGGTGCTGTGTCTCGACCTCGATCATTTCAAGGATATCAACGATACGCTGGGCCATCCGGTGGGCGATCAGTTGTTGCGCGCGGTGGCCGACCGCCTGACCGCCTGCGTGCGTGAGGTGGACCTGGTTGCGCGCTTCGGCGGCGACGAATTCGCCGTGGTGCAGGCCGCCCCCGAGCGCGTCGAGGACGTTGGGTTGCTGGCCCAGCGCATCATCGAGGTTTTGAGCCTGCCCTATGAGCTCGACGGCCACCAGGTGGTGGTTGGCGCGAGTATCGGCATCGCACTGATCCCCGCCGACGGCGCGGATCCCGACACGCTGCTGAAGAATGGCGACATTGCGCTGTATCGCGCCAAATCCGACGGGCGCGGCGTGTTCCGGTTTTTCGCACCCGCCATGGATGCCCGCTTGCAGGAGCGGCGGCGGCTGGAACTCGATCTGCAGCACGCGATGACGCACCACGAATTCGAATTGTTCTACCAGCCGCTGATCGACCTGGCGGAGGATCGCATTTGCGGCTTCGAGGCGTTGCTGCGCTGGCACCATCCCACGCGCGGCCTGCTGGAACCCAAGCAGTTCGTGCCGTTGACCGAGGAGATGGGATTGATCGTGCCGCTCGGTGCATGGGCACTGCGGGAGGCGTGTCGTGAGGCAGCCGCCTGGCCGGACGATGTGAAGGTGGCGGTCAATCTCTCGCCGGTGCAGTTCCGCTACCGCGACCTGGTGCATATGGTCGCCACCGCCCTGGAGGACTCCGGCCTGCCGGCACGGCGCCTGGACCTGGAAATCACCGAGGCGGTGCTGTTGCAGAACAGCGAGGAGGTGCTGAGCATCCTGCATGGGTTGCACGCGCTGGGGGTGCACATCTCGATGGACGATTTCGGCACCGGCTACTCGTCGCTGAGCTACCTGCGCAGCTTTCCGTTCGACAAGATCAAGATCGACCAGTCGTTCGTGCGCGACCTGTCGGACAACACGGACGCCGCCGCGATCGTACGGGCGGTTGCCCGGCTGGGCAGCTCGCTCGGCATGGCGACGACGGCGGAGGGCGTGGAGACCGGCGACCAGCTTGCGCGGCTGCGGGCCGAAGGGTGCACCGAGGTGCAAGGATATTTGTTCAGCAAGCCACGACCGGCGAGCGAGGTGGCGGGGCTGTTGCAGCGGCTCGATCATCGGCTGGTCACCGTGGCGGCGTGAGGGCTCCGCGGCCAGGGTGCATCGGGCCGACGAAGGAAGGTCACGGTGGTGCGCCGGGGCCGGTCCGACGCGGGCAACACCCCCGGCCTTCCCGCGTCCCGCGCATTGACCTTTCCCGGCGCCGCGCCGAAAAGCCCCGCCATGTCGGAAGCCGCCACGGCGTTGATCCTCAGCGAGCCCCTGGTCGGCCTGCAAGCGCAGGCGATCGGCTTGGCGGAAGCCGCGCGCCTGCCGCACGAGTTGCGCGCCCTGACGCCTCGGGCGCCCTGGAAATGGGTGGCGGCAAAGCTATGGCCGAAACCGCTCGCCGCCGTGGCGGAGTCGCTGCGCGCACCCTTGCCGGGGCTGATCATCGCCTGCGGCGGCATGGGCGGCGCGGTCGCCGCCGCGCTCCGCCGCGGCAGCCGCATCGTGGTGCAGGTTCAGCACCCGCGCCTGGACCCGCGTCGCTTCGACCTGATCGTGGTGAACCGGCATGACGAGCTGACCGGCCCCAACGTCGTGGTCACCCGCACCGCGCTGCACCGGGCGACCCCGGACCGGCTGGCCGCCGCCGCCACCGCCTGGCGCGACCGGCTCGCCCACCTGCCCCGCCCCCTGGTCGCCGTCCTGATTGGTGGCAGCAACGGCCGGTACCGCCTGGACGCCTCCGTTGCCGCGCAGCTTGCCGGATCGCTGGCCGGGATGTTGCAGCGCGACCGGATCGGTCTTGCCGTCACCCCGTCTCGACGCACGGATCCCGCCGCGGTCAAGGTGCTGCGCAAGTCGCTGGAACCGCTGGGCGCCTACATCTGGGACGGCGTCGGCGAGAACCCGTATTTCGGTATGCTGGGGCTGGCCGACGCGATCGTGGTGACGCAGGACAGCGTGTCGATGATCTCCGAGGCCGCCGCGACCACCGCCCCCGTGCTGATCGCACCGCTGCCCGGCCGCTCCCGCCGGCAGGCGCTGTTCCTGGACGACATGCGGGCCGAGGACCGGGTGCGCTGGTTCGAGGGCCGTTTCACGACCTGGAAGGTCGCACCGCTGGACGATACGCCGGTCGCCGCGGCCGAGCTGCGCCGGCGGCTGGGCCTCTGAGCCGGATACTGTTGGCAGTGTCACGCATGGCCTGGCGGACTGCGGAAGCATCGGGGGCTTTGCCCCCGAACCCCCACCAAGGGGCGCTGCCCCTTGGAGCCCCGCCAAGGGCGGAGCCCTTGGGACCCTTCACTTGGTTGGATGGACGGGAGGGGGG
>JBEKNT010000148.1:0-14455 GCA_049522565.1 Acetobacteraceae bacterium
ATCAACGCGTGCTGGTGATGGATCCCACGCTTGCCGGAATACGCGACACGCTGCGCCTGCTGGCGCTGCCCAACGGGCCGATGCAGCCGCGCCGCGGCGTGCTGGTGCTGAACCGCGACAACCTTCCCGGCGGACTGAACCGGCGGCAGTTGGAGGAAGGGCTGAAGATGAAGCCCGACGTCGCCATTCCCAATCTACCCAGGGTGGTCGGCCAGTCTGCCAGCATGGGCGAGGCGGCCATAGCGGTCCGCGGCGGGTTCCGCACCGGAATGCTGCTGCTGGCGCGCGAGGTGGCGTTCGTGCGGCTACTCGACAGCGGAGCCCCGGGCAGCGCGCCTGCAGCCAGCCGGACCAAGCGGTTGCGCCGGTTGTTGGGCTTGGCGTCATGAACGTCCTGACCCCGGCTTTCGGCCATCACAGACCGCAGCGGGCGGCCCCGATCCTGCAACCGGTGACGCCGATTTCACCGGCGCCGCCGAGCTCGCAGACAAGTGAGACCAAACCCAACCAGACCTCGTCGAACCAGGGCGTTCCCAACCAGAACGGGCCGAGCCAGACTGGGCCAAACCAGAACGAGCCGACTCAGCCTGCATCCGACCGGACCGCGCCGACCACACAGTTGCGGATGGCGTGCCTGGCGCAGCTCGACCCCGCCTCCATCGCCAACATGCCCCCCGACCGGCTGGCGCTGGAGGTCGAACGCGTCCTCTCCGAGATCGCCACCGCGCAACATTTCCAACTCAACGCGCGCGAGCAGCGCCAGCTCGCCGGCGAGTTGGTCGACGACATGCTCGGGCTCGGCCCGCTGGAGCCGCTGTTCGAGGACGACAGCATCACCGACATCATGGTGAACGGGCCGAACCGCGTGTTCGTCGAGCGCCACGGCAAGGTGACGCTGTCGCCGATTCGCTTCCGTGACGCTGCACACGTCGCGAACATCTCGCAGCGCATTGCCTCGGCGATCGGTCGGCGGATCGACGAATCCAGCCCGATGGTGGACGCGCGATTGAAGGACGGCTCGCGCGTCAACATCGTCTTCCCGCCGCTGGCACTGGACGGGCCGTATATCTCGATCCGTAAGTTTTCGCGCCAACAGATCGACTTCGCCAAGCTGATCAGCTTCGGCTCGCTCACCCCGCAGGTCGCGCGCGTGCTGGAGGTGGCCGGACGATGCCGGCTGAACGTGATCATTTCCGGCGGCACGGGCTCCGGCAAGACCACGCTGATGAACGCCATGTCGCGGCTGATAGATCATGGCGAGCGCGTCGTCACCATCGAGGACGCCGCCGAACTGCAACTGCAGCAGCCGCACGTGGTGCGCATGGAAACCCGCCCACCCAGCCTGGAGGGACGCGGCGAAGTCACCCAGCGCGACCTGATCCGCAACGCGCTGCGAATGCGGCCCGACCGCATCATCGTGGGAGAGGTACGCGGCTCGGAGGCGTTCGACATGCTCCAGGCCATGAACACCGGCCATGACGGCAGTATGTCGACAGTCCACGCCAACACCACCCGCGATGCGGTGACCCGCATCGAGAACATGGTGCAAATGGGCAATATGGGACTGCCCGCGCGCTCGATCCGTGCGCAATTCGTCGGCGCCGTCGATCTGATCATCCAGGTGGAACGGCATCGCGACGGCAAGCGCCGAGTGACCCAGGTGACAGATGTCTGTGGCCTGGAAGGCGAAACCGTGATCCTTAATGACATCTTCGCCTACCATGTGGAAGGCGAGAGCCTGGCCGGCGGACTGGTTGGCCGCTATCGGGTCAATCGTGCGCGGCCGAGCTTCCATCAGCGCCTGTCGTATTTCGGGCTCGATCGCGCCTGGACCGCCGCGCTCGAAGAGACCGAGCTGTGAGCCCGGTATTCGCACAACTGGTGCTGGGGGCCGCCTGTGTGCTGGGCGCGGCTGCGCTTGGCGTCAGTGCGATCGTGCATGAGCAGAACCAGCGGCGGCGCTTCCGCGAGCGGCTGGCGCTGGTGGCGGCACCGTATGCGCGGGTGAATCCGCTCACCGTGATGGGCCGCTGGTCGGCCGGCCGGTCCGAGCCGGTGGAACGGATGATCGCTGCGGCAGCCGGTCTGTTCGCCTACGACCCAGCCCGCGCTGAGCATTATCCGCTGCGCTGGTGGTTGGTGCTGGCCATCACCCTGCTGGCTGCGCGAGCGGTGGCGGCACTGGTGAGCATCTTTGCCGGAAGCTGGTCCCTGCTGGCCCTCCCCTTGGCGTGGGTCATGTTCAGTCGTTTCGTATTCACCTGGAGCGAGCAGCGTCGGCGCAACGCGCTCTATGCACAGTTCCCGGATGCGCTGGCGATGATCGTACGGGCCGTCCGCGTCGGCATTCCACTCGGCGAGGGCATCCGTACCGTGGCGCGCGAGGCGGCAGCGCCGACCAAGGTGGAGTTCGGGTTGCTCTACGATCGGGTGGCCATTGGAATGACGTTGGAAGATGCATTGCGAGAGATGGCAACGCGCAACAAGCTGCAGGAATACCGCTTTTTCACCACCGCGCTCGCCCTGCAAAGCCAGACCGGGGGCGGTCTGAGCGAGGCACTGGAGGGGCTAGCCGACGTGATGCGACGCCGCTTGGCGCTGAAGGCGCGTGGCAATGCGCTGGCGGCGGAAGCGAAGACCTCGATCATCATCCTCGCCTCACTGCCGTTCGTCTCCGGCGGCGCCCTGGGTGTGCTGAACCCGCATTATGTGGGGCGGCTGTTCAGCGACCACGGGTGTCAGAAACTGCTGTTCGCCGCAATCATCTTGCTGAGCAGCGGGCTGCTGGTGATGCGTGGCATGATCCGCAGGATACTGGCGTGACACAGCTCAGCATCCCGTGGCTCGGCCCGACGCTGGCAGGTGGCATCACCGTCGTGCTCGGCTTGTTGCTATTGCTCTATCGGAACCAGCGTCGCTCCGAGCGGCTGTCGCTTCGGCTGCGTATGGTGCAGCCCGGCGCGGCGGCGGGGGAACGCGAGAGCGAAGCGGGGCTTGCGGCACCGTTGCGGATCGTCACCGCGATCGGCGAAGCCATCGCCAGCAGCGGCGCACTGTCCACGCGAACCTTGGAGGAGTTGCGCCAGACGCTGCATGTCGCCGGGTTCCGCAGAAGGCATGGGCTGGGATTGTTCGTCGGCACCAAGCTGCTGCTGGTGGCCGGACTGCCACTGGCGACGCTGGCGTTGCCGTGGATTTTGCATCGCGAGATACCGTACCCTGCCGCAATGATGTCGCTTGCCGCCGGCATTGGGCTATTGGCGCCCGACAAGGTCGTGCAGGGCCTGCGCAAGCGTTACCTGCGCGCGCTGGAAGCTGGCATTCCCGACGCGCTCGACATGATGGTGATCTGTGGCCAGGCCGGACTCGGCCTGGAAGCCAGCATCGAGCGGGTGGGCGTTGAGATCCACTATGCCCATCCAGCGGTCGCGGAGGAACTGACCCGAACCGCGCACGAGATGCAGGTTAACGCCGACACCAGGACGGCTCTGCTGAACCTTGGCAGGCGCACGGGACTCGAGAGCGTGCGTCGATTGGCCGGGGTACTGATCCAATCCATCCAATATGGCACACCGCTGACGCAGGCGTTGCGCAGCCTATCCGCCGAGCAGCGACAGGAAATGCTGGTGACCTTCGAGGGCCGGGCAGCGCGGCTGCCGGTGCTGCTGACGATACCGATGATCGTCTTCATCCTGCCCTGCGTGTTTTTGGTCGTGGCGGGCCCGGCGATGGTCGACGTGTACCGGACAATGATGAAATGACCCTCAGGACGACCCGAAGATGACCCGCGAGACGACAAGAAACGGCCGGATCGATGCGCACCTTCGGTGCGGGCTGCTTCTCTTGCTGCTCGCCGGTTGTTCGGCCGGCGGTGCGCAAGTGGCGGGCGGCGGTGTGGCCGGCGTGAATATCGCCGATGCCGCGCTGGACGGGGGAATGCCGCAAACCGCGCTGAACGTCACAAGTTCGATCCTTCAGTCGGAGCCGCGCAACGTCGCCGCGCTCGTCCGCCAGGGCGCCGCGCTGGTGCAACTGAATCAGCCCGATGCGGCGATGGAAGCCTATCAGCGTGCGCTGGCGGTCGCCCCGGCAACGGCGTCGGCGCTGCTGGGCCTCGGCCGGCTCGAACTCTCGCGCGGCGATGCCGTGGACGCGCAGCGCAGCTTCACGAAGCTGCTCGCGAGTACACCGAACGACAGGACGGCGCTGAACGATCTCGGGGTCTCGCTCGACCTGCAGGGACGCCACGAGGCGGCGCAGGAGATGTACACGAAATTGCTGCGCATGGAGCCGAACAACCGCGCGGCGGCGGTCAATCAGGCTCTGTCGCTCTCGCTCAGTGGCCAGGCGGACCGGTCCGTAGCTCTACTGCGAGGTCCTGCCTCACGGGCCGACGCGACGCCGCGCATGCGCCAGGACCTGGCGGTGGCGCTGACGTTATCGGGGAACACACGGGAGGCGAAACAGTTACTGCTCACCGATCTTTCGCCCAGCGATGCGGCGGCAGCTCTCGCGGGGTATCAGGCCTTGGCCGCCACTGAAAAATGACCGAGCCATGTCAACTGATCGATCCATTCGTGACCAACGGCGCATCGGGCGGCTTGCCACCCTACACGGTCACCTGAGGAACGTGGTCGAATGGCTTGGGCCCGGGGCGGTGTGCCAGCGCTCTGCCAGCATCGCGCTGGTGGGTGGCGCCGTCATCGCCGCGCTCCCCGGTCGGACGGCGGTCGCGGTCGATCTTGGCAAGGCCTATCTCGCCAAGGTGGCCGACCAACGAACAGCGGACAGTGTAGCCTATGCCGGCGCGCTCGCTTACAACGCCCGTAGCTCCACCACCACGATGAATTCGGCGGTCAGCAATCTCGCCAAGCTGAACGGGCTTACCGCCGGCGCAGCAACCGCCAACCTGGTCGCCGCCTCGCCCAGCGGCGACGGCAACAGGGCGGTGCAAGTGACGGTGACCACCGCCGCACCGTGGTATCTGGCCGAGATAGTCCGAAGCAAAACGACACTATCGGTATCGGGGGCTTCCTATGCGGAGGACAAGCCGAATGCGTCAGCCTGCGTCATCGCGCTGAAATCGGGCGCGACGGAGGTGACACTGAGTGGCGGCACCGGCGTGACTGCCGCCACCTGCGCTGTCACCTCTAACGCCACCATCATGGTGCCGTGCGGCACAACGATCACCACCAAGACGCTCGACTATAATTCCGCCACCGCGGCGAGCGAACCCTGCAATGGCATCAAGCCGTCGACCGGAACAACATCGGTGAGCATCGTCAAAGTGGCGACGACGGGCAATGTTGCGTGAGGCACAGGCGGTGGCGGCGGCACGGTCAGCGACAGGGGAGTCACGGTGATCATCTCGGGCACGTTCAGCGTTGCGGCCGGCTACACAAACGTGACACTGACAGCTTCCACGTCCGGCACGCTGCCCGACCTCGTTGTTGCCAGCAACGGGGCGAGGCGTGCCCGCTTCTCGGAAGGGGCCAGCGGCTATTCACTGTCCGCTGGATTCCGCTTCCCAAGCGCGGCAAGCACACTGAGCGGCGCCGGCAACGTAGGCAACGGCGCCGGGCAATACCTGGAACTGATCGGCTCGACCATCTCGCTGTCGGGCGGGTCTGCGCTGGCTTCTACCTGTTCGGGCCTGCCGGGTCGTGCCAGCGGCGGCACCGTGGTGCTGGTGCAATGAGCAGACACGCTCACAAATCGAGCCGTTGGCTGGCGCACCTCCTGGCGGGGCGCAATGCCACGGCTGCGGTGGAATTGGCGCTGGTTGCGCCGCTCATGCTGATCCTGCTGGCCGGCATTATCGATTTCGCGCGCGTCTATGACGAGGAGATCGAACTCTCCAGCGGGGTCGCCGCCGCCGCGGAATATGCCCTGATCAATGCCGCCCTCATCAATTCCAGCAACGCTACGAGCCTGGCCGCCGCGCTCAGCGGCATCGTCGCCAACGGCAATGGCGCTGCCTGGGCCAATGCGACGGTAACCGTGAATGATGGGGCCACCAGCGCGATAACTAACGGCACGACGTCATCGAGCGGCACGGCGGCCAATGCGAATAGCTGCTGGTGCCCGACCGGCAGTTCGGCCGCCTGGACCTGGGGAACGGCTGCCACGTGCGGAAGCGCTTGCGCGGGTGGCACGCTGGCCGGCAAGTTTGTCACCATCACCGGCACCCGGTCGTTCACCGCTGTTTTTGGCAACTATGGCTTGATCAGCAACACCACGCTGCATCAGAGCACGATTGTTCAGGTGCAATGACGTATCTCGCGCCGCGATTGTGGTCGGCAGTGCGCAGGACGCGCCTCGCCATCCTGGGATCAAGCCCGAGGACATGCCTGATGCGGGCGCAGCGGGCGACGACGGCGGTTGAGTTCGCCATCTGCGCCCTGGCGATGATGTTGATTGTCGTGGGCTTCGTCGAATTCGGTCGGCTGGTTTGGACGTTCGAGGTGCTGCAGGAAGTCGCCTCCGAGGGTGCGCGCTGCATGGGCCTGGGCGCCAATTCCTGTGCCACAGGGGGTGTCTACAATTCGGCCAACACAACCAATTACCTCGTGAACCTGGCGACCTCACGCGGCGTGATCATTGACGCGGGAATGATCTCGCTGAACAATACGGCGATCTGCGGCGGAGCCAGCGGCTTTTCTCAGGTTTCCATAAGTTACGACTTTATAACAGTAGCGCCAACCCTGCTGACATCTCTGGTCAACGGTTTCACCGTGCCTGCATCTGCCTGTTTTCCGAATAGCAGTTGAACGACCGAATACGGACACTTCGTGTGGGGTCAAGATCATGTAAAACCTGTCAGGCAAAGTGGCTGGTCCACGATTCGGAGCAAAGGGTGCATAATAGTTCGCAGCATGACTTCGCAGCCATTCGCAAAACTGACTGATGTCCTCTTTCGTGGCGCACGACGCTCCTCGCTTCATTGCATGCAATGAAGTCGGTTCAGCAACCATATCGGGTGCGCCGCCTGTGGCGCTACACATGCCGCGGTTCGGACAACGCCGGCCCGACAGATGCCTGCCCGACAGGCAGTCCGCTTCGGCCTGACCGGGCGCACCACCTGCCGGCACTGCTCTGCCAAACCGCGCTAAGGGCCTGCGGCGGAATAAGTGCGTCACGGTGGTTGCTGATTGGGCGCGATGGTGTAGTTCCACTCACCGTGGAATTTATCGCGCGTGATGTTGATTGCCTGGATCTCTTGGTCGGGCACCTCCACTCCTTTCGGATACAGGTTCCCATCGATCTCGCAGCAGATTTTGAGGCCGGTCTCGGTGGTGGTGGCACCGATGAGTTGCACGATGACCTGGTGGCTTACCAGCGGCTTGCCACGCCAGTTCATGGTGATCAAGGCAAACAGCCGATGCTCGATCCGGTTCCACTTGCTGGTGCCGGGTGGCAGGTGGGCGACCGTGATCCTCAGCCCCGTCTCGCTGGCGAGGCGCTGGAGTTCACGTTTCCATAGCTTCACCTGCGGCCCGTTACTGCCGCCACAGTCGGCGGTGATCGTCAGCCGCGTTGCATTCGGATAGCGCGGCTTGCCAAGCTTGTACCACCAGCGCCGGATGCTCTCGACCGCGAAGGCACCGGTGTCGGCGCTGATGCCGACACTGACCCAGCCGTGGTTGGCGGC
This sequence comes from Acetobacteraceae bacterium, assembly GCA_049522565.1. GTDB lineage: Bacteria > Pseudomonadota > Alphaproteobacteria > Acetobacterales > Acetobacteraceae > JASHVB01. The sequence goes on from JBEKNT010000148.1 coordinate 7,652, forward strand.
AATGTCATAGACGCCGTAGGGGGCGACCTTGCCAAGTTCCGGGATCTTGAAGTCGTGCACCCGCACCGGCTCGGGATTACCTTTGGGACGCAGTTCACGGCCGTTGTTCTTGCAATCCCCAACCAGCTCCTTCTTTTTCGTGTCCACCGAGACCGCAGGCTCGCCTGCGGCGATCGCTGCCTGCACCCTCGCATTGACGTGCTCGAACTGGGCATTCCGGTCTGGGTTGTTGCTCCCCTCTCGCGTCTTGCGATTCGCCTGGCAACTATAGTTCAGCTCTCGCAGCAGCTTGCCGAGCACCCGCTGGCTGACCTGGAAGCCTTGCGCGGTCAGCGCCTTGACGAGGTGGCGCTGGCTGCGGCTGACCCAGCGCAGTGGCGAACACGGATCGCCGCGAATGGCATCCTCGATCAGCTTCTCCAGCGCCGCCGGCAGCCCAGGCTGGTGCGTCACCGCACTCTTACGCCCGCCGCCCGGACGGCGCAGTCGAGGACCCAAGTCGTTGCGGGTGGACCGCACCTCCTCGATCCCGCGGTCGATCGTGCTGCGGGCCAGACCGGTCGCTATTGACGTCGCCGTGACACCGCCATGGCCTTGTGCCAGCGCTTCATTGGCGGCGAACAGCCGCCGGGCCCGTTCGTCGAGGAAGCTCGCTGCCAGGCGCCAGCGCAGGCGAATGTCGGCAATGTCGATCACCCCGCCAGAGTAGCCGCCCCATCTCGCGTCCCGCCTAGTAAATTCAGGATTCTATTCGTGCTTTATTCAGGGCTACTTGATTCGTTTATTCCGCCGCAGGCCCTAAGTGGTCGAACGACAATCCGAACCGGAGGAAGATGTCGGCCTGAATATAGTGCAACCGCCGCCGAAATTCGGCGACCGAAGCGCACGCGCTACGTGCGGCGAGTTGTGCAGGCGTGGCAGACTCATCCGCGGCAGGAATGAACAAAACCTCCTTGTACGCCTGGCGCAGGAAGCGAGGATGTACGTCAGCGGGAACCGAACTGCCGGCGAGATTGCCCACGTGCTTTATGCCACTGACACATGGTAGGGCGGTGGTGATGACATGACGGTCGACCATTGTTCCATCCTTGGGGTGCGCGGTTCAACGCCGGTCCCAGATAAGGAAAGCCCTCCGGCCGGTGGGCAGGAGGGTGCGGGTGCCGACGCTCGGACCGTGCTGCCAATGGCACGCACGACTACCTCATCCTGCCGGTTTCCCGGTAGGGCCGCGCATTCGGAGGGTAGGACCACGATGATTCATGGCGACCTCCCACGCGCTTCTCTCGTCCGGTGCAATCGCAAGCAGCACCGCGTTTGTTGGCACCACTGACCGATGGGAGCGGCGCGGCGACAAGATCAGAAATACGCGCCAAAGGCGTCGCGGGGGTAGTCCTCAGCGACATTGATCTGCGCACGATAGCGATCTGCCTCCATCGGACGAATGAAATATTGCGTATTGATCTGGTCAAGAAAATACGGGTTCATGTAGCGGCGCCCAAGAAGTCCGAAGAACAGTTGCAACACGCCGCCTACAAAAACTGCCTTGCGCCGCAAGGTCTGCTCAATGAACACCCCCAGCGGCATCGCGTACGAGCCACAACCCAACAGTGCAATTTCAAAATCCATCTGTTGGATCTGTTGTTGCATTGCTGCTGCCGTGGCGAACCAGTCGTGATGGGGATAGTGATCATCAGGCAGGCCGGAATAGGTGATTGGAACGTTGAGTGTAAGCAATCCAAATTCGGGGTAATCGTAATTCTTAAGAAAACTCTTTCGGTTATCAAAGTTCTTAGTGATGCTGCGGGCGAAGGGCGAGACGACGAGCACCCGCCGTCCAGACAGCGTTTCCGCGAATGCACGAAACAGCGTCCACTGTCCTTCGACAACCCGCTCGATGTAGGGATAGGGCAACAGGCTCACATCGCGCTGCCGGTCGGCAATGCTTTTCAGCAAATCACGGTAGATCTGCTCTTTGTCGCCGGCGGAGACATGAAACGAAGGATGGATGCTCTCCGGAAAGAACGTCGTCAGCCAATCCGCTTGACAAATGCTCAACCGACTGCAGCGCTTGTAGAGGCTGAGCATTTCGGTGCAGAATCGGAGCACCTTAGCGTCCGATCGGTCTTTATCATAATAACCGTTGAACTGCGCTATGATGTCCGTGTGCCGGAGAACGCGCTCCCGCACGATCTGCGAAGGGCTACCGGCTTGGATCGCCGCAAAATAGTCGACCACCGCATCGGTGTCACTGCCGCCGATCCTGGCCAAAAAGCCGGGATCGGGGCCGGCCAGAAGATCAACCGCCAACCTGTGGCAACGCTGAAAGTCCGTGACAAAATCGAGCGGCATCGCATTCCATCCGCATTGGACCGGTTGATTCTGGCTACTCGCCAACTCTATCACGGGCCGTTCGGGCCAACAAGGCGACCAGCCGTGAATACGCAAGCCGATATCCGCTGAGGGGCTCCGCTTTCATCGCCGGCCGGAGGGCGGCTTCAGGGTTGGTAAACAACCGTAAGACCGGTCCTATATGATGGGATATCCCGCTCGAGAGAGGCAATCTGTTCTATATACATGCCCTGCTCCCAATAATCACAATATTCTTCGAAGACGACGCGCAGGTTTGCCGCCTCACCATAACTGCGAAGCTCCTGCATTGTGTACTCGCGGATGTGTCCCAAGCCGCTTCTCCAGTTCGGGTTCAATGGATGGAATGGGTTTTCACCCAGCATCATCCGCAACCGGTGAGCTAACGAGACGGCATTCGGTGTCCCCAAAACGATGATTCCTCCGGGTCGCTTCAGTAGCTTCATCAGGTATGAAAGAACCACATCGGGGGGAATAAACAGGTGCTCTACTACTTCGCAAATGACGACAATATCAAAGCTTTCGGGCTCAAACGGAAGCGGCAGGGATCCGATTTCATTCAAGTCTATCGTTGCATGCTCGTGCACCATGTCCGGAGGCATCAGTTTTGGGAATTCGTAGCCGATGGTCGACATTATTGGTCTCGGTGTGATCGATTCCAGCAGGCATCGCGTTAAAAAATGTGGCCCGACGTCAAGAAGATGGCTCGCCTCGCCCCGCTCCTCACAATATTTCTGTATCAGATCCGTTAGATATGCGACTCTCTTGGCCTGACCTTGAAGATATTCCGCTTCCCCCGGAGTCAGGCCGAATGTTGCAAACATGGCAACCACGTCCTCTGCAGTCATTGCCGTTTCCTTGCGTTGACGAGAAAGCCGATTTTCGGCGCTGCTATTTTGATAATCCAGGCGGCATTTTCTAATGTACTGCTTCCGGGACTGCATTGACCGCTTGAGAGTCAGGTCAGCATAGATAAAGTCCCGGGACAGTCAAGCCGGGCTTCCCGGGCGTGCGGAGTGCCGCACGACGGAGCACCGGATAACCCTTGGCCTTTGGCACGGACTGCTTGAGGCCGGCGCGCGGCAGACCTATCATGGCGCCATTGCGTGCAGGCAGAAAATCGAGCGGCACCCGACTCAGCCCAATTGGAGGACCACAGGCATGGCACACGACAAGGCCGCCGACGCCGCGGCGCTGGACGCCGCGTTCCTGGATGTGCGCCAGCGGATCCGCGACTATCTGATTACGCACAACGAGTTCTACCCCGGCCTGTACGACGGCCCGCGGGTCGTGCCGCGCAATGAGCTGCTGGCGAATTGTCGTGTGCTGCCCAACCGCCTCGACATCATCGCTCGGTTGCCGACGGCCGGTTGCTTCGCTGAAGTCGGCACCCTGTACGGCGACTTCATCGTCGACGTGATCGAAATCAATCGTCCGTCCGAAGTCCATCTGTTCGACTTCTCATTTGAACCACTGCGACCGCAGAATCGCGCCCGGCTCGACGCATTCGGCCACGTCACCTATAACATCGGCGATTCATCCACGCAATTGGCCAGCTTCGCCGACGCTTTTTTCGACATCGTCTACGTGGATGCCGATCACTCTTATGTCGGTGTATTAAAGGACCTTCATCAGGCACTGCGGGTTCTGAAGCCGGACGGCTGGTTGGTGTGCAACGACTACACCCTTTGGGATGCCACGCAATGCCTGCCGTACGGCGTCTACTCGGCAATCAACCGTTTTGCTAACGAAAATGACCTGCGCTTCGAATTCCTTGCCCTGCATCCTGACGGCTTTCACGACGTGGCGTTGCGTCGCGCCGGTTGACGCGGTTGGCAGGGCGGCTCGCATGCGCCGGCGCATGGCCGGTCCGCCAAGGGGGTATCGCGGCGCCCCGCGATCAGGACGATAAAGAGGCCCTCATGTCTGAAGCAGTTCGCTTGGTTGTTTGGGACCTGGATGGGGTGTTCTGGCGAGGAACCTTCGCCGAAGGCCCAATAGAATATGACGCGCACATCCATGCCGCGGTGATCGAACTTGCCCGACGCGGCATCATCAGCAGCATCTGTTCCAATAACGACTTTGAACAGATCAGGAGGCTGCTGACCGAACGAGGTATCTGGGACTACTTCATTCTGCCGAGCATTGCCTGGGAGCCGAAAGGCCCGCGGCTGAAGGCCCTTGTCGAAGCAGTTCAACTACGTCCCGAGACGGTCCTGTTCATCGATGACAATCGGATGAACCTGGCGGAGGCTCGCCATTTCGTGCCGTCGATTCAACTGGCGGACGAGGGTTTCTTGCCCGGCATGCTGGACAGTCCGTTATTACAGGGTAAGGATGATAGCGACCTGTCCAGGCTGCGGCAGTATAAGCTACTGGAACGCCGCTATGCCGATCAGCAGGCGGCCAGTACCGACCATATCGGGTTCCTGCGTGGCAGCGAGATACGGGTCTGGATCGATTACGATATCGAGGCGAACCTGGATCGCGCCATCGAACTGATCAACCGGACCAACCAACTGAATTTCACCAAGGCCCGCTTGCCGGAAAATCAGGCCGAGGCGCGAGAAGCGCTGCGAACCTTGCTCCGGCTGCACTGGATCCAGGCCGGGCTGGTGCGGGTTGCCGACAGATACGGTGAGTACGGCTTTTGCGGCTTCTACATGATCTCCAACGCGCTTTCGGGGCCGCATTTCCTGCACTTCTGCTTCTCCTGCCGCATCCTGCACATGGGTGTCGAAGCTTGGCTGTTTCAGCAGCTTGGCCGGCCGGGACTCGTCGTCGTCGGTGATGTATTGACCGATCTGCATGCGCCCGGAACCCCACCGGACTGGATCTCGTTCGGACCCGCTACCGGGAAGAGCGTCGCCGGCCACGCCAGTACTGTGTTCGCATGCGTGGTGGCGCGAGGCGGGTGCGACGTCTCGGCGATCTCCCACTACTGTCGCCCGGTCAGTGGCGAAACCCATGAGGAATTGACGACGGTCCGCAATGGCATCGAATACCGGAGCGATCACTCGGTACTGCTGTTGGAGGCGACGCGCGACGTTGATGCGCGATCGGCCGATATATTCCGTGCGGTGGGATATGAGCCGTACGATCTGAGCTCCCATCTGTTTCGGACGTGGCAAGGCCGTGCGGTCATGCTGTTGAGCTTCTTCGGGGATGCCTACATGCCGATCTACCGGCACAGAGCAACCGGCATTCGGGTTCCTCTGCTGCTGCCGACCGGCATCGGCGACCTGGCCGCAATGCCGGATGAAGCTCTTGCAAGCCATCCGGCGGCCACGACCCTGGCGGAACTCCGAAAGGTGCTGTGGGACGGTTTCGATTATGAAGGGCTGATCACCGAGCACGCGTTCAAGAGCAACGTACGCAGCATTCTGGCGGCCCTTGGCGGAAGCGAGGCGTATATTTTACGACCTCAGCCATCATTCGAGAGGAACGGTCGGGTCATCGAATACAACCCGGTTATCGAGCGATTGAATGCCTGGGTGGACGACGTGATCGGCCAATTCCCACATGTGCGCCACATCGCGCTCAGCGATTTCGTCGCGTCGGCAGATGAACATCTCGATGCCAATCACTTTGATCGCAAGGTGTATTATCGGTTCTTCCAGGCCTTGTGCGACGGACGAACCCGTGCTGGAGGTTCGTTCGCTTCATAACAACCGGCCTAAAAAGTGACTCGTTGGCACAGTTTCTACCGTCATGGCGAGGCGCATACCGGGCATCCGCGACATTGGCGAGCACAGCAAGAAAGGTCGTGGATGCCGACCGGAGCCTGCCCCCGGGCGCTTGACCCGGGGGTTGGCATGACGACGCAGGTGCCGTCCGTGGGTCAACCTTTACGGCCGCTGGTACTACTCACGTGTGGAGCACCAGCGTCCCGCCATTCTGGTCAGTCCCAAGCACAAAGCTGGCGTTGCTGAACGAACCCACAAGATCCACCGAGGCGCTGTGCGTCCCGTCGCTCACCATCAGCGTGCCGTTATTGAAGTTGAACCCGGTTCCTGCTCCGGATTGCACAGCGGTCAGATCGATCGCGTCACCCAGCACGAAGCCCGACACCTCCGCCCCGAACGTCGTCCCCAGGCTGTCGACCGCCAGAGTTCCGCCGCCGCCGATGAAGGCGATTGATGTCGTGTTGCCCACCACACTGGCGAAGTCGACCCGCGCGCTGCCTTCGATGTCGAACGCCCCCGATCCACCCACCGACTGTTCCAGCGCCAGTGTCCCCGACGAGACGATGACCGTCCCGGTATTGTCCATCCCCGCGTTCACCGCCGCCGTGCCCAGCCCGCCCAGCTTGTCGATCGTCCCCGAGTTGAACACCGTCCCCGCCCCCGGGCTGCTGAGCGTCCCATCCGTCTCGATATCGAACACCGCCACGTTGTTCAGCACCCCGGCCTGCGTCGCCGCCGCCGCATCCCCGCT
>JBEKNT010000149.1:0-14346 GCA_049522565.1 Acetobacteraceae bacterium
AGATGGCCGGGTCAAGCCCGGCCATGACGAGGGAAGCGCCGGTGCGTCTCCATGACTATGGGGTCAAGCCCGGCCACGGCGGAATGAGCGGGAGGCAATCATGACAGCGGAAGCGTTCAAGGCGGCACGCGAGTTCCTGTTCACGCACCGCGCCGACTACGCCACGGTGCATGCCCAATTCCGCTGGCCGCAGCTCGAACATTTCAACTACGCGCTCGACTGGTTCGACGCCGAGCTGGCGCACGGCCCGCACGCCAACCAGCTTGCACTGAAGATCGTCGGCGACGGTGCCGCGGCATGCAGCTTCGCCGAACTCTCCGCCGCGTCCAACCAGGTCGCCAATGGTTTGCGCGCGCTCGGCGTCAGGCGCGGTGAGCGCATCCTGCTGATGCTCGGCAACGTCGTGCCGCTATGGGAGGTGATGCTCGCCGCAATGAAGCTCGGTGCCGTCGTCATCCCGGCGACCACGTTGCTTTCCGCCTACGACCTCAAGGACCGGTTCGAGCGCGGCCGCGTGCGCCACCTGGTCGCCAACGCCGCCGACGCGCCGAAATTCGACGGCCTCGATCCCAGCGTCACGCGCATCGCGCTGGGCGACGCACCCGCCGGCTGGCATCGCTACGACGATCTGCGCAGCGGGCCGACGACGTTCGCCGCGGACGCGCCGACCAAGGCGACCGACCCGCTGCTGCTGTATTTCACCTCCGGCACCACGTCCCGCCCCAAGCTGGTGGAGCACAGCCACCAAAGCTATCCGGCCGGCCACCTTGTCACCATGTACTGGATCGGCTTGCAGCCGGGCGACATGCACCTGAACATCTCCTCGCCCGGCTGGGCGAAGCACGCCTATAGCTGCTTTTTCGCCCCCTGGAACGCCGGCGCAACGGTGTTCATCGCCAACCAGCCGCGCTTCAACGCGCGCGGCATGCTGGGGGCGATCGTCGAGAACAAGGTCACCACGATCTGCGCTCCGCCGACGGTATGGCGCATGTTTGTTCAGGAGGACATGGCGCAGTACAAGACCGCGCTGCGCGAGGTCCTTTCCGCCGGCGAACCGTGCAATCCCGAGATCATCGAGCATGTGCAGCGGGTCTGGGGCCTGACGGTGCGCGAGGGCTACGGCCAGACCGAGACCACCTTGCAGATCGGCTGCTTCCCCGGCCAGACCGTCAAGCCCGGCTCGATGGGCCTGGAAGCTCCCGGCTACAACATCCGCCTGCTGGATGCCGAAGACAACGCCGTGGAGGAGGGAGAAATCTGCATCGACCTGAACCCGCCGCCGGTCGGACTGATGCGCGGTTACCAGAATGACGACGGCTCGTTCGTCCCGCTGGGCCGCAACGCCTATCGCACCGGCGACGTCGCGACGCGCGATGCCGACGGCTACTACACCTATGTCGGCCGCGCCGACGACGTGTTCAAAGCCTCGGACTACCGCATCAGCCCGTTCGAACTGGAAAGCGCGCTGATCGAGCATGCGGCGGTCGCCGAAGCCGCTGTGGTGCCGGCGCCGGATGCGATGCGGCTCGCGGTGCCGAAGGCCTACGTGACGCTGACCGCGGGCACGCCGGCCGATCGCGACACGGCGCTGTCCATCTTCCGCCATTTGCGGGAGCGGCTGTCGTCGTTCAAGCGGGTGCGGCGGATCGAATTCGCCGAACTGCCGAAGACCATCTCCGGCAAGATCCGCCGTGTCGAACTGCGCCAGGCGGAAGCGGCACGCGTGGCACAAGGCACCCGGGCGGCGGGCGAATTCCGCGAGGAGGACTTCCCGGAGCTGTCCCGAACCTGAACCGCCGGCTCAACCGCCGCGGCGCAATCATCGCTCCGACCCAGGCCGCAGGGACGTCATCCGCCATTGTGCGATTCAGTGACCGCAGGGCTGTCGCCCGATTGCGCCGGAAGACCGGCGGCTGCCAGCACCTCGTTTACCAGTGCCATCAGACGACGTGCCGACTCCGGGTCGCGCGTCTGGCTGGCCACTTCGCCAAGCCGCCGGGCCAATTCCACCATGGAAAGGTCGTCACCCATCCTCATGTTTCCGTTGCTGAGCAAATTCTGCCCGTATCTCGACTGGTTTCTGCAAAGCTTGCATTGATCTGCCTCAAGGGCCGCCATGCACGCATGCGACGAGGCCGGACCGCGCGCCTGCGGAGGTCCGGTTACCGCGGCTCGCCGCCGCCGTCAGTGGAGCCCGCCACCCGGCGCCTGCGGCGGGTGACCGGCCGCAGTGAGTATCTCGTTCGCCAGTGCGATCAGCCTGGCCGCGGTGTCCCGGTCCTTCGTGTCGCTGGCTATTGCCGCAAGATCGCGGGCGAGCGCGAGCATGCAAAGCTTTTTGCGCATGACATCCCCCCGGAGAATTCCGGAACGGATACGAAATATCCGCAACCATCGGGATGCCGCATTGATCTGGATCAAGCATTGCCAGGACGACGTCGTTGCTGCGCAGCATCGGACGGCCGCAGGGGCGCAAGCGCCTACCCTCGTATTACGTCGCCCAATCCGCGGGCTGCCGCCGCCATGGGATTCACGAGAATGTGTCCGGCTGGCACAACCAGAGCTTGCAAGACTCGGCCGGCGCTTGGCATAAGGTGCCGATGCGCAAACATGTCCCGCTCAGCCAACGCACAACCGACGAGTTGAGGGCTCAGGCTGAGCTGTATCAGCAAATGGCAGCCACCGCCCGAACGCCCGAGGCGTTGCGTGGCCTGGAAAGCCTGGCAGTCCGGTTCGCCAGGCTGGCGGAGCAGCGTGCCGCGGCGGAAAGCCGCGGCGGGCGGGTGCCGCCTGACCTGGAGCTGTCGAACGCGGCGGACTGACCCGCCACCGCTTTGGCGGGGCGACGGCAGCGTCGCGCGCCGCGCCTGATCCAGCCAGGGCGCCACCGGAAGGCCGCTATTGCCGGCGACACCGCACGCAAGGCAGCGAGCGTTGCGGGGGTCGAAGCAGTTGCGTTACACTTGCCGCGCATCAGCGTCGGTCTTCGGTCGGGGACCGGGAGTCAAGGTGGCAGGACTGACGACGGGCGAAGCGCGGCAACCGACCACGGCAGCGCCGCTGATCATGCATGTGTTTCCCGGCTTCGGGGTGGGCGGCGCGCAGGTGCGCTTCGCCGCGCTGGCGAACCATTTCGGCGCCGGGTTCCGCCATATCGTCGTGTCGCTGGACGGCAATCTCGGCTGCCGCGAGCGGTTGCGACCGGACCTCGACGTGAGCTTTCCCACGGTTGTCGCGCCGAAGCGGGCGACCTTCGGCAATGTGTGGCATTTCCGCCGTTTGCTGCGCGCCTGGCGCCCCGCGTTGCTGGTGACCAACAACTGGGGCGCGATCGAATGGGCGATGGCCGACCTGCTGCCGATCGCCCGCCACGTGCACATCGAGGACGGCTTCGGCCCGGAGGAACGCGACGGGCAACTCCCGCGCCGTGCGCTGATCCGCCGGCTGGTGCTGGCACGCAGCACCGTGGTCCTGCCGTCGCGCAATCTGCAACGCATCGCCACGACGATCTGGCGGCTGCCGGCGGACCGGGTGCGCTACATTCCGAACGGCATCGACCTGGAGCGGTTCGCCTCGGCGCGCGCCCCGTCCCGCGCGGTCGATGCACCGGCGGTGATAGGGACCGTCGCGGCCCTGCGCGCGGAAAAGCACCTTGGGCGCCTGCTGCGGGCGTTCGCCGCCGTCGGGCCGGCAGCGCGGCTGGTGATCGCCGGCGACGGGTCGGAACGTGCGGCGCTGGAGGACCTGGCGCAGTCGCTCGGGCTGCGGGAGCGCGTGCGGTTTACCGGACATGTCGACGATCCGGCGCCGTTGTATGCCGGCTTCGACGTGTTCGCGCTGTCGTCCGACACCGAACAAATGCCGCTGTCGATGATCGAGGCGATGGCGGCCGGGCTGCCGGTGGCGGCGACCGATGTCGGCGACGTGCGCGCCATGCTGGCCGCGGAAAACGCGCCGTTTGTCGGCAAGCTGGACGCGGCGGATCTGGCCCGCTCGCTGACCGTATTGCTCAACGATCCCGCGCTGCGCGCACGAATCGGGGCCGCCAACCAGGCGAAAGCGCGGGCCGAGTTCGACCAGGCGGCGATGTTCCGGGCCTATGGCGCGCTGTGGCGCAATGACGCGCCGCCGGGAGCCGCGTGACCAGCATCGCCCTGCTGCCGGTGCCCGACTTCGCCGCGCTGGGCGAGCGCTGGCGCGCGCTGGAGGCGCAGGCCGATTGTTCGTTTTTCCAGAGCTGGACCTGGACCGGCTGCCTGGCCGAGGAGCGCTTTCCCGATCCTGTGCTGCTGGAGGTGCGACAGGACGGGGAGACCGTCGCCCTCGCGCTGTTCAACCGGCGGCGGTTTCTGCGGCAGACGCTGCTGCTGGGCGAGACCGGAGATGGGGTCCGCGATACGCCGTTCATAGAGCATAACGGCGTGTTGGTGGCGCGGCAGGCTACGCCCGCCCTGCGGGACTGGCTGCGCGCCGCGCGGTGGGCGCCGCTGGGGACCGTGCGGCCCCTGGTGCCGCGCCGGCTGGTGCTGAGCGGCGTCGGCGAGGCAACGCTCGAAGCGGCGCGTGCCGCCGGGCCGGTGGCGATCCGGCGCAGCGGGGAGGCGCCCTGGATCGACCTGGCGCGGCTGCGCGCGGCGGGGGACGATTTCCTGGACGGGCTGAGCGCCAACAGCCGCTACCAGTTGCGTCGGTCGGACCGCGACTATGCGGCGCTTGGACCGCTGGCGGCACATCGCGCGGATACCGCGGCCACGGCGCATGGCTGGCTGGATGAGTTGGCGGCGCTGCACCAGGCGACCTGGACGGCGCGCGGCCATCCCGGCGCCTTCGCCCAGCCGTTCTTCGCGCGGTTCCACCATGCGCTGATCGATCGCGGCATGCTGCGCGGCGAGATCGATCTGCTGCGCGTGACGGCGGGTCGGCAGGTGGTCGGGCTGCTGTACAATTTCCGCTACCGGGGGCAGGCACTGGCCTATCAGGGGGGGTTCGACTACGCCGCCGCCGGCCGCCACCAGAAGCCCGGGCTAACCTGTCATCAGCAGGCGATCCGCCTCGCCGCCGCCGCCGGATTGAACCGTTATGATCTGCTCGCCGGCGAGGGGCGCTACAAGCGCAGCCTGGCGGATGGTACGACTCCGCTGCATTGGCTGGAGATCGGCGGGGGCGGATCGGTCGCCGCGCTGGGGCGGCGGATGGCGCAGCGCCTGCGGGCGAGATGGACCGAGCGGTAAGGGTCCGTTGGGGAATAACTGCGCCAGGTAGCGCCGCGGGGTGGTTCGCATCGCCGTCGATCACGCTGCCGCCGCCAGCGCCATGCGGGATGCCTTCTCGCCGATCATGATCGACGGCGCATTGGTGTTGCCCGAGGTGAGCGTCGGCATGATCGATGCGTCGGCGACGCGCAGGCCCTCCATGCCATGCACGCGGAGTTCGTTGTCCACCACGGCCATCGGGTCCGAGCCCATCTTGCAGGTGCCGACCGGATGGTAGGTGGTTTCGGCATTCTTCCTGACCCAATCGAGCAATTCGTCATCGGCCTGGATATTGACGCCGGGCGCGATCTCGTCGGTGGCGATGTCGCGCATGGCGGGTGCGGTCATGATCCGCCGGGTGATGCGCATCGCTTCCAACGTCACCTCGCGGTCGAGCTGGGCGCTCATGAAGTTGAAGCGGATCGCCGGCGGCCGGTTCGGCTGTTTCGAAGACACATGAATGCTGCCGGTGCTTTCCGAGCGCAGGATGTTCATGATCGCGGTGATGCCGGATTTTTTCGCCAGCTTGAAATTCGGGTCGGCCAGGAAGGGAATCCAGGAGATCGCCGCATCCGGCGCATCCAGCCCGGCGCGGGTACGGATATAGGCGCGGATCGGCGACGCCGGCAGGCCGAGCAATCCCTTTTGGTTCAGCGCGTAATGCAGCGCCTGCCAGACCAGGCCGAGGCCGCGCGCCTTGTCGTTGTAGGTCATGCCGAGCGCGGCCGGCACCGTCCATTTCATGCGTGGCGAGTAATGATCGCGCAGGTTCTCGCCGACGCCCTTCAGCGCGTGGCGGACCTCGATGCCGAGGCTTTGCAGCAATTCCGGCTGGCCGATGCCGGACAGTTCCAGAAGCTGCGGCGAATTGATCGAACCGGCGCTGACGATGACTTCCCGGCCCGCGCGGGCTTCGCGTTGCTGGCCGTTGACGGTGTAGCGCACGCCGACGCAGCGCTTGCCTTCGATCAGCAGGCATTCGGTCAGCGCGTTGGCCTGGATCGTCAGGTTTGGCCGCCCGCGCGCGGGATCGAGATAGCAGTAGGCGGTGCTCATCCGGCGGCCCTTGCGGATTGTCGCCTGGGTCATGCCGATGCCGTCCTGCTTCGCGCCATTGTAGTCCCTGGTGTAGGCGATGCCGACCTCGCCGGCCGCCTTGATCAGCGCGTCGTATAGCGGTCCGGTCTCATTGCTCTCGGTGACCTTCAGCGGCCCGTTGCGGCCGCGGTATTCGTCGTCCGCATCACCCTGGTAGCTTTCCATGTCGCGGAAAATCGGCAGCACCTCGCGGTAGCTCCAGCCGCGATTGCCGAGTTGCGCCCAGGTATCGTAGTCCTGCGACTGGCCGCGCACGAAGACCATGCCGTTGATCGAGGACGAGCCGCCCAGCAGCTTGCCGCGCGGGACGGGAATGCGGCGCTGACCGGTGCCCTCGTCGGGCTCCGACGAATACAGCCAGTTGGCGGCAGGGTTTTCGATCAGCCTGGCGAATCCAACCGGGATGCGCGACCAGGGATGGCTTTCCCGTCCCGCCTCCAGCACCAGCACCTTATATTTCGGGTCGGCACTCAGCCGGTTGGCGAGCACCGATCCGGCCGATCCCGCGCCCACCACGATATAATCAAAAACCTGGGTTGCCATTTTTCTTGCCCCTCCGCACGGACAGCACGATCTCGCGCTCGCATTTCCACCGCATTGCGACGGCCGTTACACCAGGCACCCTGACGATTGACCTTCCGCTGGTTCGCACCGCCGCCTCAATCGTCATGGCCGGGCTTGACCCGGGCATCTATGTAGATGTGGTGCCGCGATAGAATGCCGGGTCAAGCCCGGCCATGACGGGTGGGGCGGTCCGTCCCGTACGTCAATCTTGTCGGGCGCCGCATTTTACACGCCCAGTGGCGCCTCTGTCCCGACCACGCGCTTATACGCCGCCCTGACATCGTCCGAGACGCTCTGCGTGTCCTCCCGCAAATTGCGCGGGGTGATCGCGATGAAAGCGATTTCCCAGTTGCCCGGGATCGGCTTGCCCACTTTCGGCAGGAACGCATGCGGCGCACCCGGCGCGTTGTGGAAATGGTCCCCACCGGTCACCGGGGTCAGCACGGGTTGCGCATCCTCGCCGATGGAGAACGCATCCGCCTCGCCGACCACATACATGGGAAACTGGTCGGTCCGACTTTTCGCGTGCTTGTGCAACTCCACTCTTGGCAGGAAGACCGCGGCAACCCCGCGGCCATGGCGGTTCTGGCCAAGACGCCACGGACCGGGCCCCGACAGGTCCACGGACGTTGCGAGCCTGTGCGCTTCCCGGCCGAGCACTTCCCGCAGCGCTTGCTTCGGATCGAACGCTGGTTCCCGTGCGGAGCACGCCGCGCGGAGCTTGCTGAAGTCCTCATAAACGGCTCGCATCCACGCCAGCTCGTCCTCCGCCAGTTCATGGTCCAACAACGGGATGCTTGAGTCCTCGGACATCGATGTTTCCTTGGTGCTTGATTGGGACAATGGGTTTGTGGTCAGGCCGCACTGAGCCGGGCTTGCCCGGATCGTTGATGCCTAGTTATCCGCCGCGGGGGATGCCAGACCGTCAGGCGGCCAGACCGTGATCCCCTCCGCCAGCGGAATGCGCAGGTTGCGAAACAACAAGGAGAACGACATCCAGTTGCCCATGGCGATGATGAATTCCACCTGCTGTCCCGGGTCGGTGACATGCTTCGCCACCTCGGCCCAAACGGCATCCGAAATGGACTTTCCCCCGAGACATTCATCGGTGGCGGCCAGGATCGCCTGGTCCACCGGCGTCAAGCGGTCAGAATTCCGCCAGTCGCGCACTGCCAGAATGTCCTCGGGCGGGAGCCCCGCCGTGGTCGCCACCCGCCAGTGCTGCGTCCACTCGTAGGCCGAGCCGGTGACCCAGCCGATCCGCATGATCATCAGTTCGCGCAACCGGGTGTCGAACTTGTTGTTCTCCAACAACTGCATCAACTGGCTGAACGCCACCCTCGCCACACCGGGATTGTTGGCCACGACGCGAAACGCCTCGCTCTGGGTACGCCGTGCGGGCATCCCCATCGCATCGCCGAGTTCGCGGGCGCGTTCCAGCGATACCATTGGCACACGTGCGGTCATCGTCACTCTCCCCTTGGCGTTTGCCCGATCGTCCTTCGCCCTGCGCGAGGCGGCAATCCCTGCCTCCTTGCGACGCTCACCAACCGGGGTCGCCCGGTCGCAGCCCGAGCAATACCTTGCCCGCCGATTCGAAATAGCCCGGCAGCCCCGCGGCGTGCTGCACGGCCACGTGCACGTCACGGAAGGCCCGTTCCAGCGGCAGGCGCGTGTAGATCGCGTTGGTGCCCGCCGCGTGAAACACCTTGTCGACCGCGCGGACGGATTCATGCATCGCATGCACCAGCGCCAGGCGTCCTTGCGCGATTGCCTGATCCGATGGCGTTGCTCCGGCACACAAGCCGCGCCAGAGCCGCCCGACGGCGTCGAAAACAAAAGCCCGGGCGGCGTTGACGATGGCTTCGGCCTCGGCGATGCGGGTCTGCACCATCGGCCGGTCGCGCAACAGATTGGCCGACATGGTGGAGGCTTCGGTGGCCGCGATCTCGGCCAGGCTGTCGATCGCTCCGCGCGCGATGCCGAGGGCATTCGCCGCCGAGGGGGTCCAAAGATTCACGTACCACGCGCGCGGGTTGTACAACGGGCCGGTTTCGCTCGGCTTGTCGTCCGACAGGCAACTTCGCCGCGCCGGCACGACGACGTCGTCCACCGTGAAGTCCTGGCTGCCGGTGCCGCGCATCCCCATCACCGACCAGGTGTCCACGATGGTCACGGAGTCCCTGGGCACCCACAACGCCCGCAGGACCGGGGTGCCGGCCGCCGTCTGCCGCGGCGCATCGCCGTCCATCATGATGCAGGTGCAGTAAAGCCAGCGCGCGTTCTGAATGCCGCTGGCGAAATTCCAGCGGCCCTTGACGCGATAGCCGCCGGGAACCTCCCAGGCACGCCCGCCCGGCCGGGCCGACCCGGCGCCGCGATAGTCGGCCGGGCTGCCGGCCAACTCGCGCCCAACCTCCGCCGGCAGCCGGCCGACGCTCAACGACAGGGCGGTGGCGATCATGGCGCACCAGCCGACCGATCCGTCGGCTTTCGACAGTTCCTCGACAACGCGGAACGCGGTCAGCGGCGGCGTCTCGGGGCCGCCCATCGAGCGCGGCAGGTACATTTGGTAGATGCCCGCTTTGGTAATCTCGGCCGCGAGGGCAGGCGGCGTTTGCCGCATCTGTTCCGTGTCGGTGCGGGCGGCGCGCACGGCGGGTGCCAACCGCATGGCGGCGGCAACGATATCGGAGACGGGCGAGTCCGGGTCTTGGGTCATGGGGGTGTTTTCCTCGGCGTGCCGCCAGTCTCCCCAATGATCGGGCGCACGGCCAGAGCGCCGGGAGCGGCGGGGGTTCGACCGGGACGGGCGGGATGGCTGACACAACCTCGGCCCGGGTGGCGGTGTGGGTTGTTCGTTGCGGTCACGTCGTGCGGAAACCTTGTCGCACCCCGCGGTCAGGCGCAGGTGCCGCACCGGCAGCAGCGTGGCGGCACGACACATAGGCGACGTCCAGAAACGAACGAGTCATCTTGTGACGCGCACGACCGGCCTCACCGTCATGGCGGGCGAAGGCCCGCCATGGCGAATTGGGCGGGACCCGTGCGTTATGTGGCGCGGCAATCGTTGGGCGTCGCCACACACCGTGAGAACCCGGGCCGGCACCCGGACAGCAACGAGTCGCTCCGCCGGCCGTCTGATTGCACGCCGCCTAGTCCGCCTTGGCGTCATCCCGTGCCCACGCCACCACCCGCGCGGCATTGCCCCGCCAGGTGTAGTCGCGCTGCGCGATCTCCGCCCGCGCCGCTTCGCCCAGCCGCCGCCGCAACCCGGCGTCGCCGGCCAGTCGCCGGATGGCACGCCACATCGCCCCGGCCTCTGCCGGGTCGAACAGCACCGCGGTCTCACCGTTGCGCAGCACCTCGCGGATATTCGGCTGATCCGGCGCGACGATCGCCCGCCCGGCCGCCATGTATTCGAAGATCTTCAGCGGCGAGGCGTAGCTCACCACCAGCGGCTGGAGGGCGATATCGAAGCCGGCCACCAGAGCCGGGATGGCTTCGCGCGGTTGCAGCCCGGTGAAG
The DNA here is from genome assembly GCA_049522565.1 of Acetobacteraceae bacterium. Lineage (GTDB taxonomy): Bacteria > Pseudomonadota > Alphaproteobacteria > Acetobacterales > Acetobacteraceae > JASHVB01. The sequence goes on from JBEKNT010000149.1 coordinate 10,443, forward strand.
GTCACCCGGTCGGCCAGGCCCAGCGCCGCCGCCTGGCGTTCCAGCGCCGGACGCGCCGGGCCGTCGCCCACCACCACCAGCCGCAGATCCGGCCCGCCAGGCTCGGCGGCCATCGCGGCGATCACCGCGTCCAGCCCGTGCCAGTCGCGCACGAAGCCGACGAAGCCCAGCACCGGCGGCCCCTCGCCGGCCTCGCGCGCCGGCAACCCGGAAAACTGCGCCGGATCGATGCCGTTCGGCACCACGGCGATCCGCTCCGGCGGCACGCCCGCGGCGGCGACCGCCTGTCCCAGCACGCCGGTGACCACCAGGACCTTGGCGGCCGAGCGCCACACGTAGCGCTCCAGCGCACTGGCCAGCCAGCGCAGGCGAAGCTGGCCGAAGCGCGTCCGCTCCTCGACCAGGGGCGCGTTGACCTCGAGGAACAGCGTCGCGCCGCTGCTGCGCGCCACCCAGGTGCCGGCCAGGTAATACAGGTTGTAGCGCTCGTAGATCAGCTCCGGCCGGAACCGGCGGCAGGCGGCGCGCAGCCGCCACCAGGCGGGAAGGTTGTAGGCCAGCTCAGCCAGTTCGCCGACCGCGCCGGGCAGGCGGGCGCGGATCCACGGCACCAGCCGGCTTTCGCCGCCGAAGCGCGCCTGTTCGTAGAAGCCGGGGCCGACCACCAGAACCTCGTGCCCGAGGCTGCGCAGCGCGGCGACCAGTTCCTCGACATGCACGCTCTGGCCGTCGCGCGATTGGATGCGGTGGCTGTACAGGATGCGCATGGTCTCAGACCTCGCTGCTCGCGGCACCCTCACCCGCGCCGCTGACGCGTCTCGACCTCTCCCGCAGCGCGGGAGAGGTTACTATCAAGGCGCGCAGCCGTCCTAGTTTGTGGCGGGCGAGGAATACCAGGCCGGCGGGTCGGCGCGGATTGACCAGCACGATGCCGATGCGCTGCCGGCGCTGACTGGCCCAGCCCTGCTTGTAGGCATCGTCGCCGCGGCCGAAGTCGATCGCTCCCACATGCTCCCCATCCAGCAGCGTCCGCAGCATCAGCGCGGTCAGCACCGTGCCTGGCGAGTCCGCCTGGAAAGCCTCGTCATGCGCCAGTTTCAGCACCGTCGCGGTGCCGTGCTGCACAATCCAGAGCTGCGCCGCGACCGGCGCGCCACCGATGCGCCAGATGCCAAGGCGCAACAGCCCGGCGGCGGCGGTCTCCCGCATCAGCCCGGCATTGAAATGCGGGAACGGCTCCGGCTCTTTCCAGCTTCGGGCATAGACTTGCTCGAATGCGTCGATGCCGGGCTCCAGGTCCTGCGGCCGGGCGATCAGGGCGAAGCTGGCATCCGCGTGCCGCTCGCCACGGCGGAGCTTGCGCCGGATCGTCTCGCGCAGGGCGCCCGGGCGGCGGGCGAGATAGCCGGACCAGTCCAGCCCGCGCACGTCCTCGTGCCAATTGCCGAAATGGGCGAACCGCAGCACCGCCAGGCCGGCCGCGCGCGCACCGTCGAGGCAGGCGGGCAGCGCCGGCCAGTCGTCCGGCAGGGCGTCGAGCCGCGTGGTCGCCCAGCCGCGGCAGAACCGGGCGAACGCAGCGAAGATTTCCGCCTGCGCCGGGGCGGAGAGGCCAGGCGCCAGCAGGGGCGCGTAGTCGCAGGTATAGGGCGTCGTGAGGCTTGCCAGCGCGGCGCCCGCCGCCGGCCGGAGCAGGGGGAACAGTGCCGCCGGCGTGTCGTCGGCCGACAGCAGCAGGAAGCAGGGCTGGGTGCCCTCCGGCAAGCCGGCGGAAACGACCGTGCGCCACCAGGCTCGGCTATGGAACAGACCGGGCGCGGCGGCGAACAGCCTGTCGGTCTCGGCGGGCAAGGCGTCGAGCGAGGTGTATGCCCGCAACCGGACCGTCATCGCAACGCATACCAAGCGCAGCCGATCCACTCGTGCAGGGCGTAGTAGCTGGTCTCCCAGGACGAAACCCGCGGCACGAAGTCCCAGACGATCGGGCCGGGGACCAGGTCCAGCGGTGTCGGCGCAGCGGTCACCGTAAGGCCGGTCGCCGCGAAGGCCATCAGCGCGCGGCGCTCGTGCCAGGAGTGGGTGACGAGGTAGATCGAGTCGATGCCGGCGGCGCGCAGGATCGCGGCGCTGTCCCGGGCGTTCTCCCAGGTGTCGTGTGACCGGTCCTCGGTCCAGCGCACCGGGACCTGGAAGTCCCGGATCAGGCTCTCGCGCATCTGCTCCGCGATCGGTGACGGTTCGGTCGGGGGCGATCCGCCGGAAACCAGGATCGGCAACCGGGTCTCCCGCTGAAGCGCCGCGCCGGCACGCAATCGTTCCAGTGTCAGGCGCCCGACCGTGACGCCCGGCGGGTTGCCGGCGGTGTGGGTCACCTCGGCGCTGAGGATGACGATCGCGCCGGGCGGCTTGTCGGTTGGTGGCGTGGTCGGCAGGTCACGCTCCAGCGAGCAAAGCAGCGTGCCTGCGACGGCCGGCATGGCCAGGGCAAGCAGCAGCAGCGCGGCGACGCCGATGAGCCATCGTGCGAGCCGCGGGAAGCTCCGCAGTAACGCCACGCCCGCGAGGATTGCCCATACAAGGCCCACCGGCGGCAGGACAATCATGACCAGCAGCGTCTTCAGCGACGGCCCCCCTTAAAACCTCTCCCGCGCGAGCGGGAGAGGTCGAGGCGCGCCAGCGACGAGGGTGAGGGTGATCGGGTCGCACGCGGCACCCTCATCCTCGGTGCTGCGCACCTTGACCTCTCCCGCTCGCGCGGGAGAGGTGTACGGGTTTAGTGACCGGTCGCGAGCCAGTCCAGCACCTTGCGCAGGCCAACGCGCAGCGGCACCGGGTCGCCCAGACCGAAGGCCGCACGGGCGCGCTGCGGCATGCCGGTGGAGTGGCGGATTTCCCCGGCGCGCGGTTCGCGGTGCCGGACATCGAGCGCCGTGCCGGCAAGCTCCGCGATGGTGCGCGCGAGATCGAGCACGCTGGTGGGCGTGCCGGTGCAGACGTTGAACACCGGCGCGCCGGGGTCCGGGCGCCGCATTGCGGCAAGCAGGGTGGCGACGACATCGGCGACGAAGACGAAGTCGCGGGTCTGGCCTCCGTCGCCGAACACGTCGATCGGCGCGCCACGCGCGACGCGCTCGCAGAAGATCGAGATCACGCCGGAATACGGCGAGCGAGGGTCCTGGCGCGGGCCATAGACGTTGAAAAAGCGCAGGCCGGTGGTGGGGATGCCGTGCACGTGGCTGGCCACGCGCGCGTGCAGCTCGCAGGCGTATTTGTCGGCGCCATAGGCGGAGAGCGGGCGGCACTCGGCGTCCTCGCCGATCGGAGCCACGGGGCAGTCGCCATACACCGCGGCAGAGGAGGCGTAGACCACCGGGATCGGCACGCCGCGGCGGCGGATGGCGTCGAGCAGGGTGATCGTGCCGGTCAGGTTGGCGCGATGGGTGCCGAGCCAGTCGGTGACGCCGCGCGCCACCGAGGCGATGGCGGCGAGATGGAACGCGCCGTCCACACCCTCGACCGCGGCGCGCACGGCATCCGGGTCTGCCACGTCGGCCTCGATCAGCGTCACGCCGGGGGGCAGGTTGTCGTGCGACCCGGTGGACAGGTCGTCGAGCACCCGCACGGTATCGCCGCGGCGCACCAGCGCGTCGCACAGATGCGACCCGATAAAGCCGGCGCCGCCGGTGACAAGGAAAGTGGACATGGCGTGGCTTATTACCTCTCCCGCTACGCGAGAGAGGTCAAGACGCGCAGCGGCGAGGGTGAGGGCGATCGGGTCGCCCCGCAGCAAACGCAAGCTGCGGGGCGTCCCGAGCGCCCTCACCCTCGCCGCAGCGCGTATTGACCACTACCGCGTAGCGGGAGAGGTAATAAGCCACGCCAAGTCCACATTCCATGTCACCGG
>JBEKNT010000150.1:0-14301 GCA_049522565.1 Acetobacteraceae bacterium
CCGTCGGTCCGCTCTGCGGCCCAACCCCCCACAAGGGGGGTAGGAGGACGGTTCTTATGACCGGCAAACCCAGGCTCGCCGTCTGGAAGTTCGCCTCCTGCGACGGCTGTCAGCTCTCGCTGTTGGATTGCGAGGACGAACTGCTGGCGGTGGCCGGCGCGGTGGACATCGCCTATTTCCCGGAAGCCACGCGCGGCGTGCTGAAGGGCCCGTACGACGTGTCGCTGGTGGAAGGCTCGGTCACCACGCCGCACGACGCGGAACGGCTGCACGAGGTGCGCCGTCAGTCGCGCACGCTGATCACCATCGGCGCCTGCGCCACCGCCGGCGGCATCCAGGCGCTGCGCAACTTCAAGGACGTGCGCGACTTCACCGCCATCGTCTACGCCCGGCCGGACTATATCGACACGCTCGCCACCTCCACGCCGATCAGCGCGCATGTCAACGTCGATTTCGAGCTGCGTGGCTGCCCGATCAACAAGCACCAGTTGCTGGAGGTGCTGGTGGCTTATCTCCACCGCCGCAAGCCGAATATTCCCCCGCATTCCGTCTGCATGGAGTGCAAGGCGCGCGGCACCGTCTGCGTGCTGGTGCGCGGCGCGGCGTCCTGCCTGGGGCCGGTGACACATGCCGGCTGCGGCGCCATCTGTCCCGCGTACAATCGTGGCTGCTATGGCTGCTTCGGGCCGAAGGAGACGCCCAACACGGTCTCGCTCAGCCGCAAGCTGCGCAACGACGGCATGAACGAACGCGACCTCCAGCGCGTCTACCGCACCTTCAATGCCGGCGCCGAAGCGTTCCGCGAAGAGGGCGACCGTCATGGAACGTAGGACCATCAAGGTCGATGTACTGGCGCGGGTGGAAGGCGAGGGCGCGCTGCGCCTGGTGATCGAGGACGGCAAGCTGCGCGACGCCGAACTGCGCATCTTCGAGCCGCCACGGTTCTTCGAGGCCTTCCTGCGCGGCCGTTCGTTCATGGAAGTGCCGGACATCACCGCCCGGATCTGCGGCATCTGCCCGGTCGCCTACCAGATGAGCGCGGTGCACGCGATGGAAGATGCGTTGGGCATCGCCGTCACGCCGGAGATCCGCGCACTCCGCCGGCTGCTGTATTGCGGCGAGTGGATCGAGAGCCACGTGCTGCACATGTATATGCTGCACGCGCCGGACTTCCTCGGCTACGACGGCGCGGTGGAGATGGCGAAGGACCACCCGGACGTGGTGCGCGACGGGCTGGCGCTGAAGAAGCTGGGCAACGAGATTCTCCGTCTGCTGGGCGGGCGGGAAGTCCACCCGATCAATGTGCGGGTCGGCGGATTCTACCGCGTGCCGAGCAAGCGCGAGCTGCGCGAATTGCGCGACGGGCTGCTGCGCGGCCGCGACGCATCGCTGGCGACGGTGAAGCTGGTCGCCGGATTCGAATTTCCCGATGTCGAACGGGATTATGAATTCGTGTCGCTCGGCCATGCGGGGGAATATCCGTTCAATGCCGGACACGTGGTGTCGAACAAGGGTCTGGACATCACGCCGCAGCAATACGACGCGCATTTCGAGGAATTCCACGTCAAGCGCTCGAATGCGCTGCATTCCCGGCATATCGGCCATGGTGCTTACCTGACCGGGCCGCTGGCGCGTTACAGCCTGAATTCAGCGCTGTTGTCGCCGCTGGCGCAGGAGGCGGCAAAGCAGGCGGGGCTCGGGCCGACCTGCAACAACCCGTTCCGCAGCATCGTGATCCGTGCGGTGGAAGTGGTCTACGCGTTCGACGAGGCGCTGCGGATCATCGATGCGTACCAGCCACCGGACCGGCCGTTCGTCGATACGCCGGTGCGCGCCGGGGTCGGCTATGCCTGCACCGAGGCGCCGCGCGGCATGCTGTATCATCGCTATCGGCTCGACACGGAAGGCAGCGTGCTGGACGCCAAGATCGTGCCGCCGACCTCGCAGAACCAGCCGAGCATCGAGGCGGATTTGCTCGATTTTGCCCCGCGCTGGCTGGATCTGCCGGATGAGCGGCTCGGCCATTTGTGTGAGCAAGCGATACGGAACCACGATCCGTGTATTTCGTGCGCGACGCATTTCCTGAAGCTGGACGTGGTGCGTGGGTGATGAAGCAAACTTCTCCCCCTCCCCTTGAGGGAGGGGGGTGGGGGGAGGGGTGCGCGCGCTCCTTGGCTGGTGGCGCGCACACCCCTCCCCCCGACCTTGATCCGCTTCGCGGCTCAAGCCCTCAAGGGGAGGGGGAGACGTCTTCTGCCTCCCGTCGTCTGGTCATCGGCATCGGCAATCCCGATCGCGGCGACGACGGCGTGGGTCGGCTGGTCGCACAGCGCTTGCGCGGCAACCTGCCAAGCGATGTCCGGGTCGAGGAGCAGGACGGCGGTGTCGCGGCACTGATCGAGAGCCTGCGCGACGTGGACAGCGTGTGGCTGATCGACGCGGTGGTATCCGGCGCGCCGGCCGGCACGATCCACCAGGCCGACTGCACCGCCACTGACGTCCTGCCGGCCAAATCCGGCGCGTCCTCGCACGGTCTTGGCGTCGCCGAAGCGATCGCGCTCGCGCGCATGCTGCACGGCCTGCCGCGCGTCTGCATGCTCTATACGGTAGAGGGCGTGACATTTGCGCCCGGTGCCGCCATGACTGCGCAGGTCGTCGCCGCGGCGGATACGCTGGTCGCGCGGCTGGCGAACGCGCTGCGATCCGGATGAAGGAGCGGACGCATGGCAAATCCGCCTCCGGCCCATCCCACCCGGCGGCAGCGTCCGCTACCCGGGCAACGGCCGAAACCGCCGGAGGAGGATCCGACCGCGCCGGCCGCCGTTCGGGCGATCCTGAACAGTCCCAGCTATCGCGAGGCCGACCGCGACGTCGACTTCCTGGCGCGCGACGAAACCCGCGGCGTGCGGCTGTTGCTCGACTACGCCAAGGCGGAACGGGTGTTGCAGGATTACGGTGTCGCCCACACCATCGTCGTGTTCGGCGGCACGCGGATCCCGGAGGGACGCGTCGCGCAGCAGGCGGTCGAGGCGTGTCGTGCGGCACTGCAAGGCGATCCGCAGAACGCCACGTTGCAGCACCGCCTGGCGATCGCGCAACGCGTGCTCGCGAACAGCCGCTACTACGACGAGGCGCGCGCGCTCGGCCGGCTGATCGGTGCGGCCGGGCAGCGGGCTCGCGGCGGACGCGTCGTGGTGATGACCGGCGGTGGCCCCGGCATCATGGAGGCGGCAAATCGCGGCGCGCATGATCAGGGCGCGCGCTCGGCGGGTCTCAACATCGTGCTGCCGCACGAGCAATACCCGAACCCGTACGTTACCCCCGAGCTGTGCTTCCTGTTCCACTATTTCGCCATCCGCAAACTGCATTTCGTCAAGCGCGCGCGGGCGCTGGTGGTGTTTCCGGGCGGCTATGGCACGTTGGACGAGCTGTTCGAGGTGCTCGCCCTGGCGCAGACCCGAAAGATCGGGCCGCTGCCGGTCATCCTGGTCGGCGAGGCGTATTGGCGCCGGGTGTTCAACCCGGATGCCCTGGTGGAAGAGGGCGTGATCGATCCGGAAGACCGGGAGTTGTTCTGGTTCGCGGAAACCGCCGAGGCAGTCTGGCGGGACATACTCGGCTGGTACGAAGCGATCGGCCAGCCGTTGCTGACCCCCGAAACCGCAGGTCCCAACCCATGAAACTATCGTTCCACGGTGCGGCCGGCACGGTCACCGGCTCCTGCCACCTGGTCGAGGCCGCCGGCCGGCGCATCCTGATCGATTGCGGACTGCTGCAAGGCAGCCGCGAGTTGGAGCATGAGAACGCCGATCCGTTCGGCTTCGATGCCGCCGCCATCGACTGCGTGCTGCTGACGCACGCCCATCTCGATCATTGCGGCCGGCTGCCGCTGCTGATCAAGCGCGGCTTCCACGGCGAGATCATCGCCACGGCGCCGACCCGCGAGCTGACCCGCCTGGTGCTGCTGGACTCGGCGCGGCTGCAAGAGGAGGAAGCGCGGCGGCGCAGCCGGCATCGCCGGCGCCATGGCCAGGAGGTGCAGGAACAACCGCTGTATACGCTGCCGGAGGCGCTCAACGGCCTCGACGCGTTCGGCAAGCCGGCACGCTATAACGAGCCGGTCGCGCTTGGCCCCGGGCTGCGTGCGACGTTCCATGAGGCGGGGCATATCCTCGGCTCTGCCAGCATCGCGCTGGAGGTGCGGGAGAACGGCACCGCACGGACGGTGGTGTTTTCCGGCGACCTTGGCGGCGCGGGCCATCCGTTGCTGAACCCGCCGGCGCCGCCGGCGCAAGCCGACATCGTCGTTATGGAGTCGACCTACGGCGACCGGATGCACCGCTCCTATGCCGATTCGATCGCGGAATTCTATGCCGCCATCACCGACACCTTCGCCCGCGGCGGCAATGTGCTGATTCCCGCCTTCGCCCTGGAACGCGCGCAAGAACTGCTGTTTGCCATTCACGCCGGCGTCGCGCAGGGCAAGCTGCAACGCTCGGTGCAGGTGTTCCTGGACTCGCCGATGGCGATCTCCGCCACCGAGATTTTTGCCCGCTATCCGGAGGATTGCGGACCCGCCATCCGTGACCTGGTGCGCGGGGGAGAAGATCCGTTCCACGTGCCGGGGCTGCACTTCACGCACGATGCCAGCGAGTCGATGGAGATCAACCGGATCGTCGGCGGCGCGATCATCATGGCGGGGTCCGGCATGTGCACGGGCGGGCGCATCCGTCACCATCTGCGGCACAACCTCTGGCGCTCGGACGCCAGCGTCGTGTTTGTCGGCTTTGCCGCGGCGGGAACGCTGGCGCGCAAGATCATCGACGGAGCGCGGTCGGTGAGCATTTTCGACGAAGACATCCCGGTGCGCGCGCGCGTGCACACGATCAACGGCTTTTCCGGCCACGCCGATCAGCAGGAGTTGCTGGCCTGGCACGGCGCGATCGGCGGCGTCGGGCGCACGTTCCTGGTGCATGGCGAACCTGGTGCGATGCAGACGCTGGCCGGGAAGCTGCCGCCGGGGACGGTGGAGACGCCCCGGCTGCACCAGGCATTCGAAGTGTGATGCGGCGGCCCGGTGTGACCCGGGCCAGCCCGCCGCTTCAGGCCGTCATGGCGCGGCGTCGCAACAGGCCCAGCCCGGTCAGCCCTGTGGCAAGCAGCGCCATCGACGCCGGTTCCGGAGCCGGTGCGAAGGCCACGCCGCGGATCGAAACGTCATCCGTCGTGGTATCGGGGGCGTACAGCGTGGTGAAGCTCTCGTTGCCCGGCAGGCTGGTCGCCGCCAGCGAATCGGTGATTTCGTAAAGGTAGCTCGGCGACAGCTCGTTCAACCCGTAGCTGGTAGCGAACAGCTCGACGCTGCCGCCGACAACCTCGCCGGTCAGGCCGAACAGGCCGGTGACGCCGGGCGCCGTGGGGGTATTGGCGTTGGCGTTCGCGTTGTTCACCAGGTTCAGCCCGGCAGTCAGGTCGTAGTCCAGCGTCCAGACGCCGTTGGTGAGGACCCATTTCTGCAGCCCGCCCTCCCCAAGCGCGGCCGCGTTGGCGTTGCCATTCTTCGGCTGGCCGCTGTCGGTCACGTACAGCACCGTCGAGCTGGCGAAGAAGTATTGCTCCGGACTGAGATAGACGAACTTGCCAAGGCGGGAATCGTTCACCCCGTTTTCGGTCGCGGCTGTCACATTGATCGAGCCGTTGTTGCCACCCAGGGAGTCCGGGCTGGCCGGCGGAATGATATGGGTGGTGACCAGTCCGGCCGACGAGGTCGGCAGACCGCCGCCGGGCCCGGTCAGGCTGCTGACATTGGTGAAGTTCTGGCTGCCGCTGCCCGGCGGGTTCTGATCGCGCGAGACATAGAGCGTGTTGCCGCTGCCGGTATTGACGATCTCGACCGCGCGCGTATCGGTGCTGTTGTCGATCGGCGTCGCGGTGGTGGCGCCAAGTGTGGCGTAGAACACGCCCTGGGTCGGGTCGGTCTTGCTGGCGCCCTGCCCCGAGACATAGAACGACGAACCGTCCACCGTCACCACGCTGCGTGGGTTGTTCGTGTTGAACACGCCGGTCAGCGCGGTGCTGGTATTGATGCTGCCGTCCGCGCCGATCAGCGCGACCACGCGCGGCACCGTGGTGTAGACGGTTCCCGTCTGGTTGGCGGCGGTCAGGCTGGTCGTCTGCCCGAGGCCGGTCGCGCCATAGGTAGAGAATGGCGCCGTATTGAACGTCGTGGCGTTCACGCCATAGCCCATGATCGTCAGATACTGACCGTTCACGGATTGCTGGAGGAACCCCTCCGACGCCGAACCGTATTCGCCGGAGATCGCCGAATTGGCGCCGTTGCTGGTTTGCGGCAGGGTCAGCGTTCCCACCGAGGTCGCCGAGGTGCCGCCGGTCCCGAGTTGGAATTCCTGCAGCACGATCGGCGCCGCGGTGTCGAGCGTGCTGCCGGAGACGGTGCTGATCACCAGATCGTTCGCGGTGAAGGCGGTAATGGTCGCGGCCGCTGCCATCGGCCCCGCGGCCAGGGCGGCAGCAGAGGCGAGTAATGCGGCACGGGACCACGGGCAAACGATCGACATGACGAATCCTTAACGGTTCTGTCGAGGCCCTTACCGGTGGTCGGTCGCACGCTCAACCCAATCTGTGTGACAATTGCGAGTCTGTTGCGGCCGTCGTCGTTGGTGGCCTGCGACGCGGTTCACAGCGGCCTGCGCCACACATCGATCTTGCCGCGACCGGTGTCACACGCCGGGCTGCGCCAGACGGCAACTTTTCTGCTTGATCCACACCAGGCCGTTCGCTACCGTGCCCTATTGGACGCCTGATCCAGGTTCGAACCATGATGACCACGCGCTTTGATATGACCAGCACGACCGGCAATCCGCTCGCCTCGCGAGTGGAAGGTATTGCCGCGTCGTCTCGTGTCTGCCGCGCCCCCGTCATCCAAATTCGAGCCGTTACCAATGTCAGCCGTCATCACCGTCAGGAACCTCGGCAAGCAATACCGCTACGCTAAGTCCGGGCGTCGCCTGCGCGACCTGCTGACTCCACAACACGCCACCATCGATGCGCTGTCCGGCGTTTCTTTCGACATCGCCGGCGGCGAGCGCGTCGCGCTGATCGGACCGAACGGCGCCGGCAAATCCACCGCGCTGAAAATCCTCACCGGCATCCTGCAACCTTCCGGCGGCGACGCGCGCGTGCTCGGCCTGGTGCCGTGGCGCGACCGGATGCAGCTCACGCGCCGCATCGGTGTGGTGTTCGGCCAGCGCTCGCAGCTCTGGACGGAGTTGCCGGTGCGCGAATCCTTCGCGCTGCTGCGCCGCATCTACGACCAGGACGCCGCCGTGTTCGCCGCGCGGCTCGATCGGCTGATCGGGCGGTTCGACCTGGCGCCATTGCTCGCGCAACCGGTGAACCGGCTGTCGCTCGGCCAGCGCATGCGCTGCGAGATCGTGGCCAGCCTGTTGCACGGCCCCGCGGTGCTGTTCCTGGACGAACCGACCATCGGCCTCGACATCACCGCCAAGGCGGCCATTCGCGAGCTGATCAACGCGCAGGCCCAATCCGAGGGCCTGACCGTCGTGCTGACCTCGCATGACACGCGCGACATCGAACTGGTCTGCGAGCGCGTCATCGTCGTCAATGCCGGCCGCATCGTCGTGGACCAGCCGACCGATGAACTGCGCCGGCGGTTCCTGTCACGCAAGCTCATCACCATCCGCTCGGCGGCGCCGGCGATTGTCCTCGATCTGCCGGGTGTGACGCGGCGGCCAGGCGAACCGCACCTGTCGCTGCTGGACGTGGACACCCGCATCGCGCGGGTGGCGCAGGTGGTGGCGGCAGCGCTGGCGCAGGGGGGAATTGAGGATATTACCATCGAGGATCCTCCAATGGAGGAGGTGATCCATGAAATCTACGCGGCTTGAACCGCTGGCGCGCGGCGCGTGGGCGATGGCGCGCATCGGCGCGGCGGGAACGCTGTCGGCGCGCGCCGTGCTGCTGGGTCGCGCGCTGTACTATCTGCTGGTCATGACGACCCTCGGCAAGTTCTGGAACGCTGTCGCGGCAGAGCATGCCGCCGACGCTCTGCCGTTGCCGTCCGGCATCGTGCTTTATGTCGGCATCGCCGAATGGATCACCTTGTCGGTGCCGGCGATCCATCTGCGATTGGAAGACGATATCCGTTCGGGCGCCATCGAAGCGCATCTGCTGCGGCCGATGCCGTATCTGGTTGGCAAGATCTGCGAAACGCTCGGCGGGATGGCGGTGCGGCTTGGCGTGCTGGGTCTGGGCGGCGCTGGCGTCCTGTTGCTGTCCGATCTCCCCGCTCCCGCCGCGGCCTGGCCGCCGGTCGTGGCGCTGGCGCTGCTCGGCGGCTGCGTGCACGTCATGCTGGTTGCCATTGCCGGGCTTTCGACCTTCTGGGTGCGCCGCTCGCTCGCCGCTTATCTGATCATGCAGAAGCTGATATTTCTGCTCGGCGGCCTGTTCGCGCCGGTGACCCTGTATCCGGCCTGGCTCGCGCGTATCGCCGCGTTCAGCCCATTCGCTGCGAGCCTCTACTGGCCCGCCGTCATCGCGTTGGAGCATGACGCAGCGACCGTCCTGACCGCATTCGCCGCAGTGCTGACCTGGCTTGCGCTGCTGGCACTGCTCTGCGGCGCAATCTGGCGCGCGGGCATGCGGCGCCTGCTGACGCGAGGGCTCTGACGATGCGCCTCTATGTCGCGGAAATGACCGCCGCCATCCGCGTATCGGTGGCGGATCGCACGAACTTCACGCTGCTGCTCGGCGGCATGGTGCTCAACAACGGCTTCGTGCTGTTGATGTGGTTCCTGTTCTTCGCCGGATTTCGCAGTGTCCGCGGCTGGCAGCTTGCCGACATGGCGCTGCAAATCGGTCTGCTTGCCGTCACCTTCGGCGCGGCCGGGGTGTTCGCCGGCGGCTATCGCGACATGGCGGCGGTGATTCTGCGGGGCGATCTCGATGCCTGGCTGACCCAGCCGCGGGCGGTCCTGCCGCGGCTGCTTGCGCAGGAGAGTGCGGCGCCGGGTTGGGGCGACATCCTGGTCGGCGTCGCGCTGCTGGCCTTCGCCGCATCGTTGCACCGGGGCGACCTGCCGGCGCTGCTGTTCGTGTCGGTCGGCGGATTCATTGTGTATCTGGCGACCGGCGTGCTGTTCGCCAGCCTCGCGTTCTGGGCCAGCGGCGCACGCAGCTTCGCCCGCGACCTGGTGGAGTTCCTGCTGACATTCGGAACCTGGCCGGGCTCGATCTGGTCCGGGGCGACGAAACTCGTCGTCTACACCATCGTGCCGGCGGGATTCGTCGTGGTGCTGCCGGTGCGGTTCCTGCGCCAACCGAGCGTGCCGGCGGGGATATTGGTGGTCGCGGCGTCGCTGATCTACGCGGGGCTGGCGCTGCTGGTGTTCCGCAGCGGATTGCGGCGGTATCGGCGGTGAGGCTCGTCGTGCGGGCGGAGCAAGCATCCCTCGCTCCGGTCACGACGGCCGGGTCCTGGACGCGGCGAGCCCCTGTTCCGCCGCCCGCAGCGACATCACGCCCGGATCCACGTCTCCGAGAACGCCAGCATCGCCGTACTGATCGCGTGGCCGGCGACGTCGCGCGGCACGGGCTTGCCCGGCAGCACGCGGCCATTCACCGTCACGGTGGCGTCGGCGCAAGGGACGAACAGGCTGGGCATGTGATGCCGCCCGGTCGCCGAGCGCTCCGGCGGGAATGCGAAGCAGAACGGCGCGCCGAGGCCGCTCCAGGTCAGCACCACCGTCGTGTCACCGGCGCGCACGGTTTCGCAATACGCGCTGCCCGGATCGCCCGATGCCGACACCGCGTCGAGCTTGCGGTAGGTCAGCCCGGCCAGTCCCGGCAATCCCTTGAACGCACCGAAATTGGCCACGAACCCATCCACCAGGTAACGCGCGAGGGGTTCGTTGTCGGTCAGGCACAGATTGGCCCGTGTCGCCGGAGGGTTGGCGTCCTGCGGCGATTGCAGCAGCACCAGCGCGTGGCCGCGGCCGAACGGTGACAGCACCACGCGGAAGAAGCTGGCGAGGGTGACGAACGGTCCGTCCGGATGTTGCTTCAGCGAAATGCCGGGGTTTTCCCCGGACCACTCCACCACGCCGGGAAACAGGATCGGCTCGGCCATGTTCCTTCTCCTTGGGGCTCGTCATTGCGAGTTGACCACCGGCCAGGGCTGCTGACCCGCCCTGAATGAAACTGCCGACGTTGCCAGCGGCACGAGGCTGTTTCTTGCGCGCAGCGCAACGGTGCAGCAAACCTTCCGCGCCAGCATGCTGCGACGCTGCGCTCCCGGCAATAAGCGCGTCCTGACAGGCGGGCAGCGGCGGCCAGGTCAGCAGCGGCGGCACGCCCGTCAGGATCGGGCGGTGTCTGAGCCTGATGGGCGGCAATGTGCGGGAACCGCACATTCAGGCACGCGGGAGGCAATGGACGATAGCAAGGCGTCGCCGTACGACTGTTGCGATACCGACCCCGGTCGCGGCGACGCCTGGGGTTGCGCGATCACCCGGTGCGGGGCCGCCGGCCGGCGGCACCGGTCCTTTCACAATCATCCGGTCCTTGCATAATCATATTGCTGCCTGATCCGCGGCAAGGCAGACTTTCAATGGCGCTCATCGATCTTGAACTGTTGAGGGAGGTCTTGATGTCCGGATATACCTGGATCACCGACCCGCCAGTCGCGGAGGTGGCACGCGTGGATTTCCCCGCGGTAATCGGCACTTTCCGGGCGAACGTGGGCAACTACGGCAACCATCTGGGCACCGACGAGGGTGCCCAGCAGCTCGGGTTCATTGGCGAGGTGCTGGATGCGATGCTCGGGTGTCTGGCCGACGATGATGCGGCGGCGTCCAAATGTTTCGTTTACAGGCTCGTCGGCCAGCCGGTCGCACTGATGATCCTGAGCGGCGGCATGTCTCCCAAACTCGACGAGCTGACCGCGCATCCGGGCGCCGAGGGCGCTGGCACCATCATGGTCGAGTTCGCGGTGAACTGGTCGAAGGCGCAGGGCAAGGAGGGCCGGCTGATTCTCGATTCCCTCAACGCGAAATCCACGGGTTTCTGGACGGCGATGGGGTTTGTGAAATACGCGGAACTGCCGGCGCAAGCGGCCGCCGGCGGTTGCAAAATGCGATTGAACCCCGTTGGCAACGCCAAGTGGTCGAATGTCGGCGGAAAATGGCGTCTGAAGAAATACGCCGATCAGGGGCTGACCCATTATTCGACGACAACCAAGGGCTGACCTGGCTTCCGGTCACGCCGCGGTGACTGCGGACGTTCATGCAGAGTATGCCCGGCCAGTGGCCGTTGCGTTCCTGCGGCCCGTGAGCCGTCCTTCCTGCCGTGCCAGTTACGGCCAGGCGCCCGTAAGGGCTCGCCGCGGAATAACTGCGTCAGTCGACGTGCGGACCGTGCCCAATTCGTCATGGTCTGCGAAGCCGGACCATCCACGACTTTCCTTTATGTGAGCAGCAAAGTCGTGGATGGCGGGCCGGAGCCTGCCCCCGGGCACTTGACCCGGGGGCCCGCCATGACGGACGGACGATGCTGCGCCGGATGGTGATTCGTTTATCCCTCGGCAGGCGCTAACTGGCGCGGCAATTGTTGGGTAACGTCTTATGGCCAGGCCACCAGCGGCGGCAGGCTCATCAGGATCGCCTCGACATTGCCGCCGGTCTTCAGGCCGAACAGCGTGCCGCGATCGTGGATCAGGTTGAATTCGACATAGCGCCCGCGCCGCACGAGTTGGTAGCTGCGCTCGGCGTCGGTCCACGGCTCGGCCATGCGGCGGCGCACGATGCGCGGGAATGCGTCGAGGAACGCCTCGCCGACGTCGCGCACGAACCCGAAGTCGGCCTCGGGGTCGCCGGTATTGTGATGGTCGAAGAAGATGCCGCCGGCGCCGCGCGGCTCGTCCCGGTGCGGCAGGAAGAAATAGCGGTCGCACCACGCCTTGAACGCCGGGTAGTAGAGCGGGTCGTGCCGGTCGCAGGCGTGCCGGAACGCGGCGTGGAAGTCGGCGGCGTCGTCCAGCGCCTCGGGCGTTTGCAGCCGCATCGGCGTCAGGTCGCCGCCGCCGCCGAACCAGCCCTTGGTGGTGATCAGCATCCGCGTGTTGAAATGCGCCGCCGGCACGCGCGGCGACTGCATGTGCGCGACCAGGCTGATGCCGCTGGCCCAGAACCGCGGGTCCTCCGCCGCGCCGGGAATCTGCGCGCGGAATTCCGGGCTGAACTCGCCCCAGACGGTGGAGACGTTGACCCCGACCTTCTCGAACACCCGGCCGCCGCGCATCAGGCTGATGACGCCACCGCCGCCATCCGAATCGTCCGGCGTCGGTCGGGTCCACCAACTCCGGTCGAACCGTCCGGCCGGGCGGGCGGCCAGCGGTGTGGCGGCAGTCCGCCCGGCCATCCCGACCGCTGAGCCGGCGGCAGCGTTGCCGGCCGTCCAGGTTGGCACAGCGGCGGCGGCACTGCCGGCCATCCCGACCGCTGAGCCGGCGGCCGCGTTGCCGGCCGCCCCACCTGCCGCTCCGACGGCGGCCGCGCCGTTCCCCGCCGCGGCGGGCGCATCGTCCTCGATCGCCTCGAACGCGGCGCAGAGCCGGTCGCGCAGCGCCTCGAACCAGGCCCGCGCCGGCTCCCGTAGTGCCAGATGCGGCACGTCGGGCAGGTTTTCTGTTGCAGCTTCGGTCATGGGGGTTGTTCCGATCACGCGATCAGGGTAGCCCGTGTCGCGCCGCCGGTGCAGGGGGCCGTGTTGCAGGGGCGAACACCCACCCTTACAGTGCGGCATGCGGCCCCTCAGGCCGCTCGGCATGGCAGAAGATCGGGCAGGCCGCAGGGTCTGTCCGCGGTTAGGTGCGCCCTGCGCCTGACCGCTACGGGGAAGAGGGGTAGAATGTCAGACTCCGCCGCGACGCACGGCCACGGCCATGCCGGAGAGGTCACCAAGCGCGATTTCCTGAAACTCGTCACCGGTGCCGCTGCGGCGATCGGCGGGGCGGCTTTCGCCTGGACCTTGATCGACTCGATGAACCCGTCCGCGGACGTGCTGGCACTGTCCGCGGTGGAACTGGACATCGCCCCGATCCCCGAGGGCTCCGGCGTCACCATCGTCTGGCAGGGCAAGCCGATCTTCGTCCGCCACCGCACCGCCGCCGAGATCAAGTCGGCCGAGGACGTGCAGCTTTCGCAACTGATCGACCCGCAGGCCGACTCGGCGCGGGTCAAGCCGGACCACGCGCAGTGGATCGTGCTGATCGGCATCTGCACGCATCTGGGCTGCGTCCCGCTGGGCAACAAGCCGTCCGATCCGCGCGGCGATTGGGGTGGCTGGTTCTGCCCCTGCCACGGCAGCCAGTACGACACGTCCGGGCGGGTGCGCCACGGGCCGGCACCGCTGAACCTGGCGCTGCCGCCCTATGCATTCGAGTCCGACAGCAAGATCAAGATCGGCTGACGAGAGGAAACCGCCGATGGCCGGCCAGCAGCACGACAGCGACTTCAGCAACCCCGTGATCAAGTGGATCGACACGCGCCTGCCGATCTTCACGCTGTTGCAGAAGGAATACGCGGTCTTTCCGACGCCGAAGAACTTCAACTATTTCTGGAACTTCGGTGCCCTGGCGATGGTGACGCTGGGGATCATGATCGCCACCGGCATCCTGCTGGCGATGAACTACCAGCCGAACACCGGCCTGGCGTTCGATTCCGTCCAGCACATCATGCGCGACGTGAACTATGGCTGGCTGATCCGCTACCTGCACCAGAACGGTGCATCGATGTTCTTCATCGTCACCTACATCCACATGTTCCGCGGGCTATACTACGGCTCCTACAAATACCCGCGCGAGTTGCTGTGGATGCTGGGCGTCGTCATCCTGCTGCTGATGATGGCCACCGCGTTCATGGGCTACGTGCTGCCCTGGGGGCAGATGTCGTACTGGGGCGCCACGGTCATCACCAACCTGTTCTCCGCCTTCCCGATCGTCGGCCATCCGATCGTCACCTGGCTGTGGGGCGGGTTCAGCGTGGACAACCCGACGCTGAACCGGTTCTTCTCGCTGCACTATTTGCTGCCGTTCGTGCTGGTGGGCGTGATCTTCCTGCATGTCGCGGCGCTGCACATCGTCGGCTCGAACAACCCGCTGGGCATCGACGTCAAGACGCCGCAGGACACGGTGCCGTTCCACCCGTACTACACGGCGAAAGACAGCGTCGGCATCTGCGTGTTTCTGCTGGTCTACGCGTC
>JBEKNT010000151.1:0-14233 GCA_049522565.1 Acetobacteraceae bacterium
TTGAGGCCGCCGAACAGCGGTCGCTGCCGGTGCGGTGCGGTTCTATGGTCAGACCCTCAGCGCCGGTGCGTTGACGTTTCGTTGATATTCAGCACGGAGAAAGCCGGAGAACACGGTGATCACGGAGGAAGCGTTATGCTGCTGGCGGAACCATTGACCGATCGGGTGATCGGGCTGGCGATCGAGGTGCACCGCCATCCCTGGCCCCGGCCTGTTGGAATCCGTCTACGAGCAATGCCTATGCCGCGAGTTAGGAGAGGCGGGCATTGTCTTCGCGAGGCAAGTCGCGATTCCCATCACTTATAAAGGTGCACCAGTCGGTGACGGCTTCAAGGCGGATATCGTTGTCGCCAACGAGCTTATCCTGGAGATCAAAGCCGTCACCACCATGCTCCCGATCCACGAGGTGCAACGCCGCACGTACCTCCGGATGAGCGGCATCCATGTTGGCCTGCTACTGAACTTCAACGTGCCACGTCTGGTGGACGGTCTCCGTCGCACCGTGATGTAGCTCCCGCCGACGCGGTCCGCTCTTTCTCCGTGATCACCGTGTTCTCCGCACTGCCTCCGTGCTGAAAAAACGCAGCCGCGGGCCACCCCAGGCCGTGGCGTGTGGCTGTCAGGCCGGCCGGAAATCCCGGCCCATAACCAGGGGATTCCCCGGTCGGGCGGAGGCATCAACAAACTTCGCAATAAGCGCCTTACGGAGTGACTCAGGCCTGCCCAACCACCGCCCGCGGCATGCCCCGAATCCGCCCACCGGCACGGTCGATACGGCGCAACAGCCGCCAGACCGAACGGATCGATGCAACCGCCATGGTTCAGTTATGCAACCATTTGGTGGCGTCGTCGAGGCGCCGGTGCAGTTCCTCCACCGTGGCCCCGATTGCATCGATCGCCGCATCCGGTTGCTGCCATTCCGCGGCTTCAGTCTTCGCCGCCCGTGTCCCGCGGCTGGTCACCCGGCCGGCCAGCACGCCGCTTTGCGCCGGTCTGGGCGGCACGGCTTTTCAGCGATCGCATCGCGGCATCCTGCGGAATGTCCGGTGGTCGGGCGAACGCGCAAATCCCGCGGACAACCGCCCACTGGCCCATTCTCCGTTCCCCGAACCAGCCGCCTCGGTAGCACGCTCAGCGCGCGCCGGACGCCATCGTTCCCTGCGGGCGCACCGTGGGGTCATCCTGTCTCGGCCGAGGCAACAAGCGACACCACTGAATGGCGTTGTTGTCGAGATTCGACTCCACCGGCGCACAAGGACCGCGGCGCAATTCGTAATACGCCAGGGTGCGGTCGGCGGTGCCGGGCGATTCGACCTGGTCTTGCAGCCCATACAGCGGGCCTTCGTGGTTGCGAATTGCCGCGGCCGCCTGCCGGGCCAGCAGGTTGCCGCCCCCGGGCCGCACAAGATTGTTGTTGGCCCCCACCAGCCGGACGGTGGCGGGAAACAGATCGGCGAGATAGGCCATCGGTGCCCCGTCCAACAGCACGACCATGGCGTCCGGTTCGACCGCTGTCGGCAGACTTGCGCGCATCGGCAGCGGTGCCGCCATGCGTCCCCAATTCGGGTAGATGGTCATCGCCTGGGTGCCGACGCACAGCGCAACGAAAGCCAGCGCGACCGGCGCGCGAATGCCGGGTCGCGTCAGCCACGGCCGCAGCGCCGTCAGCACGATCGCCCCGGTCAGCAGTTCCAGCGCCGCCAGGTAGCGCAGGACGGAGAACTGCATCTCCCACAGCGCAAACGTTCCACTGAAGAACACCGCCAGCATCGCGGCGCTACGGTTGCCGGACCTGCCGTCCAGCCGCCGGCGCAACGCCCGCACCGCGATCGACGCGAGTGCGACATAGGCAATGGCGAAGCGAGGGTCGCGCACCAGCAGTTCGCTCGCCAGCGCGCGGGGCTGCGCGGCCCAATAGAACGGATATGCCAGTGCCATCGTGATGCCGCGCGGGAAGAAACGTCCGTCGGTGAACGGCAGCGGATCGACGAACGGGGAGCGGAAGACCTGGTTCAGGTAGGGCAGCATGGGGTTGCCGAAGTGGCGATACAACAACAGCCACCACGGACCGCCGAGCACAATTGCGGCGACCGTCCCACCCAGGATGAACGTGGCGAGGGCGGGCAGTCGGCGCGACGCAGTGCGTCGTGGCGCGGTAAGCAGTGCGATCGTCCCGGCAATCGCATAGGGCGCAGTCGTGAGTTTGAGCCCGACGGCCACGCCGAACAGCATGCCGGCCAGCGCAGTGGACCGAGCGGCTGGCATGGTTTCGCCGGTCAGCAGCAACAGCCCCGCAAGGATGCAGGCGCCTGGCACCGCATCGCTCATGGCGGTAGCGAGCGTGGGATAACCCGCCGCGCCGACGCCACTCCACAGCGCCGCGGCCAGCGCGAGCAAGGTCCGTCCCGGCAGCGTGCACGGGATGACCCGCAGCGTCAGCAGGAAGGCGAGGGCCACCGCTACGCCCTGGGGCAGCGACAGCACGACGTTGCGCAGCACCGGCGCATCGTTCAGCGCGTCGCGGATCGCGCCGAGGGCGATGTCCATGACCGGCGAATAGAACGTCTGCAACTGCGCCGCGGCGATGTCGGACCAGAACCGGCCGGAGATCAGCGCATGCGCATTGTACTCATGGTAATTGCGCAGGTCCCAGTCGGCATCGCTGCCGGTGCGGGCGGCAAGGACAGAGAACAATGCGACGATGGCAAGGGCGCAGAACCACGTGCCGGAACATCCGGCCAGCCGGCGCCGTGCGCTTGTGGCGAGACTGCGCGCCACCCGATCGTCCTGCATAGCGCCTCGAAGAATGCTGCCGGGCGATCCGATCGCCTGACGCGCATCCTCTGGTATGGGTCCTTAACACGGCGTTAAGCGGATGAGCGGCAGTGCGCCAGGTGCTGACGCGCGCGTCCGCCGTCCCGCGAGTGCGCTGCCTCCGACGCTGCAAGTCCGCTTCTGCCACACGTGAAACGCCACCGCGATGTGTCGGTCCGCCAGCAGGTTCACCACAAAGACACCAAGGCACGAAGATTCATTGCTTCGTGCCTTGGTGTCTTTGTGGTGAACCTGCTGGCGGACTGACAGCGGCCGGGATCGAAGCGCGCGGATCAGGATACGATCGGAGGGCGCTTCAATGATTGTTGCGCGACTCCCCGCGCGTCTCGATGATGTTGAGAAACAGCGTCGCCGGCTCCAGGCACGCGCCCTTGCCCAACTGGCCGACCATCGAGCGGTAGATCTCCTCCCACGGCGTCATGTTGTTCAGCTTGGGCGGCGTCCAGGCGCGCCGCCGCGCTTCCAGCTCGCCGGCCGGCAGCAGCACGTCCACCTTGCGCGTGTTGAGGTCGATGCGGATGCGGTCGCCGGTCTGCAACAACGCCAGGCCGCCGCCCACCGCCGCCTCCGGCGACACGTTGAGGATCGACGGCGCTGCGGACGTGCCCGACTGCCGCCCGTCTCCCATGGTCGGCAGCGCCATGATGCCGCGCTTCAACATCGACGCTGGCGGCTGCATGTTCACCACCTCGGCGCTGCCGGGATAGCCGACCGGGCCGCAGTTGCGGATGATCAGTACCGACTGGTCTTCCACGCCGAGATCGGGATCCTCGATGCGGTGGTGGTAGTCCTCCGGGCCTTCGAACACGATCGCCTTGCCCTCGAACACGTTCGGCCGCGACGGATCGGACAGGAAGCGCTTGCGAAAATCCTGGTCGATGACGCTGATCTTCATCACCGCGCTGTCGAACAGGTTGCCGGACATCACCACATAGCCGGCCGCCGGCAGCATCGGCGCATCATACGAACGGATCACCTCGCGGTCGCCGTCCGCCACGTCGCGCAGGTTCTCCGCGACGGTCTTGCCGGTGACGGTCATCGCATCGCGGTTCAGTTTGCCGGCCGCCAGCAGTTCCTTCATCACTGCGGGCACGCCTCCGGCGCGATGGAACTTTTCCCCGAGGAACCGCCCCGCCGGCTGCACGTCGCACAGCAGCGGAATCTCGGGACCCACGCGCTGCCAGTCGTCGAGCGTGTGCTCCACGCCCATGTGCCGCGCGATCGCCACCATGTGGATCGGGCAGTTCGACGACGCGCCCAGCGCCGCCGCGGCGGCCACCGCGTTCTCGAACGCCGCTTCCGTCATGATGTCGGAGGGCCGCAGGTTCTCGTGCACCATGCCGACGATGCGCTTGCCGGTCTCGTAGGCCATCCAGCCGCGCTCGCGATGCGGCGCGGGGATGGCGGCGCAGCCGGGCAGCGACATGCCCAGCGCCTCGGCCAGCGCGTTCATCGAGGTCGCGGTGCCCATGGTGTTGCAGTGGCCGACGGACGGCGCGGACGACGACACCATCTGCATGAACTCGTCGTAGCCGATTTTTCCCTCGGCGAAGAGTTTCCTCCCTTCCCAGATGATGGTGCCGGAGCCGGACAGGCGGCCCTGCCACCAGCCGTCCAGCATCGGCCCGCCGGACAGCACGATGGCCGGGATGTTCACCGTCGCCGCACCCATCAGGCACGCGGGGGTGGTCTTGTCGCAACCGGTGGTCAGCACCACGCCGTCGATCGGATAGCCGTGCAGCACCTCGACCAGGCCGAGATAGGCCAGGTTGCGGTCGAGCGCCGCGGTCGGCCGCTTGCCGGTCTCCTGGATCGGATGCATCGGAAATTCCAGCGGCACGCCGCCGGCATCGCGGATGCCGTCGCGCACACGGGACGCCAACTCGATGTGGTGGCGGTTACAAGGGGACAGGTCGGAGCCGGTCTGCGCGATGCCGATGATCGGTTTGCCGCCGCGCAGTTCGTCCGGGGTGATGCCGTAGTTCATGTAGCGCTCGAGGTAGAGCGCGGTCATGGCAGGATCGGCGGGCTCGTCGAACCAGCGGCGGGAACGCAGGCGCTTTGCCCCGGTGCCGTTATGCGCGGTCATGGTCCGGTCCTCCCTTGTGGCTGAGCAGGGCGGAGACTGTGGGGGAGGCTGGTGCGAAGTCAACGCCGGTCCATGCGCGACGATCACCATGGATGCTCTCCGGCAACGGAACAATCGGCGGACACCCAACATCACCCGCGGAGCATGGCCTCATGCGCCCGCCACGTTGCACCGAGCGCCCGAGACATTGACCCATCCGGGCAAGGCGGCGGCCGAGGCGTCACCGTCGCGAAAGCGGGGGCCCAGCGCTGGGGCCACAGAGGTGGCGCAGTTTGGGCCCGCCCCCCTGCTCAGTGCCCTTCCATCCACGTGTCGAAGCGCTGCTGCAGCTTCGCCAGGTTGTCGTGCCAGAAGCCGGTATCGAGGCGAACCGCGGCGCTCAGATTGGCTGCAACGGTCGGTGAAAGCGCCTGCACCTCCGGCGTCAGCCCGTCATTCGTGCCTTTGGCCAGCCCGGCGATGCCGGCACTCTCGAACAGCCGCGCCTCCACCGCCGGCATGCCGGCGAAATACAGGAACTGCTGCGCCTGGCGCAGGTCCGGACTGCTCTTCGCGACCGCCCAGCTTTCCACCTGATACAGCCCGGCGTTCCACTGCACACCGAAATTGCGATGCTCCGTCCGGTTCGCCATGACGATCCGGCCGGATGGCGCCGTCGTCATCAACACGTCGCCGGAACTCAGGATATGCGCCGCCTCGGCGCCGGTCTGCCACCACACGATATACGGCTTGAGCTGATCCAGCTTGCGGAACGCGCGATCCACCCCGTCGCTGGTCCCCAGCACCTTGTAGACGTCGGGGGGAGACACGCCGTCGGCGATCAGGGCGAACTCCAGGTTGCCGCGCACGCCTTTGTAGAGGCCCCGCTTGCCGGGATATTTCGCCACGTCCCAGAAGTCCGCCCAGCTCGGGGCGGCCGGGAACTTGTCGCGATCCCAGGCCAGCACCAGCGTGGTCAGCGCCGCACCGACGCCGCAGTCGCTGACGCCCTGCGCCAAATAGTGGTCCTTGCCGCCAATCGCCGACCAGTCGAGCTTCTCGAACAGGCCCTCTCCACAGCCGGTGGCGAGTTCCTCGGCGTTCACCTCGACCAGGTCCCAGGTGTTGTCCGGCGCCTTGAGCTGGTTGCGCAGCGTGTCCAGGCCGCCGTCCCAGCTCTCCAGTTGCACGGGAATGCCGGTTGCCGCGATGAACGGCGCGGCAACATCCTGGCGAACGGCGTCGGGCGTCGCCTCGCCGCGCACGACGACCGTCAGGTCGCGCGCCAACGCGGCGGCATGGCATGCGGCGACCAGCGCCACGGCGACGAGCAACGTGCGGGCGGGCATGGACAGGGTGTTCGCGCTCCTGATGTGCGGCGGACGCTACAATCCGCGGCGCGGATCGGCAACGCGCGGTTTACCCGTCGAGGCCGGTCCATCCGCCGAGGCGGGTCTATCCACCGAGGCCGGTCTATCCGCCGAGGATCGTGCCGACAGCAAGATCAGCCTCGGCGGCAGCGACCTTCTTGCCACCGTCCCAGCGCACGCGCTGCACCTCGATGAAGCCGCCCTGACCGTGAATCAGCGCGCCCGATCCGGTCACCGCCACGACCTCGCCGAGCTTCTTGCCCTTCACCTCGGAGAAGGTGCGGGCGATGCGCTTGCGGCACTCGAACAGGAACAGCTTGCGTCCGTCGTGGGTGGTCCAGGCACCGGGCGCGGGATTGACGGCGCGGATGAGGTTGTAGGTCAGATCGACATGCGAGGCCCAGTTGATGCGGGTTTCCGCGTCGCGGATGATGCCCTCGTAGCCGGCATCCGGTTCGTACTGCGCCAGCGCCGGCGCCTTGCCGGCGACCACCAGGTCGGCCACCTCGACCAGCGCGGCCACGCCCATCGGGAAGATCTTGCCAAAATACAGCGAGCCGAGCGTGTCCTCCGCCTCGATCTTCACCGCGCGGGTGAGGATCACCGGGCCCTCGTCGAGCCCGTCGGTGGGGCGGAAGATCGAGAAGCCGGTCTCCGTGCGGCCGCAGATGATCGCCCAACTCATGGAGGAGGCGCCGCGATGCAGCGGCAGCAGGCTGGGATGGAACTGGATCGTGCCGAATTTCGGGATGTTGACGAAGTCCTGCGGCGCGAACTGCGTGACATAGGCCATCACGCCGATATCGGCGCGTGCGGCACGCATGGCTTCCTGCGCCGCGGGGTCGGTCAGCTTGGGAAGTTGGTGCACGGTCACGCCGCGCTGCTCGGCTGCCAGCCGGAGCGGATCGGGGCGGCCCTTTTCCGGGGCGCAGAACACCGCCGCGACCTCGTCGCCGCGGTTGAGGAATGCTTCCAGGGTGGCCTTGCCAAAGTCCTGCTGGCCGATGATGGCGATGCGCATGTCGTTGCCTCCCGCGTGTCCGGGACGATTGTCTAATAGCGGGGCGCGCAAAGTAAACCTCTCCCGCGCTACGAGAGCGGTTGGGCAGCGAAGCGGACCGACGGGTGACACGCCCAAGCCGCCCGTACGTCATCCCGCGAAAGCGGGGACCCAAACCGACCCGGACTTGATCCGCGGTTGGGTACCCGCTTTCGCGGGGATGGAGAGTACGCCGGGATGACGAGTACGCGGCTCGGGTTGGGGCGATTGCTTCTCAGCGGCTCCTAAGCCGCCCTGACGCTCACCACGAAGCTATTCACCTCGGCGGACAGTTGTTCCGCCTGTTTCGACAGGTCAGATGCCGCGGTCAGGACCAGACTGGCCGCCGTGCCCGTTTCGCTCGCCACCTGGCTCACGTTGCTGATGCTCGCGGTCACCTCCTGCGCAGCCTGGGACGTCTGCTGCACATTGCGGGCGATCTCCGACGTGGCCGCACCCTGCTCCTCGACGGCGGAGGCTATGTTGGTCGCGATCGTGCTGACCTCCTCGATGGTGGCGGAGATCGCCCGAATGGCTTCGACGGCCTCTTTGGTCGCGGCCTGGATCTGAGTAATCTGCGCGCCGATCTCCTCCGTCGCCCTGCTTGTCTGGTTGGCGAGGCTCTTGACCTCAGAAGCCACCACAGCGAAGCCCTTCCCGGCATCACCGGCCCGCGCCGCCTCGATTGTGGCGTTCAGCGCCAAAAGATTGGTCTGGCTGGCGATGTTCGTGATCAGGCCGACGACAGCGCCGATCTTCTCCGCGGCATCGGCGAGCGCGTGCACGATGGCGTCGGTGCGCTTGGCGTCCTCGACCGCCTTTGCGGTGATCTTCGATGACTGCGCGACCTGGCGGCTGATCTCGCTGATGGAAGCTGTCAGTTCATCGGCAGCCGATGCCACCGTCTGAAGCCCCGTGCTCGCTTCCTCTGCCGCCGAGACGACCGTGGCGGCCTGCTCATTGCTCCGGTTCGCCATGCCCGTCATCGACTGTGCGGTGGCCTCCAACGCCGTAGACCCGGCGGAGAGCATTTCAACCAGGCGACCGACCTGGGTCTCGAAGCCGTCGGCCATCCCGTGCAGCGCCGCTTTCTGCTCCGCCGCGGCCCGCAGTTTGGCCGCCTCTTGCTCGGCTCGCAGACGCTCCGTCTCGGTCATGTTGTCCTTGAACACCAAGACCGCAGCCGCCATGGTCCCGATTTCGTCGCGCCGGTCCATCCCCGGGATCGCCACGGAAAGGTCGCCGTCGGCAAGGCGATGCGTTACGTTCGTGAGGCTGATAATCGGAGCAACGATGCGCCGGCCGAGCCAGAAGGCGATCCCGAAGGTCAGTAATGCGACCACCGCGACAATTCCCATGATGCGTTCTGCGTTGTGCCGGATGGTCGTATCGACGTCATCCAGGTAAACGCCGGCACCGACAACCCACTTCCAGTCTCCCGACAACTCGGAATAGGTCGCCTTGCGCGCTGCCGGCGTATTCGGTGTCTTGGGCCAAAGATAATAGCTAAAACCACCCCCCGCCTTGGCCGCCTTGACCATGTCGCGAGAGAAATAGGTCCCGTTGCCGTCCCGGTTGTCAATCGACCGCGTGCCTTCCCGGTCCTTGAACACGCCGTTCACGACGATAATGCCATCCAGACCACGGACATTCACGTACTCGTCGCCGTCGAAACGGATGGCGCGGAGCGCCTCCTTCGCGGCCGCCTGGGCGGCTGCTTCCGGCATCTCGCCCTTCGCAGCCTTGGCCTCGAAGGACTCGACGATTTTCGTTGCCGCATCCGCCACGGCGCGAGCCCGTGCCTCGCGTTCGACGAGGGTGACGTTGCCAATGGTGCGGACCGCCACAAATCCGACCAATATCAGCGCGATCAAGGCGACCGTCGGTATGAGGGTGATCCGGCCGTTGATACTGCGGAAGGCTGCGCGCATGGCGGCTCCTTATTGGCAGACTGAAAGCGATTGACTGTCCGCACCGCTACCGTCGGCGTGCACGACCTCGTCAGGCCGCCCGCACATCCGCCAGGAAGTGGTTCACCTCGTCCGACAACTGGCCGGAGCGTTTCGACAGGTCGCTCGCGGCGGACAGCACGTCCGCGGCGGCGGCGCCAGTCTCGTTCCCGGCACGGCTGACGCCGCCGATATTCGAACTCACGTCCTCTGTCGCCCGCGCGGTCTGGGCCACGTTGCGGGTTATCTCCGCCGTCGCCGCGCTTTGCTCCTCGACCGCGGCGGCGATGGCCGTGGAAATTGCGCTCACCTGCTCGATCGTTGCGGTGATCCCGCGGATCGCCGCCACCGCCTCGTTGGTGGTGGCCTGAATCTGGCCGATCTGCTGGCCGATCTCCTCGGTCGCCTTGGCGGTCTGGTTAGCCAGGCTCTTCACCTCCGCTGCCACCACCGCGAAGCCCTTCCCCGCCTCGCCGGCGCGCGCGGCTTCGATCGTCGCATTCAGCGCCAGCAGGTTGGTCTGCGCGGCGATGTCGGTGATCAGCCCGACGACATGGCCGATGCGGCTGGCACCGTCAGCAAGCTCGCGGACGATGCTGTCGGTATGCTGCGCGTCACTCACTGCCTTGCCCGTGATCTTCGTCGATTCCGCTACCTGCCGGCCAATCTCGTCAATCGAGGACGATAGCTCCTCGGAGGCGGCCGCGACGCTCTGCACGCCGGAACTTACCGTCGCCGCGGCACTGGCAACCGCGGCGGTTTGCTGGTTCGCCGTGCTGGCAGTGGCCGACATGGAGCGCGCCGTCGCTTCCAGCACCGCCGAGGCGGCGGAAAGCGCGTGCACCAGCGTGCCGATCCGTTCCTCGAAGCCGCTCGCCACCTTGCCCAGGGCGGCCTTCTGCTTCGCCGCTGCCTGCATCCTCGCGTCGATATCCACCAGCGAGCCGCAGGCGCGGCGTGGCCGGCGCTGGGCATCCAGCACCACGCCACCGGTTGCACGGAACCAGCGGTACGAGCCGTCGCGCATCTTCAGCCGATAGGTGACGTCGTAGCCGACGCCGCTCTTGCAGGTCGCGCCGAAGGCGGCGAAGGTCGCCGGCGCATCGTCCGGGTGCAGCCGGTCGGACCAGGACTGCACCACGTTGGGGAACTCCGCTTCCGTGCTGTAGCCCAATAGCCGGCGGAATTCCGCCGACCACGTCCATCGCGCCTTCGGATGCAGGGCGTCGCCTTCGTAGAAGATCGCATCCCACAGCCCGATCCCGCAGTGGAAGGACAAGGTATCGAGCCATTCCACTTTGTTGGCGAGATCGTTGGTAGCGTTTCCGAATCCGAACATGCGCACCACCCTGTTGATTATTTGGCCGAACCAAACAGTTGTGCCACGTGAACCCTAATGCCGGGTAAACCGCTGGCCCTAAGCCGCACGCACTTCTTGCAGGAAGGCGGCAACCTGTGCCTTGAGAGCCTCGCCGTTCTGCGACAGCGCGCCGGCCGAAGCGAGAACCTGCACCGCCGCCGCGCCGGTTTGTTGTGCGGCTTCACTGACACCGGCGATGCTGCCCGACACCTCCTGCGTGCCCTGAGCCGCCTGGACCACGTTGCGAGAAATCTCCTGGGTCGCCGCGCCTTGCTCCTCCACCGCCGCGGCGATGGCGGCCGCGGTCGCGTTCACCTTGCCGATGGTCTCGGCGACGCTCTGGATCGACTGCGCGGAGATCTGCGTCGCCTCCTGGATCGCCTTGATCTGCGCTGCGATCTCATCGGTTGCCTTGGCAGTCTGGTTGGCCAGCGCCTTGACCTCGCTGGCAACCACGGCAAAGCCTTTGCCCGCATCTCCGGCCCGCGCCGCCTCGATGGTGGCGTTGAGTGCCAGCAGGTTGGTCTGCGCGGCAATACCGCTGATGATCTTCACGACATCGCCGATCTTCTCTGCCGACGCGGTCAGACCCTGCACCTGTTCATTCGACCTGGTGGCCTCCTGCACGCCATGCTGGATCATGCCGCTCGCCTGCGCGACCTGCTGACTGATCTCGCGGATCGAGGATGCCAGCTCTTCGGTCGCGGAAGCGACGGTCTGCACGTTCCGGCTGGCTTGCTCTGAGGCCGCCGCGACCGTGGTCGACTGCCGCGTGGTTTCCTCCGACGTCTCCGACATCGATTGCGCGGTCGATTGCAACCCCGTCGCCGCCGAAGCGACGCCCTCGACGATGCCGCCGACGGTCGCCTCGAACCTGGCGGCGAGGCCGAGCATCGCCTGGCGGCGCTCCCGCTCGGCCTGCTGCTTTTGTGTTTCCTGATCCTCGCGCAGATGCTCGGTCTCGATCATGCTGTCCTTGAACACGCGCACCGTAGCCGCCATGGCACCGATCTCGTCGCGGCGATCGGCACCGGGAATGTTCGTGGCAAACTCACGATGGGCCAGCCGTTCCATCGCGCTGCGCAGCGCACCCAGCGAGCGGGTGATGTCGCGGCCGATCAGCCAGGTGGCGAGTATCGTGGCCAGCAGAATCAATCCGCCGATCGTCGCCAGGTGCCACAACGTAGCGTGGAAAGCGGCGGTCAGATCGTCGGTGTAGGCGCCGGCGAGGAACACCGCGTTCAAGGGCTCGAATCGGGTCACATAGGACACTTTAGGAAGCGGAACGGTTTGCCCCGGTCGCGGAAACATCAGGCTGATGACGCCGCTGTCGTGACCGTTCAACGCGTCATGGATCATGTCGCTCATGGACCGGCCGTCGGTGCCCATCGCGGTCGCCGCCTTGCCCTCACGGCTTGGATCGGTGCCGTGCGCCAGTACCATGGCTCGCCCGTCCACGGGATCGGCCACGATGATGACATAACCCTCCCCCGCATCGAATCGCATGGCATGCACATCGTCGCGCAGCATCGCCAGCGCCTGCTCCTGGGTAAGCTGCTTCGCGGCGACCCGGTTCTCCAGCGATTGAGCGATGCCGATCGAGGACCGCACGACCGCGCGCAGCTTATCGACCCGATCGTCGATCATCCGCTGGCGTATCATGGAAGCCGCCACGCCTATCGAGACGATGAGGGCCAGAGCAGACAGGCCGAGCAGCAGAGACAGCTTGGTCCGAACCTTGAAGTTCGCGAAAATATCCAGCATGGACGATCTCCGATAATGGTCGCTCGCGACTTGACGTTTGCTGAGTGACGCCGGCGCGCGGCGGATGGATTAACCGATGCAGGTTAACGAGGGGCTACCAAGCCACGCCAAGATCAAAAAATGTGGCGATGATGTCGGTCTCATCTGGCAATCGGGACGATGCGGCGCGTTCAGTTGGAAATCGTGTTCGAAGCCAGCGCCGCAGTGGTCGACACCGACCGCCGATGCGCGCGCTCCCCGAGCCGGGGCGGCCGACGATGCGACGAAGCGCATGTGATGTGCGGCAACGGTTCTCGCTGTATTCTCCGGCCTCTACACCGCCTTACAGGAATGCGTTCATTGTTGGTGTGCGGTTGTGCACGGCTGGCTTACTCGGTTCGTTGGGACGCCATTACGCCCACTGCCCGTATGGCGAAGTGCCGGCGTCAAGCGACAGCGACGTGCGGAGCAGGGCGACGAGCGCCTCCCGGCGGAACGGCTTGCTCAACGTCGCGGGCGACTCGGTGCCGTGAAATACGGCGACTCCTTGGGCCAGGCGCATGAAGGTCTCACCATAGCCGGACATGAGAATGAATTTTGCCGGAACCCCGGTGAGTAGCATCTCGTGGAGCAAATCCACGCCGTCCTTCCCGGGCATGATCATATCGAGAAGGACCAGGTCCGGAGCAAAATCGATGAAGGCCTGCACTGCGTCCGACGGTTCGCATACCACTCTTGTGCCCAGGCTCAGTGTTGTAGCCACGCGCGCGATGACGGTGCAGATGCCGACCTCATCGTCGATCACAAGCAGCTTCTTTGGTATCGCCGGCGGGTTGACACCCCGGGCATTGGCATTGCTGTCGGCCAGCACGTTTCGCCCCGCCGATATCGGTTCAGGCATCCCGGCCACTCCTGCCGAGGCGGAAGGGAAAGGTTGGCAAAGCGGCACTGTTGGAGTACAAGTGTGAATTGGCATTTGTGAGCATGGCTCCACGGTCAGGACTACTGCCATGCAGCATAATTGCCCGTGAGCAACAGCCCAGTGGCGCCGGAAGCCAAGTTTGTTGATCGAGGCGGCCAAACCGGACCTCGGTAACGCTGCGGCGGTTCCTGGCATTCATTGGACTGTGCCGTATAGTTTTCGCTGCCGGGAGAGCGTGCCGTGGTAACCAGCCGTACGGAACGCCGCCAGGTCGGCGTCGCAGCATTCTGGGTGAAGGGACTGGCCGAGGCCTTCAAGGACGAGGGCCTCGATGTTCGTGCGTTGTTTCGCGAAGCCGGTGTGGATTTGGCCGCACTGGACAACCCGGATCTGCGGGTCCCGAGCGAAACGGTCGGTCTTCTCTGGCGGCTTGCCGTCAAATGGTCGGGCAACCCCGCGATCGGGCTCGCCGCTGCGTGTGTTCCCAAGCCAGCGCAGTTCGACGTCGTCTGCTATGCCATGATGTCGTCGCCCGATCTGCGCGGTCTGCTGGCACGGCTCGCGCGATACTTTCGGGTTATCAGTGACCTTGTCAGCTTTACTGTCACGGAGAGCCAGGAAGGATTTCGAGGGCGCCTGAAGTTGGCCGACGACGAAACGGGTATGGCATGGCAACACTACGCCTTTTCGTTGCTGTCGTTGCTGTCGCTTATCCGATGGATCATGATGCGTGATCTACACCCACTGGCGGTTGAACTGATCACCACGGCAGAAGATGAGGTTCATCCGTACCAGGAGGCGTTTGAATGCCCTCTGCGTCTGGGCGCCTCGGCAAACGTTTTGTTGTTCTCGCATGCCGACGTTGATCTGCCGTTGCCCACGGCCCAGCCGCGCCTTGCCAGCGTCCACGAACGGGTTGTTGGCGAGTATCTTGCCCGGCTCGATCA